>JAFECL010000015.1:14242-32426 GCA_018242165.1 Pseudomonadota bacterium
GCCAGCGCGGTCATCAGCGCGGCGCCGGCGCGAAAGCTCTGATAGCGGATCAGGTTCGCCACCCCGGGGAAATGCAGCCAGTTGGCGATCAGATAGAGCATAGGCGACCTTATCTATGCGGCGGCAAGCGCGGCCACCAGCCGCCCCAGACCCACCGAATTCGAACCCTTGACCAGCACCGCATCGCCCGCCCGCAGCCCGAAGGCCTGCAGCGCGGCCAAGGCGGCGGCACTGTCAGGGCAATGGGCGAAGGGCGGCACCGCGCCAAGCGCAGCCGACCCGGCTTTCCCCAGTTCGGCGGCAAGCGCGGCCATTTCCGGGCCGACCAGCAGCACGAAATCGGGCTTTGCCGCCAGCAGCGGCTCGGCCAGCGCGGCGTGCAGCCCGGGGCCGAAATCGCCCAGTTCCTTCATCGCCCCCAGCACCGCGATCCGCCGTTTGGCCGGGGTCTGCGCCAGATTGGCGAGGGTGGCGCGCATCGAGGCCGGGTTGGCATTGTAGCTTTCGTCGATCACCAGCGCCGGGCCGCCAGCCGCCGCCACCTCGAGCCGCAGGCCGCGCCCGGCCATCCCGGCCATTTCGGCCAGCGCCAGGCCGGCCGCGCCCAGATCGGCGCCCACCGCGCGCACCGCCGCCATCACCCCCAGCGAATTGACCACATTGTGTTCGCCCGGCGCCGCCACGGTATAGCACAGCCGCCGGTCGCCCATGTCGATGGTGACGAGCGAGCCGCCGCCCGGCGCCGCCACCGCATCGAGCAGGCGGACATCGGCCCCGGCGGCCTTGCCGAACGAGACGATGCTGGCGCCGGCCGCACGGGCGGCCTCGGCCAGCTGATCGTGCCACGGGCTGTCGGCCGGGATGATCGCCACCCCGCCGGGCTCGAGCCCCGTGAAGATCTCGGCCTTGGCGGCGGCAATCGCCTCCATGCTGCCCAGGTTCTCGATATGCGCGGCGGCAATCGTGGTGATCAGCGCGACGTGGGGGCGCACCTGCGGGCTCAGCGCGGCGATCTCGCCCTTATGGTTCATCCCCATCTCGAACACGCCATAGGTATCGCGCGCCGGCAGGCGGGCGAGGCTGAGCGGAACGCCGACGTGGTTGTTGTAGCTCTTCAGGCTGCGGTGCGCCTTGCCCCGGCTGGCGCGATCGAGCGCAGCCCAGATCGCCTCTTTCACGCTGGTCTTGCCGACCGAGCCGGTCACGCCGATCACCCTGGCCTCGCTGCGCGCGCGCGCCGCGCGGGCCAGCGCCTGCAGCGCGGCGAAGGTATCGTCCACCAGCACGTGCGGGCCATCGACCGGGCGATCGACCACGCAGGCGCTGGCCCCGGCGGCAAAGGCCGCCTCGACGAAACGGTGGCCATCCATCGCCTCGCCCTGCAGGGCGAAGAACAGCGTGCCATCGACCACCTCGCGCGAGTCGGTGGCGACGTGGTTGCAGAGGAAATCACCGCTGGCCGTACCGCCGGTGGCCGCCGCGATCTCGGCCGCCGACCACAGCGCCATCGGCGCCGTGTCCTCGGCCAGCACCGGCCATTCCATCACCCGCAGCACATTGCCCGCCATCAGGCCATCTCCCCACCGGCGCATTCACGCGCCACCTGCACATCGTCGAAGGGCAGCACCCGGGCCGCGTCGCCGCGCCCCACGATCTGGCCCTGTTCGTGGCCCTTGCCGGCGATCAGCACCACGTCGCCCGCCCCGGCGCCGGCCAGCGCGGCGGCGATCGCCGCGCGGCGGTCGCCGATCTCGCTGGCCCCCGGCGCCCCTTCCAGCACCATGCGGCGGATCTCGGCCGGATCCTCGCCGCGCGGATTGTCATCGGTCACGATCACCTGATCGGCATCGCGCGCCGCAACGCGGCCCATCTCGGCGCGCTTGCCCTGATCGCGGTCCCCGCCCGCACCAAACACCACGATCAACCGCCCGGTGCAGTGCGGGCGCAGCGCGGCCAGCGCGGCCTCCAGCGCGTCGGGGGTATGGGCATAGTCGACATAGGCCGGGGCCCCGGCACGGTTGAGCGCGGCGCGTTCCAGCCGGCCGCGCACCGGCTGCAACCGCGCCAGGCCATCGAACACCTGCGCGGCGCTGCCGCCGGTGGCCAGCACGAGGCCGGCGGCGACCAGCGCATTGGCCGCCTGATAGGCGCCGATCAGCGGCAGGTTGATCTTGCGGGTGACGCCGTCGTGCGCGATTTCCAGCACCTGCCCGAGGTTGCCGGGGCTGCGCGAAACCAGCCGCAGCGTTTCGCCCCCCTGCCCCACGGTGATCAGGCGCAGGCCGCGCGCGCGGGCATGGTCGATGGCCCGCGCGCTCCACGCGTCATCGGCCCAGACCACCGCCGCACCGCCGTCCGAGACCACTTCGTCGAACAGCCGCATCTTGGCGGCGAAATAGGCCTCCATGTCGGCATGGTAGTCGAGATGGTCGCGGCTCAAATTGGTGAAGGCCCCGGCGGCCACCGCCAGCCCTTCGTTGCGATACTGGTCGAGCCCGTGGCTCGATGCCTCGTAGGCGACATGGCTGACCCCTTCGCGGGCGAGGCCGGTCATGTTGGCGAGGAAGGTGACGATGTCGGGGGTGGTGAGGCCGGTCGAGACGGTCTCGTCCGGGGTGGTCACACCCAGCGTGCCGATACTCGCGGCGCGTTCGCCGGCCATCCGCCAAAGCTGGCGGGTCATCTCGACGGTGCTGGTCTTGCCGTTGGTGCCCGTCACCGCCACCACGGTTGCCGGCACCGGCTGGAAGAACCGCGCGGCCAGCCGGGCGAACAGCCGGCGCGGCTGGGGGTCGGCGAGGTGCAGCGCGCCCTCGACCCTGGTCTCGGGCCGGGCAACCACCGCCACCGCCCCGGCGGCGACCGCGGCGGCGATGAAATCCTCGCCATTGACGCGGGTGCCGGGAAAGGCGCCGAACACGTTGCCGGGGGCAACCTTGCGATGGTCGATGGCAAAGCCGGTGACGTTAGTGGTTGCCGCCGCCGCGCCAGCAGGCTCCAGCCCGGTTCCGGCGAGGATCGCCTCGAGCTTCATTCCCCTTCCCCGCTGGCGATCAGCGGGGCGATATCGGTAATGTCGATGTCGCGGCTGGCATCGGGCATGATCCCCAGCAGGGGGCCGATCCGCGGCACCACCCGGCCCACCACCGGGGCGGCATTGTAGGCGGCGGTGCGCTGGAAGCTGGTGGCCTGATTGGCGTGGGGTTCGTCCATCGTCACCAGCACGACATAGCGCGGGCGGTCCATCGGGAAGGCGGCGGCGAAGGTCGTCACCACGCGTTCCTTGTGATAGCCGGCCTTGTCCGCCACCTCGGCGGTGCCGGTCTTGCCGCCGACGCGATAGCCGGCGGCATCGGCGATCTTGCCCGTGCCGACCTTGACGATCACCCGCAGCAATTGCCGCATCCGCGCGCTGGTCGCCGCGCTCCAGATCCGGCGGCCGGGCACCTGCTCGCCCGGCGCCACCTTGCGCAGCGTGGCCGGGTGCCAGACCCCGCCGTTGACCAGCGCGGCATAGGCGCTGGCAACATGCAGCGGGGTGACCGACAGGCCGTGACCATAGGCGACAGTGCTGGTGGTCACCGCCGACCATGGCCCGTGCGGCCACAGCGGCGCACCCTTGGCGGGCAGTTCGATCACCGGGCGGTGGTTCATCCCCAGCGCCTGCATCGTCGCCTGCAGCCGGGCCCCGCCCAGTTCCTCGCCCACCTGCGCCATGACGATGTTCGAGGAATGGATCAGCGCCTCGGGAATGTTGAGGCTGGCACCGAAATTCTTGTGATCGTGGACCAGATGATGGGCCACCTCGCGCTCGGCCCCGGCGGGATAGCGCCGCGCCATGTCGGCCACGGTGCCGGCGTCGATCGCGGTGGCGACGGTCAGCGGCTTGAACACCGAACCCAGTTCATAGACCTGGTTGGTCATCCGGTTGAAGATGTTGGCTGCCCCGGCCTGATCGATCAGGTTGGGGTTGAAGCTGGGCAGCGAGGCCAGCGCCAGCACTTCGCCGGTATCGACATCGAGCACGATCCCGCCGGCGCCCAGCGCCTGCGTCTCGCCCATGCCGCGCAGCAACTCGTCTTCCAGCGCGCCCTGCACCCGCGCATCGAGCGCCAGCATCGAGGGCGCCCCCCGGCTGGCCGGATCGAGCAGCCGCTGGTTGAGCACCTGTTCCATCCCGACCTGACCGTGGCCGGCGGCATCGACATAGCCCAGCACGTGGGCACCCATCGCCCCCTGCGGATAGAACCGCTCGGTCTCGCGCGGGAATTCCAGCGCCGGTTCGCCCAGCGCGTGGATCCGGTTGGCATCTTCGGGCAGGATCCGGCGGCGCAGATAGCCGGGCTGGCCCGAGGCCAGCCGCGCGGTCAGCCGGGCGAGGTTTTCATCGGGAAAGATCCGGACCAGCGCGGCGGCAACCTCGGCCGGGCTCTTCACCAGCGCCGGGCCATCGCCCAGCGCATGGGGGTTGAACCACAGCGCATAGGCCGGGAAGGCGCGGGCCAGCGGCAGGCCGTTGCGATCGACGATCTCGCCGCGTTCGGGGCGCAGCGCCTCGTCCATCGACAGGTCGCGCGGGCCCTGCCCCGACAGGCCGAGGTGGACGATCTGGGCCAGCGCGATCACCGCCACGGCCAGGAAGCCGCGCCGCACCACCCGCGCGCGCAGGCGGGCCAGGGTGCTGGCCTTGCGGCGGGTGTTGACCACCTCGATCCGGCTGGTCGAGACCACGGCGGAGAGCGGCGGGGTAAAGGCGGTGGGGGCCGGCTGGCTGGCAGCACCGCGCCCGGCGCCGATCGGCACCACCGCGCCGCCGGCCGACTGGGCGGGGCGGCCAAAGGGCAGCCCGGGGCTGAGCGTCGCGCTCATTCGCGCACCGTGCGGGCGTGGGGCTCGACCCGGCTGAGCCGGTCACGCAGGGTGCTGGCCGAAACCGGCTTGCGCCCCGGCGGGGTGGCGGCCTGCGCCTCGGCGGCGAAATGGCCGGTCAGCGGCGAAACCATCGCCGGGATCAGCGCGGCCCGATCGGTCAGCCCGTCGCCCGCGGCATCGGCCCGGGCCATGCGGATCGGCGCCGGGGCGGTGGCCTCGCGCGGCTTGCCCAGCGCGGCCAGCTGGCGCTCGCCCTCGACATATTGCCCGGCGGTGGGGGCGCGATAGCCGAAATCGACCGCGTTCAGTTCGGCCAGCTGGCGCTGGTTGGCGCGGGTTTCGAACTCGGTTTCGAGAAACAGCTTTTCGCGCTTCAGCTCGACGATCTGGCGTTCGGCCAGCTTGACCCGGCTCTTGGTGGCATTGACCCGCAGGGTCAGCCCCACGGTCAGCACCAGCGCCAGCGCCACCGCGCCGGCCCAGCCGATCAGGTTCAGGCGATCGCGGGTCAGGTTCATGCCGCCCTCCGTGCCGGAATGGCCGTGCGGGTTGCCGCGCGCAGCGTGGCCGAGCGGGCACGCGGGTTGGCAGCGGTTTCGGTGGCACCGGGGCGCACCGCCTTGGCCACTTCGGCAAAGGTTGCCGGGGCCTGGGTGCTGGCCGGCAGGTGGCGCGAGGCACCCGCCGTGGCGCCGCTGGCCTCGCGCAGGAACTGCTTGACGATGCGGTCTTCAAGGCTGTGGAAGCTGACCACCGCCAGCCGCCCGCCGGGGCGCAGCAGGGTTTCCGCAGCGGCCAGCGCGGCGCGCAATTCGTCCAGCTCGGCGTTCACATGGATGCGGATCGCCTGGAAGCTGCGGGTGGCCGGATCCTTGGCCATGCCCGGCTTGTGGCCCAGCGCGCGGCGCACCACCCCGGCCAGATCGCCGGTGGTGGCGAGCGGCCGGGCCGCCACGATCGCCCGCGCCACCCGGCGCGACTGGCGCTCCTCGCCATAGAGGTACAGCACGTCGGCGATTTCGGCTTCGGCGGCGGTGTTGAGGAAATCGGCGGCGCTGGGGCCGGCCTGCTCCATCCGCATGTCGAGCGGGCCATCGAGGCTGAAGGCGAAACCGCGTGCCGCCTGATCGAGCTGCATCGAGGAAACGCCAACGTCCATCACCAGCCCGTCGACCTGCGCCACCCCGGCGCCGGCCAGCCCTGCGACCATTTCCGAAAAGCGCCGCGGGTGCAGCACCAGCCGGGGCGGATTGCCGGCGCATTCGGGCCACTGGCGGCCCGCCGCAATCGCATCGGGGTCGCGATCGAAGGCGTGGACGGTGGCCCCGGCATCGAGCAGGCGGCGGGTATAGCCGCCCGCGCCGAAGGTGGCATCGACCAGCACCGCGCCGGGGGCAAGCACGGGGGCAAGCGCATCGACCACTTCGTCGAGCAGCACCGGGATGTGCGGGGCGCCGCTCACTTGCCGCCCTCGATCAGGCTGGCGCAGGCGGCCTGGGCGCTGGCCCACTGCGGTCCTTCCTGCGCCATCAGCACCTCGGGCGACCACAGGGTGAAGAAGGCCCCGGCGCCCTGGAGGTAGAGCGCGCCGTCGATCTGGCCCAGCTTGCGCAAGTGGGCGGGAATGATGAAACGGCCCGAATCGTCGAAGCCGGTTTCGGTGAAATCGAACAGCTGGAAACCGCGCAGATCGCGGTCGAATTCGCGGCCCGACTGGGCGGCCAGCGCCTCTTCACGGTCAAGCTGGGCTTCGAGCTGGACCACGCGCGAAAGGCCGAAGCCAATCAGGCAGGGCCAGCGATCATGCTTGGCGAGGGCGAGCACGTTGCGGTTCTGGCTGCTTTCGCGCACCGCCTTGCGGAACAGCGCGGGCAGCACGAAGCGCTCCTTGTCGCCTTTCAGCGAGAAGCCCTGTCCGCTGTAACTGACTGAGCGCCCAGCCTCCACGCCAAACCCCGCCCGCGTCCCGAAACGCACCCCGAATTACCCACACCCTCCCCGCCCGGCAGCGCGACGCGCACCGGCCTGACCCGCCCGGCAAAGCGGTTAGGAGAGCCCCGAATGTGGGTGTCTTACCGCAGTGCTCACGGGGATGGAAGGGCAAATGCGGGAAATTGCCCCACTAAGTGGGAAATTCATGAATTTCTGCGGAAATCGGGGTTGCGGCATGGCCCGGCAGCCGGCCCCTGAACAGGGTTACCCACAGGACGAATCGCCGAATTTGGGGGTTGGGAATGGTGGAACGGCGGCGCGAAACGAGTCGCTCCCGCATTTTCCCGCGATGCCGGCGGGTAGGGTCTAGCGCGGGGTGATCGTCGCCAGCCAGCCGGGGGCCGGCACCAGCCAGTGCCCGGTGGTGCCCGGGGCCAGCCACAGCGCATCGCGCGCGGCCAGCGCCGGCAGGCCGCCCTGCGCCGGGGCCGGGGTGGTAACCAGCAGCAGCCGGTGGCTGCGCGGGTCGCCGTGCAGATCCACCGGGGCCGACACCGGTTCGAGCCGGGCGGTGAACCGCGCCCGGTCGACCATCAGGTTGAGATCGGTGGCCAGCCCGCCGTAGGGTAGGCCGCTAACCGGCTCGTCCCCGGCAAAAGCCAGCGCCGGGCTGGCCGGATCGAGCGTGGCGGTGCGGTCGGCAAAGCGCAGTTCCAGCCGCCCGGCCAGCATTGCCAGCCGGCGGTCAATCCCCGGAAAGCTCGAAAAGGGCCCGGCCTCGGCCACTTCGGCGATCGACAGGCGCCAGCCGATCGCCTCCAGCCCCGCCCCTTCGGGCCAGACGGCAACGGTGCTGGTGGTGCCGCCGCCGTTCTTCCATGGCTGGGCCTGCCGGCTGGCGGCGGGCAGGTGGCGCAAGTTCAATGCCCCGGCTGGCGCGGGCGCGGGCGGGCGCTGTCGGGCGCGGGGGCCACGCCGATATCGGCCAGCGGATCGTTGTGCGCCGGGCTGGCGGCGCTGGGGGCATGGCTGGCCACCGCCAGCCCGCTGGCGGCATCGGCCTGGCGGGCGCGGTCCATCACGATATTGGCCAGCGCCACCACCAGCAGCATCACCGCCACCCCGAACAGCCCGACCTGCAACCGCTGCACCGCCTGGGCGCGCAGTTCGCGGGGGCTGGGCGGCTCGAAATGCTGGGGCACCGGGGGCGGCTGGTCTGCCATGGCGCCAGTCTAACCGATCAGGCCAGCCACGGGAAGACCGGCAGGCCCTTGGCCCGCAGCCATTCGGGGTTGAACAGGGTGGAGAGGTAGCGAAAGCCGGTGTCGCACAGGATCGTGGCAACGCGCGGGGCCGGGCGCCCCTCGGCCACCAGCTGGCGCCCCAGCATGACCGCGCCGGCGACGTTGATCCCGCTGGAGAGGCCCAGACACAGCCCTTCCTCGGCCAGCAGGCGGCGGACCCAGTCGATCCCTTCGCCATCGCTGATGCGGAACTGGGTGTCGATCGGCGCGCCATCGAGGTTGGCGGTGATCCGCCCCTGCCCGATCCCCTCGGCCACCGAGCTGCCCTCGGCGCGCAGTTCGCCACAGGCGTAATAATTGTAGAGCGCGGCGCCGTGCGGGTCGGTCAGCGCGATGCGGATCCCCTCGTCGAAGGCCTTTAGCCCCAGCCCCACCCCGGCAATCGTGCCGCCGGTGCCGGCGGCGCAGGTAAAACCGTCGAGCCGCCCTTCCAGCTGGGCCCAGATCTCGGGCGCGGTGCTTTCGATATGGGCCTTGCGGTTGGCGACGTTGTCGAACTGGTTGGCCCAGACCGCGCCCGGCGTTTCCTCGGCCAGCCGCCGGCTGGTGTGAACGAAATGCCCGGGGTTGCTGAACGGCGCGGCGGGCACCAGCACCAGTTCGGCCCCCAGCGCGCGCAGGGTGTCCATCTTCTCGCGCGACTGGGTCTCGGGCATGACGATGATCGTCTTGTAGCCCAGGGCATTGGCGACCAGCGCGAGGCCGATCCCGGTATTGCCCGCCGTGCCCTCGACGATGGTCCCGCCCGGCTGCAGCGCGCCGCGGCCTTCCGCATCGCGGACGATCCACAGCGCGGCGCGGTCTTTCACCGACTGGCCGGGGTTGGCGAATTCGCACTTGCCCCAGATCTCGCAGCCGGCAGCCGCGCTGGGGCCCTTGAGCAGCACCAGCGGGGTGTTGCCGATCAGATCGAGCGTGGAACGTTGCACGGCGGCCTTGGTCATGCCCGCAAGGTTAGGCCCGCGCCCGGCGGCGCGCAAACGAATTGCAGTTGGCCGGGGCCAAGCCGAGCTTCAGCCGCTCAATCCTCCGGCGCGATCGCCACCCGCATCCCGGCGAGGTCGGGGCTGATCGCCACCTGGCAGGCGAGGCGCGAGCTGGCGTTGCGGCTGCCCGAGCTGTCGAGCAGGTCGTTCTCGTCCTCGCTCATCGGGGCGAGCCTGGCGGCGAAGTCCGGGTCGACATAGACGTGGCAGGTGGCGCACGAGCAGCAGCCGCCGCACAGCGCCAGCATCTCGTCGAAACCGGCGTCGCGGATCGCTTCCATCAGGTTCAGGCCATCCTTGGCCTCGACCTCGGTTTCCGCACCCGCCCGATTGACTACCACCAGCTTGGTCATTGCCCGCAATCCCTTTGCTCAGTTGCCGCCTTGCGCGGCTTGGGGGCGCTGCTAATCGCTGGAAGGCGAAAATGCAACGCAGCCAGTACGGGAGAGTCACGAATGGGCATATCTGCCGAGGCGCTGCGCGCGGGGCTGGATGCGCTGGCCGCGCGCGAGGCGGGCATGGCCCGGGCGCTGGAGATCGCCGGCTATCCCGAACCCCGGATTCGCGAACGCGGCCATGCCACCCTGCTGCGCACCATCGTCGGCCAGCAGGTCAGCGTGGCCGCCGCCGCCTCGATGTGGGCCAAGTTCGAGGGGGTAGCGGGCGAAGCCATGGACCCGGCGCCGATCCTCGCCGCCGATTTCGACACCCTGCGCGCCTGCGGCCTGTCGCGCCAGAAACAGGGCTATATCCGCAGCCTGTGCGAGCTGGTCGAGGCCGGCGAGCTGGATTTCCATGCCCTGCCCGCCGATGATGAGGAGGCGATTGCCCTGCTCACCCGGATCAAGGGCGTGGGGCGCTGGTCGGCCGAGATCTACCTGCTGTTCGCCGAAGGGCGCGGCGACATCTGGCCAGCGGGCGACCTGGCGGTGCAGGCCGGGCTCCACAAGATCCTTGGCCTGCCCGAACGGCCCAGCGAGAAACGCACCCGCGAGCTGGCCGAGGGCTGGCGCCCGCACCGTGGCGCGGCGGCGATCTTCACCTGGCATTGCTATAACAACGCGGCGCTGTAAGCTCCCCGGCAAAATACCGGGGGAGAGCGGGCGATGATCAGCCAGACGGCGACGTTCCAGGAACACCATCCGGCCGACCGCGATGCGGTGGCCGTAGGCATCGCCCTGTGCTGGTTCTTCCTGCTCTCGGGCTTCATTCTCGACATGTTGCGGGCGCTGACCGAGGGGCACAGCTATGTGATCGCCGCCCACTTCCATGCCGCTTCGGCGCTGGGCTGGATGCTGCTGCTCAGCTGGCAGGCGCTGAAGGTGCGGCACGGGCGGCTGGCCGACCACCGCCGCCATGGCAGGTTGATCGGCGGCTGGCTGGCGGTGGTGGTCAGCGCGCTGGCCACGATGTGGACCGCCGACATGGCGCGGCTGGCCAAACCCGCCTTCAACCCGGCGGGCATGGCCTTCCAGCTGGGCCATGTGATCCCCTTCGTGGTCTTTACCGCCGTGGCCCTGGCCCGGACCGACCGCCCCGGGCTGCACAAGCGGCTGATGCTGCTGGCGATGATCGCGGTGCTCGATACCGGGTGGTCGCGCTGGGTCGGGCACGAATTCGCGCAACTGCTGGGCGATGGCTGGGCCGGGCAGCTGATGCGCCGCTATCCGGCCAGCTGGATCATGCTGGCGGCGATGGCCGGCTACGACTGGCGCACGCGCGGCCGGCTGCACCCCGCCTTCCTGCCCGCCGCCGGGCTGATCCTGGTGACCCAGATCGGCGCGGCGCTGCTGTTCTTCACCCCCGGCTGGGGGCCGCTGGTGCGCCACGCGCTGGGCGGCTGAGGCACCCCATTTGCGCCCTTGCCTAAAGCGCCGGGCCGGCTACAATTGACACAACTGTAAGTTAAGGGAGAGACGGCCATGGCCCGCAAATGCATCTTCATCACCGGCGGCGCCTCGGGCATTGGCCGGGCGGTGGCGGAAAAGTTCGCCCGTGAAGGCTGGTTCGTCGGGATCGCCGACGTCAACGAGGCCGGGATGCGCGAGACGGCCGCGCTGCTACCGGCGGGGCAAAGCTCGATCCATGTGCTGGATGTGCGCGATCGCGCGGCGTGGGACGTGGCATTGGCCGATTGCGCCAAGGCCGCCGGCGGCCGGATCGACGTGATGTTCAACAATGCCGGGATCCCCCTGGGCGGCCCGCTGGCGGAAAACACCACCGCCGAGATCGAGCGCTGCCTCGACATCAACCTGAAGGGTGTGCTGTTCGGCGCGCAGGCGGCCTACCCTTACCTGAAGGCTGCCGCGCCCGGTTCGTGCCTGCTCAACACCGCCAGCGCGGCGGGGATCTATGGCGGGGCCAATATCTCGGTCTATGGCGCGACCAAGTTCGGGGTGCGCTGCCTGACCGAGGCGCTGGATGCCGAATGGTTCCCCGACGGGATCAAGGTCGCCAGCCTGATGCCCAGCTTCATCGATACCCCGCTGCTCAAGCACACCAGCGGCCAGAACACCAACCAGGACATCCGCACCCAGGTGCTGGAAGCCGGCCTGGAACTGACCCCCGTCAGCGAGGTGGCCGAGATCGCGTGGAACGCGGTGCATGGTGACAAGGTGCACAACACCGTGGGCAAGACCGCCGGGCGGATGGCCTTCGTCGCCCGCTGGCTGCCCGGCATGATGCGCAAGCAATCGCGGACCCGGCTGCTGGCCCGCGACAGCGGCGGGCATTGATCGCCTAGAGGTAAGTCTCGATCACCCGCGCCATCGCCGCGTCGCGCGCCGAAAGGCCGCCGGCATCGTGGGTGGTGAGGGTGATCTCAACCCGGTTGTAGACGTTGAACCACTCCGGGTGGTGATCGGCCTTGTCGGCATAAAGCGCGACCCGCGTCATGAAGCCGAAAGCCGCGTTGAAATCGGCGAACTTGAAGCTGCGGGTGATCGCCAGGCCATCATCGCGCAGGTTCCAGCCGGGCAGCTCGGCCAGGAGGGCTGCGGTTTCGGCATCAGTCAGGCGGGGGATGGACACGGGCACTCTCCTTGGCAGGCGCGCTTCCTTCCCCTATCGCTGGCGGCGATGCAAGTGCGCCTTTCCGCGAATGATCTGGCCTGCCGCCGGGGTGACCGGCTGCTGTTCGCCGGCCTGTCGCTGGAGCTTGTGCCGGGCATGGCGCTGCACCTGACCGGCCCCAACGGCGTAGGCAAGAGCAGCCTGATCCGCATTCTGGCCGGCCTGGCCCGGCCGTGGGCTGGCGAGGTGGCGCGCGAGGGCGCGGTGGCGCTGGTCGACGAACGCGCCGCGCTCGATCCCGATTGGCCGCTGGGCCGGGCGCTGGGCTTCTGGGCCGGTATCGACGGCGCGGATCTGGCCGGGCCGACCGAACGGCTGGGGCTGGCCGGGCTGCTGGAGGTGCCGGTGCGCTATCTCTCCACAGGCCAGAAAAAGCGCGCGGCGCTGGCGCGGCTGCTGGGCCAGCAGGCGCCGATCTGGCTGCTCGACGAGCCGTTGAACGGCCTCGACAGCGCGGCGGTGGCCATGGTGGAAGCGATCACTGCCGAACATTGTGCCGCCGGGGGGATCGCGGTGGTCGCCTCGCACCAGGCCTTCGCCCTGCCCGGCATGGCGCGGCTCGATCTCGCGCGGTTCAGCCCCGGAATGGCGCTGCAATGAGCGCCCTCGCCCGCCTGCTCGCGCGCGATCTGGCGCTGTTGCTCTCGGCCCGGCGTGGCGGCGGGGCGGTGCTGCCGGTGCTGTTCTTCCTCGCGGTCGCCATGCTGTTTCCCTTTGCCGTCGGGCCCGATGCCCGGCTGCTGGCAAGGGCTGGCGGCGGGGTGGTGTGGGTGGCGGCGCTGCTGGCGGCGATCCTCCCGCTCGACCGGCTGATCGAGCCCGATCTTGAGCTGGGGATGTTCGACCAATGGGCGCTGCGGGGCCTGGCGGAAGAGGCGGTGGTCATGGTCCGGGTGCTGGCCCATTGGCTGAGCTTTGCCCCGGCGCTGCTGCTCGCCACTCTGCCCGCCGCCGCGCTGCTGGGGCTGGACGGCCAGATGACGCAGAGCCTGCTGCTGGGCCTGCTGGCCGGCACCCCGGGGCTGGCCGCGCTGGGGGTAATGGTCGCGGCGATCACCGCTGGCCTCAAAGGCGGCGCGGCGCTCGCCGGCCTGCTGGTGATCCCTCTGGCGGTGCCGATCCTGATCTTCGGCGCGGGCAGCCTCGCCAGCGGCGGCACCAGCGGCGTCGCCCTATGCGGCGCGGCCAGCCTGCTGCTGGTGGCGATTGCCCCGTTTGCGGGCGGCGCGGCGGTGCGGGCGGGGCGTTAGGCCCTGCGGCGAAACCTCAATAAGGCGGCTTGTGCAGGCCCTTGGGGCTGGCTGTAAATACTTCACAGCCATCCTCGGTGATGCCGATCGAGTGCTCGAACTGGGCCGAAAGGCTGCGGTCGCGGCTCACTGCCGTCCAGCCATCCTCCAGCATCTTCACCCCGGGCTTGCCGAGGTTGATCATCGGCTCGATGGTGAAGAACATGCCCGGGCGCAGTTCGGGGCCGGTGCCGGCCACCCCGGCGTGGACCACCTCGGGCGCGTCGTGGAACAGCCGGCCGAGGCCGTGGCCGCAGAATTCGCGCACCACGCCATAGCGATGCCCTTCGGCATGGCGCTGGATCGCCGCGCCGATGTCACCCAGCCGCTTGCCCGGTTTGGCCTGCTCGATCCCGATCATCAGGCATTCGTAGGTCACCTCGACCAGCCGGCGGGCCTTCAGCGGCACATCGCCCACCAGGTACATCCGGCTGGAATCGCCGTGCCAGCCGTTCAGCAGCGGGGTGACGTCGATGTTGATGATGTCGCCATCCTTCAGCACCTTGTCGCCCGGAATGCCGTGGCAGATCACGTGGTTGAGCGAGGTGCAGCACGAATGGGCATAGCCGCGATAGCCCAGCGTCGCGGGCACCGCGCCGCCGGCCAGCGTCATCTCGCGCACCAGATCGTCGATCTGGCCGGTGGTGACGCCGGGCTGGACGAAGGGCACCAGTGCATCGAGGATCTCGGCCGCCAGCCGCCCGGCGGCGCGCATCCCGGCAAAGCCTTCCGGCCCGTGGAGCTTGATGGTGCCGTCGCGCAGGACGGTGTCGGCATCGGTGACGATCTGGTACTGGGTCATGCCCTGCCCCATAGCGTGGCTGCCGCTTTTTTGCGAGCGATTAGCGTTTGAGCGCAAAGGCCGCCTTGAACTGGGGCTTCACCGTTGCCAGCACCGCCGGGGTGACCGGCAGGGTCACCTCGTAACTGCCCTCGGCGTAGGAGCCGGCTTCGTAGGGGCCGATCAGCACCCCGATCCGGTCGAAATGCTGGTGGTCGGACGAGCCGAGAATCAGGGTCGAGCCGGTCGGGTCGATGCACTTGTCGAACTCGTCGGTACTGGCCGGGTCGATCGGCGCCCCGCGCTTTTTCGCGCGCTGGCGGTTCAGTTCAGCGCAGAACGGGCCCTTCAGCGCCTGGGCCAGTGCGGCCTTGGCAGTGAACAGGCTGGTCACCTCGCGCTGCTGGTTGGCGCCCTTGTCCCACAGCAGCGCAACGAAGCCGTAATTGCCGTGGGCCCCGCCCGAATAGCCCGAGGTCAGCGCCGAAAGGCTGAGCCAGCCGGGCAGGTCGGTCACCACCTGCCACTTGGTTTCCGAGCTGTGGGGGTTGAAGGGATAGCCCGCCTCGGCGGCGTCCTTCTTGCCTTCCTGCGCCTCGCTCGCCACTTCCTTGCGCGCCTTGGCCAGATCGGCATCAAGCCAGCTCTTCAACGCGGGGATCGCCGCGGCCGGCGCCGGATAGGCATAGGCGAAGGTGTAGCTGGCGCTGCTTTCGCTGACCACGCGGGCCGTGCCGGCGCTGGCGCTGGCAGCAGCACTGGCCACCGCGACCGGGGCGGCGCTGGCGGCAGCACTGGCCGAGGGGGCCGGGGCCGGGCCGCCGGCCGGTTTGCAGGCCACGGTCAGCAGCAGCAGGGCGAAGGGGGCAAGGGCGCGCATCTTTTTCCTCTCGGCTCGCCGCCGGGCTGCGGCTAGAGAGGACTTATGACTGACAAATCCGCAACGATCCAGCCCGACCACGGCCAGCCCGCCACCCTGATCCATCTGGTCGACAAGGAAAGTTTCACCGAGTGGCTGGCTGGGCGCCCCGCCGGGCAGCGCGCCCAGCTGGCCGCCGCGAAGTTCAAGGGCGAGGCGGGCAGCCACGCCCTGCTGGCCGATGGCGATGGCTGGCTGGTGGTGGCCGGCGTGGCTGATGCCGGCGCGCTGGGCCCATGGTGCCTGGCCCGGCTGGCCGAAGTGCTGCCCGGCGGTGCCTATCGCCTGGCCGGGGCCGAGGGGGTGGAGGCGGCACCCGCGCTGCTCGGCTGGGCGCTGGGGCAATACCGCTTCGACCGCTATCGCGCCCCGCCCGAGGATCTGGCCCCGCGCCTGCTGCTGACCCGCCACGCCAAGGCGATCACCCCGGCGCTGGCCGAGGCGGCGGCGACCGCGCTGGTCCGCGATCTGGTCAATACCCCGGCCGAGGATATGGGCCCGGCCGAACTGGAGGCGGCGGTGGAAGAGGTTGCCCGGCCGCACAAGGCGGTCGTCCGGGTGACCAAGGGCGATGCGCTGGCGCAGCAGTTCCCGATGGTCCACATGGTTGGCCGCGCCGCCACGCGCGAGGCGGCACCGCGGATGATCGAGCTGGAATGGGGCGATGCCACCCACCCGCGCCTGGCGATTGTCGGCAAGGGGGTGTGCTTTGATTCGGGCGGGCTCGATCTCAAGCCCTCGTCCGCCATGCTGCTGATGAAGAAGGACATGGGCGGCGCGGCACATGCCCTCGCCCTGGCCAGGCTGGTGATGGGCGCCGGGCTGCCGGTGCGGCTGCACCTGCTGATCCCGGCGGTGGAGAATGCCGTTTCGGGCGGGGCCTTCCGCCCCGGCGACGTGCTGCGCAGCCGGGCGGGCCTGACGGTGGAGATCGGCAATACCGATGCCGAGGGGCGGCTGGTGCTGGGCGATGCCCTGACCCGCGCCGGCGAGGAGAGCCCGGCGCTGGTGATCGATTTCGCCACGCTGACCGGCGCGGCCCGCGTCGCGCTGGGCCCCGACCTGCCGGCGATGTTCGCGCGTGACGACGCCACCGCCGCCGCGCTGGAGGAAGCCGGGCGCGCGGTGGACGATCCGGTGTGGCGCTTGCCACTGCACGACGGCTATCGCGAATACCTGAAGAGCGACATCGCCGATCTCAACAATTCGCCCAGCAATGGCTTTGCCGGGGCGGTGGCCGCCGCGCTGTTCCTCGACCGGTTCGTGCCCGAAGGCACCGACTGGGCCCATTTCGACACCTTTGCCTGGCGCCCGGGCGCCAAGCCCGGCCGGCCCAAGGGTGGTGACGCGCTGGGCCTGCGCGCCGCCTGGGGGCTGGTCAAGGCGCGGTACGGATAACTTGATCGCAATGGCAGACCCCGCTAATCGCCCGGTCTTTCGGTTCGCGGGGGGCGCAGCCTTGGTTCAAGCCACCATTCCCACCGGCCTGCTGGCCCTGACCAGCCCGGCGGAAAAGCTGGACGCGGCGCACTGGCCGGTGCGCGGCGACCTGGCGCATATTGCCCTCGCTGGCCGCTGCTTCGTGCCGCACTATGCGGTGCCGATGGCCCATGAGCTGGGCGCCGCCACCCCGCTGCGCGCCACCCCCGACGAGGCGGGTAAAGTGCTGGAAGAGCTGCCCGCCGGCGCCCGCTTCGACGTGCTCGACATGGCCGGGGGCTGGGCCTGGGGCATCGTGGCCAGTGCCGGCGTGTCCGGCCTTGGCGGTTTTGTCGGCTACCTGCCGCTGGCCATGCTGGCCCCGGCGGCGTGACCCATTCGGTCTTCATCGACGGTGCCGCCGGCACCACCGGGCTGGAGATTGCCGAGCGGCTGGCCGGGCGGGCTGAATTCACGCTGATCGCGCTCGACGATGCCCGCCGCAAGGATCCCGCCGCGCGCAAGGAGGCGCTGCACGCCGCCGATTTTGCCGTGCTGTGCCTGCATGATGATGCCGCGTGCGAGGCGGTGGCCATGGCCGAGGGCGCGAAAGTGCGGATCATCGATGCCAGCACCGCCCACCGCGCGGCCCCGGGCTGGACCTATGGCTTTCCCGAGCTGGTCGGGCGCGCGGCGGTGGCCGGGGCCATGCGGGTGGCCAACCCCGGGTGCTATCCCACCGGCTTTCTTGCCCTGATCGCCCCGCTGGTTCGCGCGGGGCTGCTGCCGGCCAGCTGGCCCTATACGGTCAACGCCGTCTCGGGCTATTCGGGCGGGGGCAAGGCGCTGATCGAGCGCTTCGCCGCCGATACCGACATCGCCTTCCGCGACTATGCCCTGCAGATGGGCCACAAGCACCTGCCCGAAATGCAGGCGCAGGCCGGGCTGGCCCATGCCCCGGTCTTCGCGCCCGCGGTGATCGCCGCGCATCGCGGCATGGTGGTGGAAGTACCGCTGCCGCTGGCCGCCATGCCGGGCGCCGCCGGCCCCGACGCGTTGCGCGCCGAACTGGCCCGGTTCTACGCCGGCAGCGCGGTGGTGCGGGTGCGCGACGGGGTGCCGGACGAGCTGCTGCTGCGCCGCGCGATGGCGCCGTGGGACGGGCTGGACCTCTACGTCTGCGCCGCCGGCGATGGCTCGCAGGCGCGGCTGGTGGCGGTGCTCGACAACCTCGGCAAGGGGGCCAGCGGGGCTGCGGTGCAGAGCCTGAACCTGATGGCCGGCCTGCCCGAGACCGCCGGGCTGGCACTCTGACTGCCCGTTTTTTAGGCAGTGCTGCTGAAAAATCAGGCATGAGCTGGTGCCTGAGGCGGCAGGAAAATTAGCCGGCAGCGCCAGCGAACTAGCGAAAACTTGCGATTCCGCCCTTTTCCGCGCCGCGCCCATGGCCTAGGGCAGAACCATGGGTCTGGCACGATTCTTGATAAAGAGTTGCCATGCGGATCCGCACGACGCCGCCCGCCATGGCGGGGCGGCTTTTGGCGCGAAAAGGATTAGGGCGACGTGAAAAAGATCGAGGCGATCATCAAGCCGTTCAAGCTCGACGAGGT
>JAFECL010000015.1:32493-46091 GCA_018242165.1 Pseudomonadota bacterium
CGAGCTTTATCGCGGCGCCGAATACGTGGTCGATTTCCTCCCCAAGGTGAAGCTTGAGGTGGTGGTCGACGATGCCCTTGCCGAGCGCGTGGTCGAGGCGATCGCCAATGCCGCCCAGACCGGCCGCATCGGCGATGGCAAGATCTTCGTCATCCCGGTCGAAAGCGCGCTGCGCATCCGCACCGGCGAACGCGACGGCGCGGCGATCTGATCCACCGCCCCGGGATCCACCGGGGCCCCAACCCATCCCAACACCAGCCCCCGGCCGGGGGCGAGCCAAAGGAAGTGACATGGCCACTGCAGCGGACATCATCAAGCAGATCAAGGACGAGGAGATCGAGTGGGTCGATCTGCGTTTCACCGATCCCAAGGGCAAGTGGCAGCACCTGACCATGGTCGCCGGGGTGATGGGCGAAGACGAGCTGGAAAACGGCCTGATGTTCGACGGTTCGTCGATCGAGGGCTGGAAGGCGATCAACGAGAGCGACATGATCCTCAAGCCGGATCTGGATTCGGTCTATGTCGATCCGTTCAGCGCCACCCCGATGCTGATCATCAACTGCGACATCGTCGAGCCTTCGACGGGCGACCTCTATGGCCGCGACCCGCGCTCGACCGCCAAGCGCGCCGAAGCCTTCCTCAAGAGCACCGGGATCGGTGACACCGTCTATGTCGGGCCCGAAGCCGAATTCTTCATGTTCGACGACGTGCGCTTCTACGATGGCTATGACGGCAACGGCTTCAGCATCGACGACATCGAGCTGCCGACCAACACCAACAAGGAATACGACGGCGGCAACCTGGCCCACCGTCCCCGTGCCAAGGGCGGCTATTTCCCGGTCGCCCCGGTCGACAGCGCGGTCGACATCCGTGGCGAGATGGTTGCCACCATGCTCGAAATGGGCCTGCCCTGCGACAAGCACCACCACGAAGTGGCCGCCGCGCAGCACGAACTGGGGCTGACCTTCGGCACCCTGGTGCAGACCGCCGACCGGATGCAGGTCTACAAGTATGTTGTCCACCAGGTGGCGCAGAACTATGGCAAGACCGCCACTTTCATGCCCAAGCCGATCATGAAGGACAATGGTTCGGGCATGCACACCCACATCTCGATCTGGAAGGAAGGCAAGCCGCTGTTCGCGGGCAATGGCTATGCCGGCCTGTCGGAAATGTGCCTCTACTTCATCGGCGGCGTGATCAAGCATGCCAAGGCGCTGAACGCCTTCACCAACCCCACCACCAACAGCTACAAGCGGCTGGTGCCGGGCTATGAAGCGCCGGTGCTGCTGGCCTATTCGGCCCGCAACCGTTCGGCCTCGTGCCGCATCCCCTATGGCGCCGGCGCCAAGGCCAAGCGCGTGGAATTCCGCTTCCCCGACGCGATGGCCAACCCCTACCTCGCCTATGCCGCGCTGCTGATGGCCGGCCTCGACGGGATCAAGAACAAGATCCACCCGGGCGAAGCCATGGACAAGAACCTCTACGACCTGCCCGCCGACGAACTTGCCCTGGTGCCGACCGTCTGCGGTTCGCTGCGCGAGGCGCTCGACAGCCTGGCTGCCGACCATGACTTCCTGCTCGATGGCGGTGTCTTCACCAAGGACCAGATCGAGGCCTACATGGAACTCAAGTGGCCCGAAGTGTTCCGTTGGGAAACCACCCCTTCGGCGGTCGAATTCGACATGTATTACAGCGCCTGAGCCCCGCAAGGCACCTGCGTGTTAAGGGAAAACCCGGGCATCCGCCCGGGTTTTTTCTTTTGTGCGCAAGGTTTTGCTTTCCTACAGCCACCCCGCGCGCGTAGCTTCCGCCCAGACGATTCGCGGGAGAGACACGATGGGCGATCCGATCAACCTGCTGCCCGATGACGCGGGCCAGCACCGCGTGCTGGGCCAGGCCGGGGCCCACCTGATCAAAAGCTTCGAGGGCTGCGCCAAGGCCCGCCCGGATGGCCGGTTCGAGGCCTATCCCGATCCCGGCACCGGCGGCAAGCCGTGGACCATCGGCTGGGGCACCACCGGGCCCGACGTGGTCAAGGGGCTGATCTGGACCCAGGGCGATTGCGACCGGCGCTTCCTGCTCGATGCCCAGCATTTCGTGAACCAGGTTGCCGCGCTGGTAGGCAATGCGCCGACCAGCCAGAACCAGTTCGATGCCATGGTCAGCTTCCAGTACAACACCGGGCACCTCGCCGGATCGACCCTGCTGGCCAAGCACCTGGCTGGGGATTTCAAGGGCGCGGCGGCCGAATTCGGCAAGTGGACCCACGCCGGCGGGAAGGTGCTGCCCGGGCTGGTCAAACGCCGCGCGGCCGAAGCGGCGCTTTACGGGCAGGGCTAGCCGCCCCGCGTTTCAATAATCGTGGCTGACCCGGGCGTTGACGCTCTGGCGCCCGACGGTCGAAACGCTGCCGAGCAGCGAGAGCCAGCTGGTCAGGCGGAATTCGAGGTTGGTGGCGGAATAGCCGCGCCCGTCGGTGACCACTTCGGCATAGACCCGGCGGCCCAGATACTTGCCCGCCGCCACCCCGGTCTGCCGCCCCAGCGCGGCATCGGCCGAAACGATCCGCAGCCGGTCAAGCCCGATCACCGCGCGCAGGCGGTTGATCGGATCGAGCCCGCCGCCGCCGTGCAGCGAGGCCACCGCCGCCCCCAGCTGCAAGGCTTCGGGCGCCGAGATCTGGGTGACCGAGCTGCCGAACAGCACCCGCGCCAGCAGCTCTTCCTCGGGCATGGCGGGCACCGAGCTGAAGGTGATCTCGGGCCGCAATGAGGTGCCGCGCACCGTTACCGTGGCGTTCACCCCGGTAACCTCGGCGCTGGCGGCAATGTCGAGCCGCGGATCGGGCGGGGCGCTGCCATCGAAGCTGATCCGCCCGCGGGTCAGGTCAAAGCGCTTGCCGGCGAATTCGTAGCTGCCCTCGATCAGGGTGGCCCCGCCGATCAGCGCCGGCGCGTCGATCGTGCCGCGCAGGCGGATATCGGCGCCCCACTGGCTGTCGATCCCCATGCCGATCACCCGGATGTTGCGGGCCCCGGCGGCATCGACCAGGAAATGCCACGGCATGGCCCGGCGGGTGGCCGGGGCGATATCCGCCGGGCGGTTGACCTCGCGCGTGGGGACGAAGGGCAGCTCGGCCACCGCGCTGGCCTTGCCCAGCCGCCAGCGGGCGGAGTCGATCGCCAGCCGGCCGGCGATGGTGCCGCTGGTGCCGTCCGACAGGATCCGCACCGGGCCGGTGGCGGTCAGCGCCAGATCGACCCGGGCCAGCAGCTGGGCGCGCCTGGCGCCAAGGGTGAAATCGAGCCCCGGGCCGCGCGTGGCGCTGATCCCGGCGAAATCGATCCGCCCGCTGCCCGCCACCTCGCCGCCCCCGGCGGTGCGCCCGGCCAGCGCCGACAGCGTCAGCTGGGAGCCGGTAAAGCTGCCCCGCGCGCCGATCTGGGTAATGTCGGTGCCGAGCAGCGGGCTTTGCAACCGCAAGGCATCGCCGGCGAGGTGGCCGACCAGCGCCGGGTTGTCGAGCGTGCCCGAAAGATCGGCGCTGATCGCCAGCGGGCCGGAAAGGTCGAAGCTGTCGAGCCCGATCAGCCGCCACGGCACATCGGCCGGGCCATCGTAACGCATCTGGCCCGAAAGCTGCCCGGCACGCAGCCGCTGGGCTAGCGGGCCAGTCTGCGGCAGGCCGGCGATCCGCGCCTGCATCCGCCCGCGCACCGCCCCGCCCTCGCTCGCCACGGCGCGGGCCTCGAAGCTCGCGGCATCGAGCCGCGCGGCAAGCGCCACGTCGACCGGACGCGAGCTGAGCACCAGCCCGGCGCGGCTGAGCCGCTGCAGTTGCAGCTGCGCCTCGGCCCGGGGCAGATCCTCGCGGCGGTGGAGATAGTGGAAATGGCCCGAAGCGGTGCCCGACAGGCCCAGATCGGGAAAGACCACGTCGCCAAAGGCCAGCGGCACTCCGGCCAGTGCCAGATCGAGTTCCTGCGCCGATTGCCCGAACCGGCCCGAGGCGATCGCCCGCCCGCCGCCGAAATCGAGTTCGGTGGGGGCGAGGTTCCAGCCTTCGTCGGCGCGGGTGAAGACCGCGCGGCGCGGCATGGCGATCGGCTGGCCGGCAAAGCTGCCGATGGCATGCGCGGCGATCTGGCCGGGCCCGATCTCGCCACTGGTCTGGAGGTCGAAGCGGTTGCCGCGCCGCCCGGCGAGGCTGGCGGTGAAACTGCCGCGCCCGTCGACCAGTTTGACCGTGCCGGCAAAGCGCCCAAGGAACAGCGCGCCCTGGCCGATCCCGGCGCCGTTGACGCTGGCGTTGAGGGTGGAATGATCGTGGGCGATCAGGCCGTCGGCGGTCAGCCGTGCCTCGCCGATGGCCAGCGGACGGTCACCGCCAAAGCGGGCATCGCGCATCGTCAGCTCGGCGCGCACCCCCTCGCCCGCCCGGCCCGGCGCCAGCACCACCTGCCCGCTGACCCCGCCGCCCGCCACCGCGAGGGTGCCCGCCGGGCCGGCTGTGGCCAGGGCCAGCTCGCCGCTGATCCCCACCTCCGACCAGGCCAGCCGCGTAATCCGCAGCCGCGCCGCGCCGCCGGGCGGCAGGGCGAGATGGGCGGTGCCGGCGAAGGGCCCGAGGAACGATTGCCCGCTGGTGGTGAAATCGATCCCGCCCTCGGCCGGGGCGATCCCCAGCGCAACATCGCGCAGGCCAGCGGCGGGCACCGGATCGCGTAGCGCGAGATCGGCATGGAACCCGTCTTCGGCGAAGCGGGCGGCGCCGGTGAAGCTGCCATACTGGCGCTGCCAGCCCTGACCGACCAGCCCCATCCGCCCATCGGCCAGCCGCTCGCCGCGCACCGTCAGCCGCAGCCGCTCGCTTTCCGCCGTGCCGCTGCGAACCAGCAGTGGCAGGCCACTGCCGCTGGCCAGCGTGGTGACGATACCGATCCGGTCACCCCCCAGCACGGCCAGTGTCGGGCTGGTGACATGGGTGATCGCCCCCGCAAGGTTCAGGCCCAGATCCCAGTTGCCGCTGCCGGCGATATGCAACGCCATGGCGCCATGGGCATCCGCCGGGCCGGCACCGGGCAACGGCAGCGCGGTGCCGCGCACCGGCCCGCCAAAGCGCAGATCGCCGGTGGCGAGATCGCCGGCCAGCGCCAGATCGCCGGCGATGCCGGGGAATTCGACCGCGAGGTGCGCTGCGTTCAGCCGCCCGCCGCCGATCTGCAACGTGCCCGCCGCCCGGCCCTGAACCAGCCGGGGGTTGATCCAGGCCTGCCCGGTGGTCAGCCGGCCAACCGCCAGCCGCGCCGGCACCTCCCAGCCATGGGCGCCGGCCCGGGCGCTGCCGCTGGTGGTGATCGCCTCGAGCCGGGTGACCCCTTCGGTAAAGCTTTGCGCAGACGCCTGCCAGTCGAGCCGCATCGCCCGCCATGGCCCGTCGAGACCCAGCGTCAGGTCCAGCCCGGCCAGCCGCCCGTTGGGGCCCAGCAGCGCCGGATCGCCGGGGCGGGCATGAAGGGTGATCGCCCGCGCCGCACCCTCGGTCAGGTCCAGTCCGCCCTCGGCCCGCGCCACCAGCGCCGGTCCGCGCGCCTCCAGCTGGCCGCGCAACACCCCGTTGGCGGCATTGGCATGGCCGGTCAGCCGCAGTTCGGGACCCAGCGCCCGCCGGGTGAGGCCGCTGGCAAAGGTGCCCGGCCAAACCTGTCCGGCAAGGGCAAAGCGCCCGCCCGCCTGATGCAGCGCCAGCGCCGCGGCGCGGCCGCCGCCCTGCCGGGCATCGAGCGTGCCGTTCCAGTCACGCCAGGTGCCCTGCCCGGCGATCTTCAG
Organism: Pseudomonadota bacterium; assembly: GCA_018242165.1. Lineage (GTDB taxonomy): Bacteria > Pseudomonadota > Alphaproteobacteria > Sphingomonadales > Sphingomonadaceae > Novosphingobium. The sequence continues at coordinate 38,323 of JAFECL010000015.1, forward strand.
CTCCCGGTCGACATTGGCGCCGCTGAGCGCTGCGAGCAGCCCGCCGCGCGGCGCGGCATAATCCAGCGCCAGATCGAACCGGTCGCGCGCCTGATCGGCCTCGAATCGCCCGTTCAGCCGGTCAGCGCCGCCCAGTGCACCGTTCAGCGCGATCAGTGCCCGGCCGTGGACGATCGCCACCCGCCCGCCAAGATCGACCTTGCGTTCGACCCCCAGCACCGGGGCGGCGACCGTCAGCCGCTCGATGCTGATTCGGTCGATCGACAGATCGCCGTCGGGCCACAGCGAGGGCAGCGGGCCGGTATCGCGCAACCGGGGCAGGCGCAGCAGCGTGCCGCGCCGGGCGGTCAGCCGGGTGAGATGGAGATGGCGGCGCAGCAGCGCCAGTGGCCGCCAGCCAAGCTGGGCGCTGGGCAGCTTGAGGAAGGTGCCGGCCGGATCGCGCAGGGTCAGATCGCTGAAGGTCAGTTCGGTAAAGATCGAGCCTTCGATCCGCCCCACCCCCAGCCGCAGCCCCCCTTCGCTTTCCTGCGCCGCCAGGCTTTCGGCGATCAGCCGGTGGCCCACCGCACTGTCGAGCGCCAGCAGCGCCAGCAGCGGCGCGGCGACCAGCGCCAGCGCCCCGGCGATCAGGTATTTGCGCCAGTTGATCGCGGGCAGGGCCAGGCGGGCCATCAGAAGCTCTGCCCCAGCGCGACATAGACCCCGATCACGCTTTCGCCGGGCCGCCGCCCGATCGGCGTGCCCAGGTCAACCCGCAGCGGGCCGAAGCCGGTCTGCCAGCGCAACCCCACCCCGGCGCCGAAGCGGGTATCGTGAAAGCCGGGAACATCGCCGCTATCCACCCCGCCGGCATCGAGGAAGGGCGCGAGGCTGAGCGTGCCGGCGAACAGCCCGGTCTTGATCCGCGCCTCGACCGAGGCCTCGTAGAGCGAGCGGCCGCCGGTAATGTCGCCATTGCTGTTGCGCGGACCGATCAGCTGATAGCCATAGCCGCGCACCGAGCCCCCGCCCCCGGCGTAGAACCGCCGCGACGGGGCGATCTGGGACAAGGCCGCCCCCGGGATCGAACCCAGCCGCACCCGCCCGGCCAGCACCACCCGGTCGGCCAGCGGCAGGTAGGCGCTGCCGTCGAACTGGAGCTTGGCATAGGTGGCCCACTGCCCGTGGCTGTAAGCGGTTTCCGGCGAGGCCCGGGCCGACAGCCGCCAGCCGCGGGTGGGATCGAGCAGATCGTCGCTGGTGTCGAAGGCTACCCGCAGCGGCAGCGCCACAGTCAGGTAATTGGTGCGGCCGGTGGTGATCCCGCTGGGCACCCCCTCGCGCTCGGCCGAGGCTTCGACTTCGAGGCTCATCGACCAGGTCCACGGCTTCTGGAACAGCAGCGTGGTCAGCCGTTCGAAGGTGGTGGCAAAGGCCAGCTTGCGCGCGGCATAGGCGCTGCGGTTGGCATTATCGGCGTAGATGTCGACGGTAAGCGCCCGGTCGCGCCCAAGGAAATTGTTCTGCCGCAGGGTCGCCCCGGCCAGCTGTTCGTTGGTGCCGGCCACCGCGCGCAGCCGCAGCATCCCCTCGGGCGGCACGAGGTTGCGGTGCTCCCAGCTCGCCTCGAGCCGGAAGCCATCGCCGGTATCGTAACCGACCGCCCCGGCCACGGTGCGCAGCGGCGCCGGCGCCAGGGCCACGTCGAGCCCAACCGTGCCCGGCTGGTCGGCGGCGGGGGCCTGCGCCTCGCGCGGGGTGACCGTCACGCTGGAGACGAGGCCGGTGGCGAGGATCGCGCGGCGCAGGTCGTCAACCTCGCTGCGGCGATAGGGATCGCCCGGGTGGAAGCGGGCGATGTCGGCCAGGTGGCGGCTCGACAGGAAGCGCGGCAGGTTGCTGGTCAGCGTGCCGAAGCGGTATTTGCCCCCGGGGGTGACGGGGACGGAGAGATCGGCCTGCTCGCTGCGGTGGTCGACCACCAGCTCGCCCTCGGCCACCCTGGCGAAGGGATAGCCGCCCTCGCCCAGCGCGGTATCAAGCGTGGCCCGCGCCTCGACCACCGCGCCGCTGATGACCGGATCGCCCGATGCGACCGGGAAGGCGGCGCGCAATTCGGCGGCATCCGCCCCCGCCGCTTCCAGCCCGGGCAGGGCCACCTTGCCGAAGCGATAGCGCGTGCCCGGCAAAAGATCGAATCGCACCGCAATGGCCGGGGGGGGAGCAGCAGGCCCCGGCGCGGCCGAGGCGGGCGCGGCGGCCAGCGCCTGATCGACTTCGGCATCGTAATAGCCTTCGGTACGCAGCATCCGTAGCAGCAGATCGCGATCGGTCGCGGCGCGCACCGCCACCTGCCCCAGCCCCGCAGCCTCCTTGCCCGACAGCGACAGCAGCGCCGACAGCGGGCGAAAGCGGCTTTCCAGCGCCGCCCGGGCCGAAGGGGGCGGATCGCCCGGCGCCCAGGCCAGCGCCAGATGGCCGCCGGCAAAGGCATATTGTGCCCCGGCGCGGTTGGGCACCAGCTCTTCCGGGGTGGCGGTGGGCAGGCCGGGCTCGGGCGGCAGCGCGGCCAGCGGCGCGGGGGCAGCGGCGGGATCGGGCCAGGCAAGGGTGAAGCCGGGCCAGTCCGCCGGGGGCAGATCGGGGTGCAGTTCGGGCGGATTGGCGATGATCGCCGGCATGGCGCCGGTGGCGGCAGACCGGGCCCAGCCCTCGGGATCGGCCAGCGCCGCATCGGGGATCAGTTCGCGCAGCCGGGCACCATCGGGATCGGCCGCGGGCACGGGGGATGGCACGGTTTGCGGCTGGGCCAGCGCCGGCGGCGCGGCACCGGCCAGCAGCAGGGCGGCGATCAGGCGGGTGGTAAAGCGATGGACGGTGAAGCGATGGGCGGCGCGATCCGCCGGCTCAATCGGCCAGCTGGAAGGCGGCGGGGCTCCCGTCCTTGTCGCCAGCCAGCGGGCGGGCGCGATCGGGGCTGGCGGCAACGGCCACCAGCCGTTCCTGCTCTTCGGGGTCGAAGCGCACCCAGCCATCGCGCGACAGCCGTTCAAGCGGGCGATAGCGCACCTTGTACTGCATCCGCGCCGAACCATCGACCCAATAGCCCAGATAGACGTAAGCCAGCCCTTCGGCCTCGGCCCGGCGGATGTGATCGAGGATGATATAATTGCCAAGACCCGCCCGCGCTTCATGATCGGGATCGTAGAAGGAATAGACCATCGACAACCCGTCGCCCTGTCGGTCGGTCAGGCAGGCGCCGACCAGCCGGCCGGGCCTGCCCCCCACTGCGGGCTCCCTATATTCGATCACATAGCTGGTAACGGGCGTGTGTTCCACCATGTCGGCGAAATCGCCCTCATCCATGCTGGCCATGCCGCCACCGGGATGGCGCGCGGCGAGATAGCGCTGGAGCAGCTCGTACTGTTCGGCGGTGGACCACGGCTGGCACAGGGTGGCAACCAGATCGGAATTGCGCTTGAGGTTGCGGCGCTGGGTGGCATTGGGGCGGAATTCGCCCGCCACCACCCGCACCGAGACACAGGCCTGGCAATCGACGCAGCTGGGGCGATAGGCCACCGTCTGGCTGCGGCGGAACCCGATCCGGCCCAGCGCATCGTGCAGGGTATCGGCGTGGGGGCCCTTCAGCTCGGTGAAGACCTTGCGCTCCACCCTGCCCGGCAGATAGGGGCAAGCCGCCGGGCTTGTCACGAAGAAGCGGGGAAAGCGAACCGGTGCCGTCACAGGGCCGAGCCATCCTCAACAAAAGGGCCACAGGGGGCGGGGCAACCCGCCATGGGCTTGTCCTGACGCAGCCTAGGCCATTCGCGAAAGAACTTTAACCACAAATCGTGCAGCCCCGGCGGCATTCTTGTGGATGAGTGCGCCGCGCGGAGCCGAGTTGCCCCAAAATGTGGCAGGTTCGGGGGGAAGTGTTAGCGGATGGGGGCACGCTCGACCCGTCATTGCCGCGGCGTCGCTGCCGTGGCAGCGTGAACATCATCAGCATGCCGAGGATTCAATGCCGCGCGAGATTTGGTTCAAACGGATCTGCACAACCTACTGGCCATGCCATCCCAAGGGCTGGGCCGTGACAGCCGGCTTCTATCTGACCGCCATGAGCGGCGCGATCCTCAGCCTGACAGCCTTCAATGGCTCGTTTTTGGTGATTTTGCTGTTCTTTTTGCCATCATGGGCATGGTTCATGTTCATGGCGATCCGCCACAGTTAGTTCAGCTCCACCTGGCTCACATCATAGCCCTTGGCGCGCAGGCTGCTGACCAGTGCCTCCAGCTGGTCGCGGTCGCGCGCTTCGCATTCGATGTCGGTGATCAGGCCCTTGGCCGGCAGGTGGGTGAAGATCCGCTGGTGCCAGATCTCGATGATGTTGACGTTGTGGCGGTTGAATTCCTGCATCACCTTGAACAGCGCGCCGGGGCGGTCCTGCAGGGTCAGCCGCAGCCGCGCGAGGCGGCCCGAGCGGGCCAGGTCGCGCAGCAGCACGTTGGCCAGCAGGCGCTGGTCGATGTTCCCGCCGGTCAGCACCACGCCCACCTTGCGGCCCTGGAACAGGTGGCGATAGGCCATCACCGCCGCCAGGCCCGCCGCGCCGGCGCCTTCCACCACGGTCTTTTCGATCTGCAGCAGCAGCGCCACGGCGGTTTCCAGCTGGCTTTCGGTGACCAGCACCAGTTCGTCGAGCAGCCCGCGCAGCACCAGCCGAGTAAACTGCCCCGGCTCCTTCACCGCGATGCCTTCGGCCAGGGTATCGCCGCCCAAGGGCTCGTTGCGATCGTTCAGCAGGTTGAACATCGAGGGGAACAGCTCGGCCTCAACCCCGATCAGCCGCATCTTGGGGTTCAGCCCGCGCGCCGCCGTGCCCATGCCGCTGGCCAGCCCGCCACCGCCCACCGGGATCACCAGCGTATCGAGCGAGGGTTCATCGGCCAGCATTTCCAGCGCCACAGTGCCCTGCCCGGCAGCCACCGCCGGATCGTCGAAGGGGTGGACGAAAGTCATCCCCAGCTGGCGTTCCATGCTGCGGGCGTGGGCATAGGCCTCGTCAAAGGTCTCGCCCTCCAGCACCACCTTGCCGCCGACGCTTTCGGTCTGCATCACCTTCACCATCGGCGTGGTGCGCGGCATGACGATGGTGACCGGCACCCCCAGCCGCGCGCCATGGTACGACAGGCCCTGGGCATGGTTGCCGGCGCTGGCCGCGATCACGCCCTTGGCGCGTTGTTCTTCCGACAGCTGGAGCAGCGCGTTGAGCGCGCCGCGTTCCTTGTATGCGGCGGTGAACTGCAGGTTCTCAAACTTCAGCCAGATCTGCGCGCCGGTGATGCTGCTCAGCGTCTTGGAATAGAGCATCGGCGTGCGCACCACCGCGCCGGCGATCCGCGCAGCGGCAGCCTCGACATCGGCGAGGGACAGGGCGGCGGCGGTTGCGGGCGTGCTCATGGCTTGGCGCCTAATCGAAAGGGCCGCGCTTGGGAACCGGCTTGGCGGCGGATTTTGAACATTTCGGCAATTGTTCTGCCCGAAATTGGCCCCTAAGGTGCCGATCATGACCCAACCGCGCAATGTCTCGCTGATCGGCCTGGGCGTGATGGGCGGGCCGATTGCCCGTCATATCGCCCGCGCCGGCCACTCGCTCACCGTCTACAACCGCTCGGCCCCGCGCCTGTTGAAATGGCAGGCGGCCCACCCGGACATCACCCACCGCGTCGCCTCGAGCCCGGCCGACGCCGCGCAGGGGGCCGACATGGTGATCACCTGCGTTGGCAACGACGATGATCTGGCCGATGTCGTGCTGGGCCCGCAGGGGGTGTTCACCACGCTGAAGCGCGGCGGGGTGTTCGTTGACCACACCACGGTTTCGGCACGGATCGCCCGCCAGATCGCGGTCGAGGCGCGCGACAAGGAAGTGCATTGCGTCGATGCGCCGATGACCGGGGCGCAGGCCGGGGCCGAGGCCGGCACGCTGACCCTGATGTGCGGGGGGCGCCCCGATGCCATCGCCGCCGCGCGGCCGGTGATGGAGGCCTATTCGCGCCGCATCGTCCATATCGGCAAGGCGGGTTCAGGCCAGGCCACCAAGATGGCCAACCAGATCTGCATCGCCGGGGTCCAGGCCGGCCTGTCCGAGGCGCTGCGGCTGGCGCAGGCGGCGCATCTCGATCTCGACAAGGTTTACGAGGCGATCTCGGGCGGCGCGGCGCAGAGCTGGCAGATGGACAACCGCTGGACGACGATGGCCGAGGATTCGTTCGATTTCGGCTTCGCGATCGACTGGATGCGCAAGGATCTGGGTCTGGCGCTGGAGGAAGGGCGCGGGCTGGGCCTGTCGCTGCCCGCCACCGCCCTGGTCGACCAGTTCTATGCCGAGATCCAGGCGATGGGCGGGGGCCGCCAGGACATCAGCGCGCTGATCCGCCGTCTGCCCAAGCGGGGTGGCAAGTGAGGCTGCTGGCAGGCGCCGCGCCAATTGCCCTTGGGGCGGCGCTGCTGGCGGCGGGCGCCCCGGCGCGGGCCGATACGCTGGTCGATCACCTTGACGGGGTGACGATCAATGCCAAGGGCGAGGCCGAGCGCTTTACCGGCATCCTGATCGCCCCCGATGGGCGGATCAAGGCCGTGCTGCACCGGGGCGAGGCGCGCCCGGCGCGGGTCGACTACGTGGTCGATGCCAAGGGCCAGAATGCCCTGCCCGGGCTGATCGACGCGCATCTCCACGTCATGGAGCTGGGCTTTGCCGCGCTGACGCTGGACCTGATGCAGACCAATTCGCTGGCCGAAGGGCAAGCGAAGCTGAAGGACTATGTCGCCGCCCACCCCGGCCAGGGCTGGGTGCTGGGCTGGGGCTGGAACCAGGAACGCTGGGGGTTGAAGGATGCCGCCGGGCGCAGCCGCTTCCCCACCGCCGCCGAGGCCGATGCCGTGGCGGGCGACCGCGCGGTGTGGCTGCGCCGCGCCGATGGCCATGCCGGCTGGGCCAGCACCCGCGCGCTGGAACTGGCCGGGATCACCAAGGACACCCCCGACCCCGCCGGCGGGCGGATCGAGCGGCTGGCCGATGGCCGCCCCAGCGGGGTGCTGGTGGATAATGCGGTCAATCTGATCGACAAGGCCGTGCCGATGCCGCGCCCCGAAGACCGCGATCTGGCGCTGGCCACCGCGCAGCAGGTCCTGCTGGCCAAGGGCGTGACCGCCGTGGCCGACATGGGCAGCACGATCGAGGATTGGCAAGCCTATCGCCGTGCCGGCGACAACGGCACGCTGCGGATCCGCATCATGGCCTATGCCCACGGCACCGACAACATGACGCTGATCGGCGGGCCGGGGCCCAGCCCCTGGCTTTATGACGATCACCTGCGGCTGAACGGGGTGAAGCTCTATGCCGACGGCGCGCTGGGTTCGCGCGGGGCGCTGCTGAAGGCCCCCTATGCCGATGCCGCCGGGCAGAAGGGGCTGGAGATCACCCCCGAAACCGCGCTGAAAAACATGATGAGCCGCGCCGCGCTCGATCATTTCCAGGTTGCGGTCCACGCCATTGGCGATGCGGCCAATGCCCGGGTGCTCGACGCGATCGAGGCGCTGGTGCCAACCTATGGCGGCGACCGGCGCTGGCGGATCGAGCATGCCCAGATCGTCGCCCCCGGCGATATCCCGCGCTTCGGCAAGCTGGGTGTGGTCGCCTCCATGCAGCCGGTGCACGAAAGTTCCGACCGGCTGATGGCCGAGGCGCGGCTGGGGCCGGAGCGGCTGAAGGGCGCCTATGCCTGGAA
>JAFECL010000015.1:46128-50501 GCA_018242165.1 Pseudomonadota bacterium
CTTGCCACCGCGATCAGCCGCACCGGGCCCGATGGCCAGCCCTTTGGCGGCTGGCAGGCGCAGGAACGGGTCAGCCGCGAACAAGCCCTTGCCGCCTATACCGCCGGGGCCGCCTGGGCCGGCTTTGCCGAAGGCCGCTTTGGCCGGATCGCCCCGGGCGAACGCGCCGACTTCCTGCTGGTGGACCGTGACGTGATGCTGGCCAGCCCCGGCGAAATCCGCGGGACCAGGGTGCTGGAAGCGTGGGTTGGCGGCCGGAAGGTGTGGACGCCGGGGGCCGGCAACTAGGGCGCGGAGGGGGTAGCCTCGGCCCGGGCCGCCTTCGCCGCCTTGCGCTCGCCCAGCCACATCACCAGCAGCGAGCCCTCGAACAGGCCCCACATCGGCACGGCGAGCATCAGCTGGCTCATCACGTCGGGCGGGGTCAGCAGCGCCGCCATGGCGGTGATCCCGACGATCACATAGCGCCGCGCCTGACTCAGCTGCTGGCGGGTAACCAGCCCGGCGCGTTCGAGCAGCAGCAGCAGGACGGGCAGCAGGAAGCTGATCCCGAACACCAGGATGAATTGCATCACCAGCCCGAGATAGTTGTCGATCGAGGGCATGGCATCGACGGCCACGCCGCCGTGCGAGCCGCTGAAGCCCAGCAGCCAGTGCAGCGCGGTGGGCATCACCACGAAATAGGCCAGCGCCGCCCCTGCCGTGAACAGCACCGGGGTGGCGATCAGAAAGGGCAGGAAGGCGCGCTTTTCCTTGGCGTAAAGCCCCGGGGCGACAAAGGCCCACAGCTGGTTGGCGATCACCGGGAAAGCCAGGAAAAAGGCCGCGAACAGCGCAACCTTGAGATCGACCAGAAAGCCTTCGTAGACCCCGGTGAAGATCAGCCGCGCCTGCCCCGTGGGGAAAGCATGGAGCAGCGGGCGGACGAGGAACGACCAGATCGGGTTGACGAAATAGAGGCTGAAGCCAAAGGCCACCGCCAGCGCCGCGACCGCGCGCAGCAGCCGGGCGCGCAGTTCGATCAGGTGATCGAGCAGCGGCGCCTGGGTCTCGTCGATGTCCTGGATCTCGAAGGCCATGTCAGCCCTTGGGCGTCTTGCGGGCGCGCGGCTTGGCCTTGGCCGGGGCTGGGGCCGGCGCCGAGGCTTCGGCCTCGGGCGGCGCCAGCGGCAGTTCCGGCGCGGCGGCGGCGGGGGTCAGCGGCTCCATCGCCGGGGCGGGATAGTCGGCCGGGGCGTCGGAAGGCAGCGGCGGCAATGGCGGCATGCTGGCTTCGGGGTGCGCGGCCATGATCGCGGCGTTCTGTTCGCGCCACTGCTTTTCCATCTCGGCCATTTCGGCCTGGCGGATCATCTCTTCGACCCCGGCGCGGAAGTGGTTCGACATCCGCCGCATCTTGCCCATCCACTTGCCGGCGGTGCGCAGCGCCATCGGCAGGTCCTTGGGGCCGATCACCACCACCGCGACCACCGCGGTCAGCAGGAATTCCGAAGGAGCGATATCAAGGAACATGGCGATGCCGGCCCGGCGGGCCTTCAGTTCTGACCGGTCTTGCTCGGGTCGGCGGCGGGGGTCACGCTTTCGGCTGGCGGAGCGATCTGCTGCGGCGGGGGCGGCGCGGCCGGGGTGGCGGCGCCATCAGCCATGCCTTCCTTGAAGCTCTTGATGCCCTTGCCGAAATCACCCATCATCTCGGAAATCCGGCCACGGCCGAACAGCACCAGCACCACCAGCGCCAGCACGATCAGGTGCGGAAGCGACAAACCCATCATGGCAACTCCTTGCGCCGGCCTTGGGGCCAGCCACGCTATCACCGCCTCTATCTAGGCGCTTTCCTCGTCGGGCGCCAGTCCGGCGGCGGCAGATTCGTCATCGCCACCCGCCGCACTCATCGCCGCTTCAAGCGCGTCATCGACCGGATCGAGCAGCCCGGCGGCGCGCAATTCGTCGATCCCCGGCAGATCGCGGCGGCTGGCGAGGCCAAAATGGGTGAGAAATTCGGCGGTGGTGGCATAGATCACCGGACGCCCGGGCACCTCGCGGCGGCCAGCGACGCGCACCCAGCCGGCCTCCATCAGCACGTCGAGCGTACCCTTGGCGGTCTGCACCCCGCGAATCGCCTCGATCTCGGCGCGGCTGACCGGCTCGTGATAGGCGATGATCGCTAGGCATTCAGTGGCGGCGCGCGACAGCCGGCGCGGCTCCTCGCGCTCGCGGCGCAGCAGGTGGGCCAGATCGGGCGCGGTCTGGAAATGCCAGCGCCCGCCACGCACCACCAGGTTGATACCGCGCCCCTCGTAATGCGCGGCCAGTTCACCCAGCACCGCGCCCACCGGCGCCCCGCCCAGGTGTTCCGACAGCGCCGCCTCGGTCATCGGTTCGGCGGCGGCAAACAGCGCCGCCTCGACCGCGCGGGCCAGATCGTCGGGCTGGCTCATGCCGGCACCCGCCGCAATTTCAGCGGCCCGAACACGTCGTCCTGCGCCAGCTCTGCCTTGCCCAGCCGAGCCAGTTCGAGCGCGGCGACGAAGCTGGAGGCGAGCGCCGAGCGGCGCAGGCGCGGATCGGCCCAGTCGCCATCCTGTGCCGGCGGCAGGAAATCGCGGATCTCGACCCAGTCGAGGGTAACGCCGAGCATCGCCGAAACCCGGGCCAGCGCCGAATCGAGCGTCATCACCAGTCGCTCGCGGACCATGTGGACCACCGGGGCGGTGCGCGCCTTGACCTGGCCATAGGCCGAGATCAGCTGGAACCAGTCGCACTGCCACAGGTGCTTGCGATCGACCCGCAGGCCCTCGGGCGCGCCGCGCTGGAAGGTATCACGCCCCAGCCGGTCACGCCCCATCAGCCGGGCGGCGGCATCGCGCATCGCCGCCAGCCGCTGCAACCGCAGGTGCAGGCGCAGCGCCAGTTCCTCAGGGCTGGGATCGGGCTGCTCCTCGCGCGGCAGCAGCAGCGCGGATTTGAGGTAGGCCAGCCAGGCCGCCATCACCAGATAGTCGGCCGCCAGTTCCAGCCGCAGCGCCTCGGCCCGCTCGATATAGCCGAGATACTGGTCGACCAGCGCGAGGATCGAAATCCGCCGCAGATCGACCTTTTGCCGCCGGGCGAGATCGAGCAGCAGGTCGAGCGGCCCTTCCCAGCCATCGAGTTCGAGATAGAGCGCGGCATCGGCGCCGGCGGCGCTGGCGGGCCCCTCCCACTCGTTGATCGCGGCGGGGTCGAGTTCGGTCAGCTCGCTCATGCCACTTCCCCCGCCAGGGCCAGCAGCGCATCGCGCCTGGCGGCGCATTCGGCCTGCCGGGCGGCATCGAACACCACGCCGCCGGTGCCGGCCAGCGCCCGCTCCAGCCGGGCCGCACCGGCAGCGGGCAGGTCGGGGCAGGCCTTGGCGATGCCCAGCATGTCGTCCATCTTCGCCCAGCAGTTCAGGGCCAGATCGCAGCCCGCCGCCAGCGCCCGGGCGGCGCGCTGCGGCACCGGGCCGCCCAGCGCCTCCATGTCGAGATCGTCGGTCAGCAGCAGGCCATCGAAGCCGATCCGCCCCCGGATCACCGCGGCGATCACTTTCTCGGACAGGGTGGCCGGCTGATCGGCATCCCACGCGGCGAAGACCAGGTGCCCGGTCATCCCCACCGGCGCCTGGTTCAGTGCGATGAAGGGGGCCAGATCGGCCTCCAGCTCCGCCGCGCTGGCATTCACCGTCGGCAGGGCCTTGTGCGTATCGACGCTGGTGCGGCCGTGGCCGGGCATATGCTTGATCGTGCCGGCCACCCCGGCGCGGGCCAGACCGTCCAGCGTGGCACGGGCCAGCGCGGCCACCCGCAGCGGTTCATGCCCGAAGGCGCGATCGCCGATCACATCGTGCGCACCCGCCTGCCGTACATCGCAGACCGGGGCGTGATCGACGCTGATGCCAAGCTCGGCCAGATCGAGCCCCAGCGCCTCGCCATTGGCGCGCGCCGCCTCGATCGCACTGGCGGGGGCTAGATCGTAGAGCCGGTCAAAGACCGCCCCGGCGGGGTAGGCGGGCCAGACCGGCGGCTTCAGCCGGGCAACCCGCCCGCCTTCCTGATCGATGCTGATGAACAGGTGCTCGCGGCCGTGGAGGCTGCGCAGTTCATCGGTCAAGGCGCGGACCTGTTCGCGGCTGGCGACGTTGCGGCCGAACAGGATGTAGCCCGCCGGATCGGCGTCCTTGAAGAAGGCGCGCTCATCCGCAGAGAGGGACAGTCCCGAAAGGCCGAAAATCGCCGGAATCATGGGGCAAGGCTTGCAGGATTGGTGGCGCGTGACAAGCGCGCGCCACCCGTTTTACCGGATTCGGTTTGAGTGTTGCCCATTGGGGCAACCGGGCACCACCCACCCCGCCT
>JAFECL010000016.1:0-23443 GCA_018242165.1 Pseudomonadota bacterium
GTTCCAGTACCAGCCGGGCCCGCGATCATCGTAGCGCGAGATTTCCTGCTTCACGAAGGGCGACGCCTGGCCGAATTCGGCGGGCAGGGTGATGGTCGGGTATTCGGGGGTGAGGGTTTCGGTCAGGTCGACCACCTTGACCCCGCCGCTGCCCAGCGCGCCCATCAGGGCCTTCAGAACCGATTCGGCCATCCTTGCATCTCCCGTCCGGGCGGCTGTGCTGCGCCGCTGTTTGTCGACCGGTTGTGCCACGGCGCATGGCGGCCCGCAAGATATTTCAAGCTTGAAACGAATCGCTCGACAGGCGCTTGACGCGTTTTATTTCAAGCTTAAACTATCTTGCGGTGCCAAGTCTGGCGCGGGAGATTGTCGATGCGGATCGCATGTGCCGGGGGCGGGCCTGCCGGGCTCTATTTCGCCATCTCGATGAAGCTGCGCGACCCTGCGGTCGAGGTCGACGTGTTCGAGCGCAACCGGCCGGGCGATACCTTCGGCTGGGGCGTGGTCTTTTCCGACCAGACCATGGAAAACCTCAAGCGCAACGACATCACCAGCGCGCTGGCGATGGAGGCCGAACTGGCCCACTGGGACGATATCGACGTCCATATCGGGCCGCACAAGGAAAGCTCTTCGGGCCATGGCTTCATCGGCATCGGCCGGCGCCGGCTGAACAATATCCTGCAGGATCGCGCCGCCGAACTGGGCATCGGCCTGCACTACGAGGTCGAGATCGAGCCCGATCTGGAGCAGTTCAGGGGCTATGACCTGATCATCGCCAGCGATGGCCTGAACAGCAAGATCCGCGCCTCGCGCGCCGACCGGTTCAAGGTCGACATCGATGTGCGGCCCAACAAATTCGTCTGGTTGGGCACCCACCAGAAGTTCGACGCCTTCAAATTCATCTTCGTTCCGACCGAGCATGGCTGGGTCTGGGCCCACGCCTACAAGTTCGATGCCGATACCTCGACCTTCATCGTCGAGTGCCAGCCCGACACCTTCGAAAAGTGGGGCTTTGGCGCGATGAGCCAGGAAGAGACCTGCCGGACCTGCGAGCAGCTTTTCGCCGAGCACCTTGGTGGCCATCCGCTGATGACCAATGCCAAGCACATCCGCGGCTCGGCCTGGATCAGCTTTCCGCGCGTGCTGTGCCACCAGTGGTACGATGGCAATGTCATCCTGCTGGGCGATGCCGCGCATACCGCGCATTTCTCGATCGGTTCGGGCACCAAGCTGGCCTTCGAGGACGCGATCCTGCTGGCCGAGGTGCTGACCAGCACCGACGTGCCGCTGGAACAGGGGCTGAAGCATTATCAGGAGGTCCGCAACCTTGAGGTGCTCAAGCTGCAGAGCGCGGCGAAGAATTCGATGGGCTGGTTCGAGGAGGTCGACCGCTATCTCGACGCGCTCGAGCCGTGGCAGTTCATGTATTCGCTGCTGACCCGCAGCCAGCGCGTCTCCCACGAAAACCTGCGGCTGCGCGACCCCAGCTGGCTGGCCGGGCTGGAGGCGCGGTTCGCCGAACGGGCGATGGGGGCGCCTCCGCCAGCCCCGGTGCCGCCGATGTTCACCCCGCTGAACCTGCGCGGCCTGACGCTGGCCAACCGGGTGGTGATGTCGCCAATGGCGACCTACAGCGCCGAGGAGGGGCTGCCGAACGACTTCCACCTCGTCCACTATGGTGCGCGGGCGATGGGCGGGGCCGGGCTGATCTTCACCGAGATGACCTGTGTTTCCCCCACCGGGCGGATCACCCCGGGCTGCACCGGGATCTGGAACGGCCGGCAGGCAGCGGCGTGGCGGCGGGTGGTCGATTATGTCCACGGCCACAGTGCCGCGAAATTCTGCCTGCAGATCGGCCATTCCGGCGCCAAGGGTTCAACCCGGGTCGCCTGGGACGGGATCGACGAGCCGCTGGCCGAGGGTAACTGGCCGCTGATCGCCGCCAGCGATGTGCCCTATGGCCCGCAGAACCAGACCCCGCGCGCGATGACCAGGGCCGACATGGACGAGGTGCGCGACCAGTTCGTTGCCGCCGCGCGCCGGGCCGAAGCGGCGGGCTTCGACATGATCGAGCTGCACGCCGCCCACGGCTACCTGCTGGCCAGCTTCATCACCCCGACCCAGAACACCCGGACCGACGACTATGGCGGCAGCCTGGCCAACCGGCTGCGCTATCCGCTCGAGATCTTTGCCGCGATGCGCGCCGCCTGGCCGGCGGACAAGCCGATGTCGGTGCGGATCTCGGCGCATGACTGGGTGGGCGAGGAGGGGGTTACTCCGGCGGACGCGGTCGAGATCGCGCGCGCCTTCCGCGACGCCGGGGCCGACCTGATCGACGTCTCCTCGGGCCAGTCGACCCGCGCCGAGCAGCCGGTCTATGGCCGCATGTTCCAGACCCCCTTCGCCGACCGCATCCGCAACGAGCTGGGAGTGAAGACCATGACCGTGGGCAACATCTACGAGGTCGATCACGTCAACTCGATCCTCGCCGCCGGGCGCGCCGACCTCTGCGCGCTGGCCCGCCCGCACCTGATCGATCCGCACTGGACCCTGCGCGGCGCAGCCGAACTGGGCTATGACGGCCTCGCGGTGCCGAAGCAGTATCGCGGCGGTTTCGTCCAGCTTTCGCGCAACCTTGCGCGGGCCGCCCAGATGTTCACAATGAACGTCTGACGCGGGGAGGGGGACTGAGGCGATGGTCGATCTGGCGGGCCGCCATGCGGTCGTTACCGGCGGCGGCACCGGTATCGGCGCGGCGATTGCGCGCGCGCTGGCCGGGGCCGGGGCCACGGTGACCGTGATGGGCCGCCGCCGCGAGCCGCTCGAGGCACTGGCTGGCGAACTGCCCGGCGCCGCGGCCGTGCCGGTTGATGTTACCGACGAGGCCAGCGTGGCCGCGGCCATGGCCACGGCACGGGCCCGCGCACCGATTGCGATCCTGGTCAACAATGCCGGTGGTGCCGAAACCGCGCCCTTCGGCAAGACCGGCACCGACCTGTGGCAGCGGATGCTGGCCCTGAACCTGACCGGCACCTTCCTGTGCTGCCGCGCCGCGCTGGCCGATGTGACCGCCGCCGAACAGGGCCGAATCATCAACGTTGCCAGCACTGCCGGCCTCAAGGGCTATGCCTATACCGCCGCCTATGCCGCCGCCAAGCACGGGGTGATCGGCCTGACCCGCAGCCTCGCGGTCGAGCTGGCGCGGACTTCGGCCACCGCCAACGCGCTGTGCCCCGGTTTCGCCGACACCGATCTGGTCCAGCGCAGCCTGGACGCGGTGGTCGCCAAGACCGGCATGGCGCGCGAGGCGGCGCTGGCGCAATTCGTCAAGGACAACCCGCAGGGCCGGCTGATCGCGCCCGAGGAAGTCGGGGCCGCCGCGCTGTGGCTTTGCGCCGCTGCCTCCGCCTCGATAAACGGTCAGGCCATCGCGATTGCCGGGGGAGAAGTGATGTGAGCGAACGTGGCGCGCCAAGCCATGCCAAGCAGTCGCTGCGCGTCTGGCTGCGGATGCTGGGGGCAACCACCATCATCGAAAAGACCGTGCGGGCCTATCTCAAGGCCCGCTTTGACAGCACCCTGCCCCGCTTCGACCTGCTTTCCGCGCTCGACCGCGAGGCCGAGCCGGTTACCCTTTCGGCCCTGTCGGCCAAGCTGCTGGTCTCGAACGGCAATGTTACCGGGCTGGTCGCGCGGCTGGCCGAGGATGGGCTGATCACCCGCGAGAGCGACGCGCTGGATCGCCGCTCGCAGCGGGTCAGCCTGACCCCGGCGGGGCGGCGGGCCTTTCGCGCCATGGCGGTCGAGCACGAGCGGCTGATCGATTCGATGTTCGACAGCCTCTCCGACACCGAAATGGAGGCGCTGCTGGGCCTGACCGCCAAGCTCGATCGCGCGCTGCACGGCCGCTACCATTCGCAGGAGGAAGCATGAACCCCGCCACCTATGCCCCGCAGCACTTCCTCTGGGACTATGCCGGGGGCGTGGCGACGATCACCCTCAACCGGCCCGAGCGCAAGAACCCGCTGACCTTCGAGAGCTATGCCGAGCTGCGCGATCTGTTCCGCGCGCTGAGCTATGCCCGCGAGGTCAAGGTGGTGGTGATCACCGGGGCGGGGGGCAATTTCTGTTCGGGCGGCGACGTGCACGAGATCATCGGCCCGCTGGTGGCAATGGACATGCCGCAACTGCTCGACTTCACCCGGATGACCGGCGACCTCGTCAAGGCGATGCGGCACTGCCCGCAGCCGATCATCGCCGCCATCGACGGGGTCTGTGCCGGGGCGGGGGCGATCATCTCGATGGCCTCGGACCTGCGCCTCGCCACCCCGGCGGCCAAGGTCGCCTTCCTGTTCAACCGGGTTGGCCTGGCCGGCTGCGACATGGGCGCCTGCGCCATCCTGCCGCGGATCATCGGCCAGGGCCGGGCGAGCGAGCTGCTCTACCTGGGCCGGGCGATGGGGGCCGAGGAGGGCGAGCGCTGGGGCTATTTCAACCGGGTGATCGAGCCCGAGGCCCTGCCGGGCGAAGCGCGCAAGCTGGCCGAGCGGCTGGCCGCTGGCCCCACTTTCGCCAATGCCATGACCAAGAACCAGCTCAACATCGAATGGGACATGAGCCTCGACACCGCGATCGAGGCCGAGGCCCAGGCCCAGGCGATCTGCATGCAGACGAAGGATTTCGAGCGCGCCTACCGCGCCTTCGTCGCCAAGCAGAGCCCGGTGTTCGAGGGCGACTGAGATGGCCGACACCAGCTTTCTCGACTGGCCCTTCCTTGAGGACCACCACCGTGCGCTGGCCCGCGAGCTCGATCAGTGGTGCCACGACAACGCCGCCATCTTCGCCCACGATCACCACGAGATCGACGCCGCCTGCGGGCGCATCGTCCGCGCGCTGGGGGCGGCCGGATGGCTGCGCTATTGCGTACCGGGGGCCTGGGGCGGGGCGCACGAGCGGCTGGATGTCCGCTCGCTGTGCCTGATCCGCGAAACGCTGGCGCGGCATTGCGGGCTGGCGGACTTCGTTTTCGCGATGCAGGGGCTGGGCAGCGGCACGATCAGCAATTTCGGCAGCGATGCGCAGAAGGCGCATTACCTGCCCCGGGTGGCCACGGGCGAGATGGTGGCCGCCTTCGCCATGACCGAGCTGGAAAGCGGCTCCGACGTTGCCGCCACCCGTTCCACCGCCGAGGACCGGGGCGACCACTATCTGGTCAACGGCGCCAAGACCTACATCTCGAACGGCGGCCTGGCCGATTTCTACGTCACCTTCCTGCGCACTGGCGAGGGGCCGGGTGCGCGCGGCCTTTCGGCCATCGTCATCGACCGGGATACACCCGGGTTGGAGATCGCCGAGCGGATCGAGGTGATGGCCCCGCACCCGCTGGCCACCCTGCGCTTTGCCGATCTGCGGGTGCCCAAGGCCAATCTGGTGGGCGAGGCCGGGGCGGGGTTCCGGCAGGCCATGGCCAATCTCGACATCTTCCGCTCGACCGTCGGTGCCGCCGCGCTGGGCTTTGCCCGCCGCGCGCTGGACGAAGCGGTGGATCGCGCCAAGGGCCGCAACCTGTTCGGCGCGACGCTGGCCGACCTGCCGATCGCCCAGAGCCAGCTGGCCGAAATGGCGCTGGACGTCGATGCCGCCGCGCTGCTGGTCTATCGCGCCGCCTGGACCAAGGATGTGAAGCAGGGCCGGGTCACCCGCGAGGCAGCCATGGCCAAGCTGTTCGCCACCGATCAGGCGCAGGTGGTGATCGACAAGGCGGTGCAGATCTTTGGCGGGCTGGGGGTGGTATCGGGCACCATGGTCGAACAGCTCTACCGCGAGATCCGCCCGCTGCGGATCTACGAGGGCGCGTCCGAGGTGCAGAAGCTGGTGATCGCGCGGCAATTGCTGGGCTGACCACGCCGCGCTTGCCGGCCGGGGGCGAAGCGTCCACAACGGCGCGCCGCCCTGCGCTCGGGATCCGCACCACCTTGCCCAAGACCAACCCCTATTATGCCGGCCCGCTGTCCGATCACTTCGACGGGCTGCGCTTCCTCAATCCCGCCGGCGAACCGGAAACCGACCGCACCCTGGCCGAGGTGCTGCGCTGGCGCCGCAGCGCGCCCAACCACCGCTGGCCGCGGCAGGTTCCGGTCAGCCCGGCAAGGCCCGAAGCCCGGGTCAGCGAACCCCGGATCACCATGGTCGGCCATGCCACCGTGCTGATTCAGGCCGGCGGGCTGAACATCCTGACCGACCCGGTGTGGTCCGAACGGGCCAGCCCGCTGCGTCACGCCGGCCCCCGCCGGGTGACGGTTCCGGGCATCGCCCTCGCGGATCTGCCGCCGATCGACGCGGTGCTGCTATCGCACAACCATTACGATCATCTCGACCTGGCCACGCTGCGCCTGCTCCATCGCCAGCATGCCCCCTTGATCGTCACCCCGCTGGGCAACGACACCATCGTCCGCCGGCGCATTGCCGATGCCCGGCTGGTGGCGCTGGACTGGGGGCAAAATGCAGTGTTGCCCGGCGGCGCGCAGGCCTGGGCGGTGCCCGCGCTGCACTGGTCGTCGCGTGGCCCGCGCGACCGGCGGATGGCGCTGTGGGGCGGGTTCATGCTGCAGGCGGCCGGGCGGCTGATCTATTTCGCCGGCGATACCGGCTATGGCACCGGCGCGATCTTCCGCCGCCTGCGCGCGCAATTCGGCCCGGTCGACATCGCCCTGCTGCCGATCGGGGCCTACGATCCGCGCTGGTTCATGGCCGCGCAGCACACCGATCCGGCCGAGGCGGTGGCGATCATGCAGCACCTTGAGGCGAAGCGGGCGCTGGGCATCCATTGGGGCACCTTCAAGCTGACCGACGAGCCGCGCGAGGATCCGCTGGCCCAGCTCGACGCGGCTCTGGCGGCGCAGCGGATCGAACCCGGGCGCTTCATCGCGCTGCACCCCGGGCAGGTGGTCGACTGCTAGGGCCACCGCCGGGGCGGGTGTTCGGCCAGCACCATACCGCCTTGCGGGCACTCGCCTGCCCCGGGGGGCTCTGCTATCGCCGCGCCCGGCCCTGGTCTGGCCATGCCTGTGGGGGAAGCCTGTGCCGCGCAACGATACCTGGCAGGATCGCAAGGGCATCTGGGGCTTTGCACTGGGCTGCGCGGCGGTAACCGCCGGCGTGGTCATGCACCTGCCGATGTTCCTGATGGGCCGCGCGATGCATTTCATGCTCGCCGGGATGCCGGTGGGCCTGGACATGATTGCCGGGATGGGGCTGATCATCGCCGGCTGCCTGATCGCCGCCTGGGGCCTGCTGCCGCGCGATATCGCCCGGCAGCGCGCCGCCAGCGCGGCAATCGAGATCGCCGCCCCCGAGGATGCCCGGCTGGGGCCGGCGCACTGGGGGCTGATGGCCGTGCTGGTGATCGCCCTGGTGATCGATACGATGAAACCGGCATCGCTGGGCTTTACCGTGCCCGGCATGGTCCACGAATACGGTGTGCCCAAGGAAACGGTCAGTCTGGTGCCGTTCTTCGCGCTGATCGGCACGGTCACCGGGTCGGTGGTGTGGGGCGTGCTGGCCGATATCTATGGGCGCAAG
Organism: Pseudomonadota bacterium; assembly: GCA_018242165.1. Classification (GTDB taxonomy): domain Bacteria; phylum Pseudomonadota; class Alphaproteobacteria; order Sphingomonadales; family Sphingomonadaceae; genus Novosphingobium. The sequence goes on from JAFECL010000016.1 coordinate 7,582, forward strand.
GCGACCATCCTGCTTTCGGCGGTAATGTTCGTCGGCACCTCGATCTGCGGGGCGATGCCCAGCCTCGCCTGGAATATCGGGATGTGCTTCATGATGGGCGCGGCGGCGGGGGGCATGCTGCCGGTGACCTACGCCCTGCTGGCCGAGATGATGCCCAACCGCCATCGTGGCTGGAGCCTGGTTCTGGTGGGCGGGCTGGGCGCCGGCGGCGGCTATTTCGCGGCGAGCGGCGCGGCGGCCGAACTGGTGCCCACCTACAGCTGGCGGATCCTGTGGCTGCTCAACCTGCCGACCGGGCTGGCGCTGGTGCTGCTTGGCGTGTTCGTGCCGGAATCGGCGAAGTTCCTGCTCGCCCGTGGGCGGGTGGCGCAGGCGCAAGCGGTGATGGCCCGCTTTGGCGCGGCGGTGCGCCAGCAAGCCCCGGCGCCGGCGGGCGCCGCCGGCCCCGGCCCGGGCGCGCTGACCGGGCGGCACCTCTATGGCAAGCTGACCGCCCTCTCGCTCACCGGTCTGTCGTGGGGGCTGATCAATTTCGGGCTGCTGCTGTGATTGCCCAACCATTTCGTCAGCCAGGGCTATTCGATGGCGGTGGCCAGCCGCCTGCTGGCCGAAAGCGCACTGATCGCCTTTCCAACCATCTTCGCCGGAGCACTGCTCTACAGCCTGTGGAGCACCAAGGGCGGCGGGGTGATGGCCCAGGCGCTGTTCATCGCCAAGCTGGTGCCGTCGATCGGGGTGGTCGCCGGGGCGATCATGGTGCCGATGGCCGCCGCACTGGCCCTGATCGCGCTGTTCGGCCGCGAGACGCGCGGCGGCGATCTGCGCCAGCTTGACGAGGCGATCGACCCCGCACCGCTGGCATAACCCCCCGGCGCTAGCGTTTCGCGGTGTCGATGGTGATGGTGCCGATCGGTTTGGCGCCCTTTTCATCGCGTTTCAGCTCGACATCGATGCTTTCCTCGCGCTGGTTGGGCCGGCCGAAATCGTGGAGCAGGTGCGCGGTCAGGATCGTGGCGCCGTTGGGGTCCAGCCGGTCCGGGGCGTAGACATTGGCCTGCACCGCATAGCTGCCCGGCGGGGCATGGCGCAGCAGGTATTCCTCGGGGCCGTAACCCCGGGTCATGTCGTGCGACAGGCGGCCGCCGATGGCGGTGCGCGGGTTGCTGTAGATCGCCCGCTCGTGGTCGGGCTGATCCACCCACAGGTCCATGTCCGAGCCGTCGGTGGTCCAGTCGATCACCACGCGCAGGTCGGTATCGAGCAGGCCGATCAGGCGCGGGTCCATCTCGGCCTTACCGCCCAGCTGGCGCAGGCGGGGCAAGAGGGCATTGGCCTCGTTCAGCGCGATCAGCTCGATCCCGTCCCACTCCGGCGCCTGCGGGGTGGTCGCGATGGCGTAGAGCAGTGCCACCGCCCGGGCGAGATCGGCGCGGGCCTGCGCGGGGGAAAGCGCGGCGCGGCGGGCCAGCGCCAGGGCCAGCAGGCGGCGGGGCTGTGGCCGATCCGGATCGAGCACGGCGGCGCGTTCGCGCAGCTCGATCGCCCGGTCGATCGCGCCATAGCGCTCCAGCCGGTCGGCCACGATGCCCAGCGTCACCTCGTTGGCGCTGGGCAGCTCGAGCGCGGACAGCGCCATTTCCACGGCTTCGGCCTTCCGGTCGTGACGGCGCAGCCACTCGGCGGTGTCGAGGTAGAAGATCGGCAGGGTGCCATGGCGCGCTTCGGCTTCGAGGAAGCGGGAATCGAAGTCTGCCGGCTTGCCGTCATAGAGTTCGAGATAGGGCCGGTCCGGCTGCCAGGCATCGATGGCGATATGCGCCGCCGGCTGGTCTGGCGCGGGCGCACCTTCCGCCATGTCGGCGGCGGCCTGCCCGGTCCGGCGGCGGGCCATCGCCGCGGTGACCACGATGTTCTGCGCGGCCTCCTCCCGGATCGCTCCGGGCGGTGGCGGTGGGGGCGGCGGCGGAGCCGCCATGACGCGGGGCGCGGGTGTTCCGGCGGGGGCGGGCGGGGCACTGAGCAGCACCGGCTCGGTCCGCTCGAAATGGTCCGAGGCGATGACCCGCTTCGGCTTGGCCTGGGGGTCGAACCGGGTCTTCCACCAGGCCACCTCGTCGCGCCACGCCGCGACAACCCGCTCCAGCCGATCGTTCAGCGCTTGGGCCTGCCCCGCTTCGTGCGCCTTGCGCTGGCGCAGATAGTCGTCGCGCCATTCGGCGGGCAGCCCGGCGGGCGGCTCGATCTTCGCCGCCAGATAGTCCTGCGGGGTTTCCAGCACGAGGAACGACAGGCTGGGGCTGGCCACGCCATAGCGGCGGCTGAGCGCAACATAGGCCTCGCGCTGGGCCGGGGCGGTCAATTCGGCCAGCCGGTCGGCGGCGAGCAGCGCGCCCACCCCGTCAAAGTCGGCAACAGCTGCGGGCAGGGCGCGCTGTTCGTCGCGCGTGGCATCGCCTTCCTGCAGCGTCACGGTCAGCGGGCCGGGGCTGGCTGTGCGGGCAAGGATCAGCCAGTGCCCGCCCGCCGCCGGGAGAGGCAGGAAGGGCACCGCCCGCCCGTCGCGATCGCGCAAGGCCACCACCCCGGCGAAGGGCGCCGCCAGGCTGTCGGCCAGCCCCTCTGCCCCGCCGGGTGCCAGGGCATGGGCGTTGCCGCCATGGGCCCGCGCCACGTGGCCCAGCCAGGCCTGATCGGCCCCCGGCGCCGAACTGACCGCGTCAAGCCGGCACCGCGGGGCAAAGCCCGTTGCGGCGGCCAGATCAAGCCGGGGCTGGCCATTGGCAAACAGCACGCAGCGATCGGTCGCGCCATCGCCGGCGATCGCCGCAAGGCTGGAGGCGCCCCGATAGGTCAGCCCCTTCAGCCAGGCGACGGCGGCCTCGGCGCTGCCGACGATGATGCGCTGGGCCCCGCTGCTGTTGAAGGCGACCAGTTCGATCGCGGTGGGGGCGCTGCGGGCGATCAGCTGCCGGACCAGCGCCAGATCATCGTCGAGGCGGCTGTCGAGCCGGGCGCGTGAGCGGTCCCAATAGATCCGCAGTTGCCCGGGGCTGGGCCGGGCAAGGCCGGGCGCGTGCAGTTCGCCGGCCAGCTGGATGTCGTACTCGCCGCTGGAATGGCGGCTGACCAGGCCGGGTGCCGGTGCGGCGCGCTGCACGGTCAGGGTGCCGTCCAGCGCGGTGCCCGCCCCCTTCGCACTGGCGATCAGGCCCGATCCCCCGGGGGCGAAGCGGGCCTTGCTGCCATCGGGCAGGGTCACGGCCGGGGCGGCGGCCGCATCGGCGGCGTCGATAGTGATCGACCAGCCTTCGTCGGGCGGGTCGATGGCCAGCGGCAGGCTCAGGCCCGCCAGCGGCACCGGGGCGACGAAGCGCAGGCGGATGCGCCGCCCGCTGCCGGGCAGGATCGGGTGGACGCGGGTTTCGAACAGATTGCCGGCCTTGATCTCGGCCACCCCCGGATCGACCCCGCGGCGGACCCGCGCATCGTAGATGGCGGCGGCGCGCGGCCGGTCGACCAGCACCCCGTCGACCATCGCCCCGCGCACATCGAGGGCATAGCCGGTCACCACCGCGCCTTCGGGCAGGGCCAGCCGGAAATCGCCTTCCAGCGTGCTGGAGCCGGGGTTGGCAAAGGCGGCCTCGACCGTCGTTTCGGCCACCGCGCCATGGATCTTCACCGCGATGTCGATCCGGCGCAGGCGCAGCCGGGCGGCATGGGCGGGATCGCGCACCCCGTTGATCTCGGCGGTCAGCTGGGGGTTCCGGGCGGGCAAGGCCCGCACGGGCGCCGGCACGATCAATACCATTCCGGCCAGCAGCATGGCCTTGCGAAGAACCGTCATCAGGGCACCCCCTCTCCAGCCAAGGGTCTGGCAATCCATCCGATTTGCCCGACGGTGTCGGCTTGCCCGGGTTAAGCCAAGCTGAACCGGCATGGCCAGCCGCCACCCCGTGCCGCCGGGGCAAAGCCACCGCTTCATTCCCCCGCCGCGCGGTGCTAGCGAGGGGCGTTGGGGGTGGTGATGCGGATACTGTTGCTTGGCGCCGGCGGGTTCATCGGACGGCAGATTCTGGCTGACCTGCTGCGCGCCGGGCACAAGGTGGTGGGCGTTGCCCGTGAGACCGCTGCTTTGGCTGGCGCCTTCCCGGAAGCTGAATTCATCCGTTGCGATCTGGCGCAGGCCACCCGGCCCGACGATTGGGCCGCGCCGCTTGCGGGGGTCGAGGTGGTGGTCAACGCCGCGGGGCTGCTGCGCGGCCGGGATCTCGACGCGGTCCATGTCGCGATGCCCCGGGCGCTTTATGCCGCGGCCGAGCGGGCGGGGGTGGCGCGCGTGGTGCTGATCTCGGCGATCAGCGCCCGCCCCGACGTCGCCACCGGCTATGCCCGCTCGAAGCTGGCCGGCGAGGCGGCGCTGCGGGCCACCGCGCTTGACTGGACCATCCTGCGCCCCTCGCTGGTCTATGGCGAGGGCAGCTATGGCGGAACCTCGCTGTTGCGCGGGCTGGCGGCGCTGCCGCTGGTGGTGCCGGTTGCCGGTGATGGCAGCTTTGCCTTTTCGCCGATCCACGTCCGCGATCTGGCCCGGACGGTGCGCATTGCCTGCGAGGGTGGGGTGGCACCGGGCCAGACGCTCGAGCCGGTCGGGCCGGAGACCCTTTCGCTGCGGCAGCTGCTGGCCCGGTATCGGGCGTGGCTGGGGCTGGGCGCCGCGCGGTTCGTGCCGGTGCCGCTGGCGATAATGCGCGGGTTGGGGCGGATCGGCGATGCCCTGGGCGATGGTCCGGTCTCGACCACCAGCCTCGCGCAGATGGTTGCCGGCAACGCGGGTGACGGGGCCGCCTTCGCCCGGGCCATCGGCTTCGCCCCGCGCCGGCTCGATGCCGCGCTGCGCGATCGCCCGGCGCAGGTGCAGGATCGCTGGCATGCCCGCCTGTTCTTTCTGGCCCCCGCGCTGCAGGCCGTGCTGGCCGTGATGTGGCTGGCTTCGGCCTGGCTTGGCCTGACCCACGGCAGCGGACCGACCGGGCAATTGCTGCGGGCGCTGGGCTGGCCGGCGGACTGGGGGCCGCCCTTGCGGATCGGGGCCAGCCTTGCCGATCTGGCCATTGCCGTGCAGCTGCTGCTGGGCCGTTCCGCTGCCCGTGCCGCCGTTGTCCAGCTGGCCGTGGTTGGCGCCTATACGCTGGTGATCGGCATGGCCCTGCCGCAGCTATGGTTCGATCCGCTTGGCCCGCTGCTCAAGAACCTGCCGATCATGGTGGCGATCGCCATCCACGGGGTGATCGGAGACAAGCACTGATGGACGCCTATCTGATCGTGAAATGGGTCCATGTGCTCAGCAGCACCGTGCTGTTCGGCTTCGGCGCGGGCACGGCGTGGTACCTGTGGAACGCGCACCGCACCGGGGATGCCGCGCTGATCGCCAGCGTCGGCCGCATGGTGGTGCGGGCCGACTGGCTGTTCACCGGGACGAGCGGGATCGTCCAGCCCGCCAGCGGGGTGATCCTTGCGCGGTGGGCCGGCTTTCCGCTGCATGCGCCATGGCTGGTCGTTGCCATGGCGCTGTATCTGCTAGCCTTCGCGTGCTGGGTTCCGGTGGTCTGGCTGCAGATCAGGGCCCAGCGGCTGGCCGAACAGGCCGCCGCGACCGGATCGGCGCTGGGCCCGGACTATCGCCAGGCGATGCGCTGGTGGTTCGCGCTTGGCTGGCCGGCCTTTCTCGGGCTGATCGCGGTGTTCTGGCTGATGGTCGCCAAGCCGGCGCTGTGGTGAGCGATTGGCAGCCTGGCCTGCCACGCCTTAGCTGCCCCGGGGACTGGCCGATTACGCCCCAAGTGCCGTGTTGACCGGCGGCGCTCCCCGGCCTCTTTTGCGCGGGGCGAAACAGAGCCTTGCTTGACATTGAGAACGTTATCATTTAGATGAACGTTCACAACAGCACTAAACAGCTGAATTGCTGTGTTTATGGGGGAGTTCCGAGATGATCGAGAGTCGCACGTCTGCTGTCCGCCGTTTCATGGCCGGGGCATCCTCTGTGGCGGTGATGATGGGCGCCCAGGCCGCCTTCGCGCAGGCCGCTCCCGCAGCGGCAGACGATCACGAAATCGTGGTCACCGGCATCCGCGCCAGCCTTTCGAAGTCGCTTGAGCTCAAGCGCGGCGCGCAGGGCGTGGTCGATGCCATCTCGGCTGAAGATATCGGCAAGTTCCCCGATACCAACCTGGCCGAATCGCTGCAGCGCATCACCGGCGTCTCGATCGACCGCAGCAATGGCGAGGGCTCGACCGTCACGGTGCGCGGCTTCGGCCCCGACTTCAACCTGGTGCTGCTGAACGGCCGCCAGATGCCGGCTTCCAGCCTGGGCGGCTGCTGCGCCGCGCCGGCCTCGCGCAGCTTCGATTTCGGGAACCTCGCTTCCGAAGGGATCGCGGCGGTCGAAGTCTACAAGTCGGGCCGGGCCTCGCTGCCCACCGGCGGCATCGGCTCGGTGATCAATATCAAGACCCCGCGCCCGCTCGATCGCCCTGGCTTCAAGGGCAGCATCGCGGCCAAGGCGGTCTATGACACCTCGCGCTTCGCGGGCAGCAAGCTGGCTCCCGAAGTTTCGGGCATCATCAGCGACACCTTCGCCGACAACCATTTCGGCGTGCTGGTTTCGGGTTCGTACCAGCGCCGCCTGTCGAGCCAGGCCCAGTTCAACGCCGGCTGGCGCGAGGGCTATCTCGGCAGCGAGAACAACTGGGGCTCGCTCGCCCAGGCCGGTGATCCGCGCTACGCCCATATCACCAACCGTCCCGGCCCGAACGACGTCTATCAGGTGACGCAGAACGCCGGCTACGATTTCACCGACACCGACCGCGAGCGGATCAACGGCCAGCTGGTGCTGCAGGCCAAGCCGACCGAAACCCTTTCGGCCACGGTCGACTACACCTTCTCGGAAAACACCGTGAAGGCGCGGACCAGCAGCATCGGCGTGTGGTTCAACCATAACGACACCACCAGCAGCTGGACCAGCGGACCGGCCGCCGGCCCCAACTTCTATTCGGAAGCCTTCGGTGCGGGCGAGGCCAAGGATCTGGCCATCACCGGCGCGGTGGCGGCCAACCGCTCGATCAACCGCTCGATCGGTGCCAATCTCGAATGGGCCCCGGGCAAGCTCAAGCTGGTGCTCGACGCCCACCATTCCACCGCCGAGAGCAAGCCGACCAGCCCCTATGGCAGCAGCATCGCGGTCGGCAGCGCGATCTATGGCGTGCAGAGCCAGAAGGTCGATTTCACCACGCCGATGCCGGTGATTTCGGTCAGCATGTATCCGGGGTCGGAAATCACCGCCGCGAACATCCGCCCGGCGGGCAACGCCTTCCGCAACGCCTACATGCGTGACGAGATCAACGAGGCCTCGTTCAAGGGCAACTACGATTTCGACTCGTCGTTCATCAAGAGCCTCGATTTCGGGGTGACCTACACCGAAAACCGGGTCCGCTCGGCCTTCGGCTTCATCCAGAACGACACCTGGGGCGGTACCCTCTCGGCGGCGCAGACCCCGGATAGCCTGTTCACCCAGGTGGCCCTGCCGCCGCGCCTGGCCGGGATGAACGGCTCGAGCAGCGCTTCGCTGATCCCCAGCTACTTCACGGTCGATACCGACGGGCTGGTCAGCCTGCTGAACAGCAACCTCGGCATCTGCGCCGGGGCGGCCCAGGCCGGTACCTGCCTGGCCAAGTATTCGGCGGACCGCCGCATCGCCGAAAAGACGATCGCGCCCTATCTGCAGACCAACCACACCTTTGATCTGTTCAGCAACCCGGCGCACCTGCGCCTGGGCCTGCGCTATGAAAACACCCGGATCAACTCGACCGCGCTGGTGCCGATCCCGACCGGCACGGCCTGGACCGGCGGTAACGAAACCTCTATCATCTACGGCACCACCTCGGGCTTCGCGACCCTGACCGGGCGCTATCACAACTGGCTGCCGGCGATCGACTTCGACATGAAGCCGGCCCGCAACGTGGTGCTGCGCGCCTCGTACAGCCAGACGATCACCCGGCCGGACTACACCAGCCTGCAGGGCGGCACGACGCTGGATTCGCCGATCCGCATCGGTGGCAGCACCGGCAGCAGCGGCAATCCGGGCCTGCTGCCCTACAAGTCGAAGAACATCGATCTGTCGGCCGAGTGGTACTACAAGCGCGACAGCTACCTGTCGGCCGGCTTCTTCCACAAGAACGTCAGCAACTTCATCGCCAACAGCACGGTCAGCGTGCCCGAATTCGGGCTGACCAATGCCGCGGCCGGCCCGCTCGCCGCCGAGGCGCGTGCAGCGCTGGGCGGGGCGGCGACCGCCCCGGCGATCCTTGCCTACATTGCCGCGCACTATCCCTCGCGGATCGATCCGGCGACGGGCGGGGTGCTGGGTGCCTCGACCGACCCGGCGGTGAACTTCGTGATCACCCAGCCGACCAACAGCAAGCAGACCGCCAAGCTGTGGGGCTGGGAATTCGCGATGCAGCACAGCCTGTGGGATACCGGTTTCGGGGTGATGGCCAACTACACCATCGTCCAGAGCGATACCCATTTCGACAACACCCTGCGCTACACCGTTACCCAGTTCGCGGTGAACGGGGTGAGCAACAGCGCCAACGCGGTGGTCTACTACGACAAGAAGGGGCTGCAGGGCCGTATCGCCTACAACTGGCGCGCCGGTTTCCTCTCGGGCTATGGTTTCGACCCCTATTACGTCGAGGCCTATGGCCAGTTCGATCTCAGCGCCAGCTATGAGATCCGCAAGGGGATCACGGTCTTCGCCGAAGGCATCAACATCACCAATGCCTCGCGGCGTGGCCACATGCGCAACGATCAGACGGTGTTCTTCGCCGCGCCGGGTTACGCCCGCTATGCGGCGGGGGTGCGCTATTCCTTCTGATGGCGCGCTGAACCGCGAGGTCTGAAAAGGAACCGCGTTGCCCCGGCAGCGCGGTTCTTTTTCGCTGGGGTTCGGGCTAGGAAGCGTTGATGGCAGGTTTCGTGCGACAGGTCGTGGTGGTGGGCGGTGGTACCGCCGGGTGGCTGGCCGCCAGCTACCTAGCCGCACGCCGTCCGGAGCTGACGGTTACCCTGGTCGAGGCGCCCGATATCGCCCCGCTCGGCGTTGGCGAGGGTTCGTGGCCCACCTTGCGTGAAACGCTGGCCAGCATCGGCATCGCCGAAGCCGAGTTTCTCCGCGAATGCGATGCCTCGTTCAAGCAGGGCTCGCGCTTCGACGGCTGGCGCGACGGTTCTGCCGGCGACAGCTATCTGCACCCCTTCACCGCTCCGCCGCCCGAGCCGATGGCGGAACTGCTGGCGGCGTGGCAGGCCGCCCCCCAGCCCCTGCCCTTTGCAGTGGCGATGACGGCTCAGGCCGCCGCCTGCGCGCGAGACCTGGCCCCGCGCCAGCGGGCCATGCCCGACTATGCCGGGGCGCTGACCTATGGCTATCATCTCGATGCCGGCAAATTCGCCGCGCTGCTGGCCCGTCACGCCACCACCCGGCTGGGGGTGCGGCGGATCGCGGCGCGGGTCGACGGGGTGAAGGGTTGCGTGGATGGAACGATCGCCGCGCTGCAGCTTGCCGATGGCACGGTGGTGCCCGGCGACCTGTTCATCGATTGCTCGGGCCAGGCCGCGCGCCTGATTGGCGGGCACTGCGGGGTCGGCTGGGTCGACCGTTCCGACGTCTCGTTCAACGACCGCGCGCTGGCGCTGCAGGTGCCCGTCGCCCCGGACAGCGCAGTCGCCGCGCAAACCGTCGGCACGGCCCATGAAGCCGGCTGGCTGTGGGACATTGCCCTGCCCACCCGGCGCGGGATCGGCTGCGTCTTTTCCTCGCGCTTCATGGACGAGGGCGCGGCGGAGCGGGTGCTGCGGGACTATGTCGCGCGGCACCTGCCTGATACGGACCAGTCGGCCTTGACCCCGCGCCTTCTGAGCTTCGCCACCGGGCATCGCGAACGCTTCTGGGCGGGCAACTGCCTTGCCATCGGTCAGTCCGCGGGGTTCATCGAGCCGCTCGAGGCTTCGGCGATCGTGATGATCGAGCTTTCGCTGCGCGCGCTGATCGACAGCCTGCCGGTCAGCGCAGCGGCCATGCCGGTCGCTGCGGCGCGCTTCAACGAGCTGTTCCGCTATCGCTGGGAGCGGATCGTCGAATTCCTCAAGCTGCACTACCTGCTGAGCGAGCGCCCGGAGCCCTACTGGCTGGCCCAGCGCGATCCGGCGACGGTGCCGGCGCGACTGGCCGAAAACCTCCAGCTGTGGCGCGAGCGCCCCCCGTCGGCGCGCGATTTCCCCCAGGTGGACGAGGTCTTTTCCGCCGCCAGCCAGCATTACGTGCTCTATGGCATGGGCTTTGCCCCGCCTGCCGCGCTGCCCCAGCCCGGTCCGGCCGCCCAGCGTCGGCTGGCCGAGGTGGCGGCCCGGGCCCGCGCCGCGGCGGCCGAACTGCCGACCAACCGGGCCTATCTGGCGATGTTGCGCCAATCCCCATCCGCCCTTGCAGGAGCCAGCAGCGCGCCATGACCAAGCACCAGATCCTCAACCCCGCCGACCATCTCGAGCTGCGCGTCCATACCGGGCCGGGGGCCGAGTGGGGCGATGCCGTGATGGCCTGCCTGACCGTGCCGGCCGAATTCCGCCAGGTGCAGGCCCATTGCCCGATTGTCTTCCGCCGCGACGATGCCACCGGGGCCTTTTCGGCCATGGCGCTGTTCGGCTTTGCGAATGGCGAGAACCTGTTTCTGGGCGTGGACCGCTGGGATGCCGGCTATCGCCCGGCGGCGCTGGCGATCCAGCCCTTCCTGATCGGGCGCCACCCGGCCGGTGGCGAGGCGCAGGTCCATATCGACATGGGCCACCCGCGCATCGCGCAAGGCGGCGAGGGCACCCGGGTGTTCGACGAGGATGGCCGGCCCACCCCCTTTCTCGAACGGATCGCCACCCTGCTGGGTAACCTCGATCACGGCTATCGCTCTGCCCCGGCCTTCTTCGCCGCGCTGGAAAGCCGCGACCTGCTCGAACCGTTCAGCTTCGAGGTCGCACTGAACGACGGTTCTCGCCACAGCCTGGTGGGTTTCCACACCATCGCCGAAGAACGCCTTGCCGCGCTGCCGGGCGAAGAGGTTGCCCAGCTCCACGCCGAAGGCTGGCTCGAGCCGATCCATATGGCGATGGCCTCGATTTCCCAGTTTTCGCGGCTGGTGGCGTTGAAGAACGCCCAGCTCGGGCATGGCTGAGGGGCTGGCTCCCGAACTGGCCTGCCTGCCCGCCGTACGCGAGGTGGTCGCGCCCGATGCCGCCGCGCTCGACCGGCTGCTGGTGGGCGCGCGTGAACCTTTCGTGGTGCGCGGGCTGGTTGCCGACTGGCCGCTGGTGCGCGCAGGGCTGGCCTCGGCCCGCGAGGCGCGGCGCTACCTGCTCGAACGCGCGCGGCAGGTGCCCTTCGCGGTCTCGATCGGATCGCCGGGCCAGGCCGGGCGGCTGTTCTACGACGATGGCATGGCGATGAATTTCCATGTCGCGCGCGGCAAATTGGCCGACATCTTTGCCGGGTTCGACGACAACGAGGCGGCGGCCGACCCGCCGACCATCTACCTCGGCTCGATCGACGTGCCGACCCATTTCGATGGTGTCGATGCCGAAAACCGGGTCGAACTGGGCCAGCGCCGTCCGGTTGTCAGCCTGTGGATCGGCACCCGCACGCGCATAGCCGCGCACAACGATTTTCCCGACAATCTGGCCTGCTGCGTCGCCGGGCGTCGCCGTTTCGTGCTGTTCCCGCCCGAACAGTTCGCCAACCTCTACCTTGGCCCGATCGACAATACCCCCGCCGGCCGCGCGGTCAGCCTGGTCGATTTCTCCGCCCCCGATCCTGCCGCGCACCCCCGCTTTGCCGAGGCGCTGGCCGTGGGGCAGCTCGCCGAGCTGGAGCCGGGCGACGCGCTGTTCATCCCGTCGATGTGGTGGCACCATGTCGAGGGGCTGGCGCCCTTCAACATCCTGATGAACTACTGGTGGCGCGATACGCCGGCCTTCCTTGGCCAGCCGCAGGATGCGCTGAACCACGCCATCCTGACGATCCGTGACCTGCCCGAGGCCGACCGCGCGATCTGGCGGGCGCTGTTCGATCACTATGCCTTCAGCGGCGGGGCCGATGCCGCCGCGCATATTCCCGAGGGCGGGCGCGGCGTGCTTGACCGGCTCGATGCCGAGAGCGCCGGCCGTCTGCGGTCTTTCCTGTTGAGGAGCCTGAGCCGATGAAGCCTGATCAACCCCGCTTGCGGATCGTGGTGGCGGGCGGAGGCACCGCCGGATGGATGGCCGCATCGGCACTGGCCCGCACCATGGGCCCGGTGATCGACCTGGTGCTGGTTGAATCCGAGCAGATCGGCACCATCGGGGTGGGTGAAAGCACCATTCCGCCGTTGATCCTCTACAACCGCCTGCTGGGGATCGACGAGGCGGAATTCATGCGCGCCACCCAGGCAACCTTCAAGCTGGGGATCGATTTCGAGAACTGGAAGACGGTTGGTTCGCGCTATTTCCACTCGTTCGGGCTGACCGGGCGCGACCACTGGTCGGCCGGGTTCCAGCACTTCTGGATGCACGGGCAGACCCGTGGCCATAACGCCAGCTACGACGACTATTGCCTTGAACTGCTGGCCGCGCGCGAGGGGCGCTTTGCCCACCTGCCCGACGAGCGGATGAATTACGCCTACCAGCTCGATTCGAACCTCTACGCCGCCTACCTGCGCAAGCTGGCCGAGGCTGACGGGGCGCGGCGGGTGGAAGGGATCATCGCCGGGGTCGAGCTGGACGGGGAAAGCGGCGATATCGCCGCGCTGCGGCTGGCCTCGGGCCAGCGGATCGAGGGCGACCTGTTCCTTGACTGCACCGGCTTTCGCGCGCTGCTGATCGAGGGGGCGCTGCACGCCGGGTTCGACGACTGGACCCATTACCTGCCCTGCGACGGGGCAATCGCGATCCAGACCGCCAGCGTCGCGCCGCCGGTGCCCTACACCCGGGCCATTGCCCATGATGCCGGCTGGCAATGGCGCATCCCGTTGCAGCACCGGCGCGGCAACGGCATCGTCTATTGCAGCCGCTATCTCGACCGGGATGCCGCGCTCGACCGGTTGCTGACCACCATCGAGGGCGAGCGGCTGACCGAGCCCAATTTCATCCGCTTCACCACCGGTGCGCGCCGCCGCCAGTGGTATCGCAACTGTGTGGCGGTCGGCCTCTCGGGCGGCTTCCTCGAGCCGCTCGAATCGACCAGCATCCACCTGATCCAGCGCGCGATCTTGCGGCTGATCCGGATGATGCCGGCGGGCAAGGTCAGCCAGCGCGACGTAGCCGAGTTCAACGAACAGCAGCTGACCGACATGGAGCAGGTGCGCGACTTCCTGATCCTGCACTACAAGGCCACCGAACGGCGCGACAGCGCCTTCTGGCGGCAGTGCGCCGACATGGAGATCCCCGACAGCCTGGCCCAGAAGATCGAACTGTTCCGCGAGACCGGCCGCGTCTTCCGCAAGAACGAGGAACTGTTCGCCGAAAACAGCTGGGTGCAGGTGATGATGGGGCAGGGGATCATGCCGCAGGCCTACCACCCGGTCGCCGCCCGGCTGACCGACGAGGAACTGGCCCATATGTTGGGCGGGCTGCGCGAGGGGGTGGCCCGTACCGTGGCCGGCCTGCCCGAGCACCACCGCTACGTCGCGCGCTATTGCGGTGCTGCCGAGGCGATGCCGGCATGACCTGGCGCTGGCTGGCGGTGCTGGCGGCCCTGGCCCCGCCGGGGGTGGCCGCTGCCGCCTCGGCGGAGGATGGCTGGCAGCTGGTCTGGGCCGACGAGTTCGACAGGCCGGCGATCGACCGCAAGCATTGGACCTTCGATGTCGATTGCTGGGGCGGCGGCAACGACGAGCGCCAGTGCTACACGGACCGTTCGCGCAATGCGGCGATCGAGGCTGGCAGCCTGGTGATCACCACCCGGGCCGAACCGGCCACCGGCCCGGCCCTGCCCCGCGCGCTGCGGGTGGGCGCGGCCGTGCCCGATGCCGAGGTACGCCGCGATTTCACTTCGGCCCGGCTGACCACCCACGGCAAGGCCGCCTGGCGTTATGGCAAGGTGGAGGTGCGGGCGATGCTGCCGCAGGGGCAGGGGCTGTGGCCGGCGATCTGGCTGCTGCCCGAAAGCAACAGCTATGGCCGCTGGCCGGCCTCGGGCGAGATCGACATTCTCGAGGCGGTCAATCTTGGCGTCCCCTGTGCCCAGTGCCCCACCGGGCGCGAGGACACGATCCTGGGGACGATCCATTTCGGCAAGCCGCCGCCGGGCAATCGCCACGCTGGCACCGAGTTTCATTATCCCGCGGTGCTGGGCGGCTTTCATACCTTCGCGGTCGAATGGCAGGCCGACCGGATCACCTGGCTGGTCGACGGCCAGCCCTATGGCGAACGGCGGGTGGCCGAATGGCAGGGCGATGCCGCCAGGCCGGGCGGCGCGCCCTTCGATCGCCCGTTCCACCTGATTCTCAATCTGGCCTTCGGCGGGGGCTTGGCCGAGGGACGCGGGCTGCGCGGGGTCGATCCCGGGGTTCTGCCCGCGCGCATGGTGATCGACTGGGTTCGGGTCTGGCAAAAAGCCGATCTGGCCGATAACAGTCGCACGCGGCACAGCGGCGGAGACAGGTAGCGCATGGCAAGGCGGCGCCAGGCAGTAACGATCAGGCATGTGGCGGCGGAGGCCGGGGTCTCGCTGCAGACGGTCAGCCGCGTGATCAATGCCGAACCCAACGTGCGCCCGGAAATGAAGCAGCGGGTGCAGGAGGCGATCGACCGGCTGGGCTATGTTCCGTCGATCGCCGCGCAGCGGATGAGCGGTTCGCGCTCGTACCTGATCCTTGCCGTCAACGACCGCGAGCGGACGATTGCCGACTGGCGTGCGCGCAAGGGCACCGACTGGGTTGACCAGATGCTGCTGGGCGGGATGCTGACCTGCGCCGAGCATGGCTACCGGATGATCGTCGAGCTGATCGACACCCATTCCGACCATGTCGAGCGCGAGCTGTCGGCCGCCATCGCGGCCGTCCAGCCCGACGGCATCATCCTGACCCCGCCACATGCCGACAACCCGCAGATCGTCCGCTTCCTGTCCGACCAGAAGATCCTGTTCGCGCGGATCGGTTCGCAGGACGACGATGCGGGGATCCCGATTTCGATGGACGATGCCGGTTCGGCGCGGATGGCCACCCGCCACCTGCTGGGTCTGGGGCACCGGCGGATCGGCTTCATTGCCGGCTCGTTCGAATATCGCCTCAGCGGCTGGCGCGTCGATGGCTGGCGGCAGGCCATGGCCGAGGCCGGGCTGCCCGATGCCGGCCTGCTGGCCGAGGGTGATTTCAGCTATGCCTCGGGTGCGGAGGCGGCACGGCGCCTGCTCTCCGGGGCGCAGCGCCCCAGCGCGATCATCGCCAGCAACGACCAGATGGCGCTGGCCACGCTCGATACCGCGCGGGCCATGGACCTGGCGGTGCCGCGCGATCTGTCGGTGATCAGCTTCGACAATACCCCGCTGGCCTATTTCGCCCAGCCCTCGCTGACCGCGATCGATCAGCCGATTGCCGCGATGGCCTCGAAGGCGGCCGAGCTGATCATCGATGGTCAGCGCGGCAAGCCCCGCCCCGCGCGGCTGACGGTGATCCCCTCCAGCCTGGTCGAGCGCGATTCGGTCGCCCCCTGGCCGGGCAATGGCTGAGCGCCGGGCGCCTCCGGGATCGGACCGCTTCCTGCTGCTCTATGCCCTGGCCTGGGCCGG
>JAFECL010000016.1:23534-46436 GCA_018242165.1 Pseudomonadota bacterium
TCCTGTTCGGTGCGCTGAGCGATCTGACCCGCAGCCGGCGGCCGTGGATCGCCGCCGGACTGGTGCTGTCGAGCCTGCTGTTGTTGCTGGCTAACCGCGCCGGCGGCGTGGCGTCGCTGGTCGGCCTGATCGTCTGCTGGCAGCTGGCGCTCAACATGATGCTGGCGCCGCTGGCCGCCTGGGCCGGCGATGCGGTGGCCGACAGCCGCAAGGGCGTGCTGGGGGGGCTGATGGCCTTTGCCCCGGGGCTGGGGGCGCTGGTGGCCACCCTTGCCACGGTGCCGGGGCTGGCCATGGGCAGAGCGCGCGAAGCGCTGGTGGTCGCGGTGGTCGTCGCGCTGGTGCTGCCCGCGCTGCTGGCGGGCGAGCCGGCCCGGACCGAGGCCCGACCGGTGGCAACCGAGGCGCCAACCGCAGGCCGCCACCCCGCCTTGCGGATGTGGCTGGCCCGGCTGGCGGTGCAGATCGCCGAGGCGGCGCTGTTTTCCTACCTCTACCTGTGGTTCCGCAGCATCGATCCGGCCGTGACCGACCATCGCACCGCCCAGGTGCTGAGCCTGGTGCTGTTGCTGTCGGCCCCCGGGGCGCTGCTGGTCGGGCGCTGGGCGGACCGGCAAGGCCGCCCCTTCGCACCGCTGCTGGCCCTCGCGCTGGTGGCCGCGCTTGGCCTGCTGGCCATGGCCGTGGCGCAGGGCATGGCCGGGGCCGTTGCCGGCTATGCGCTGTTCGGCACGGCGACCTCGATCTTCCTGGCGCTCCATTCGGCCCAGACCTTGCGGGTGCTGCCCCGGTCCGACCGGCGCGGGCGCGATCTGGGGCTGTTCAACCTGACCAACACCATCCCCTCGCTGGTGATGCCCGGGCTGACGCTGGCGCTGGTGCCGCGTTTCGGCTTTTCCGGCCTGTTCGTGGTCTTCGCCGCGCTGGCGCTGGTCGCCATGGCGATCCTTGCCCCGCTGGCGCGCCAGTCCTGAGCACTTGTGGTTGCAATTCGTTGCCAGCCATGGCAATCGTATTTGATAACGTTCACAATGCTTGCCGGGAGAGTTTCGAAGATGACTGCCAAGCACGTGCTGGTTGGCGCCCTGCTGATGGCGGGTGCGGCCCTCGGCCCTGTGGTGGGTGTCGGCATGGCGGCGGAAGCCCCGGTCCCCGCATCCGCGCCCGCTGCGGCGGTTGCCCATCCCGAACTGTGGCCTGCGGCCAAGAGCCCCGCGGCGCTGACCGACCCCGCCGGCGAAGCGCGGATCGGGGCGATCATCGCCCGCATGACGCTGGAGCAGAAGGTTGGCCAGATGATCCAGGCCGACATCAGCGCGATCACCCCGGCCGATCTGGCCCGTTACCCGCTCGGCTCGATCCTCGCCGGGGGCAATTCCGGCCCCTATGGCGACGAGCGGGCCAGCGCCGCGACCTGGGCGCGGATGGTCGATGAATACCGCGAGGCGTCGCGGAAAAGCGGGGCGCAGGTGCCGATCCTGTTCGGGGTGGATGCCGTGCATGGCCACTCGAACCTGCCCGGTGCGACGATCTTCCCCCACAATATCGGCCTTGGTGCGGCCCACGATCCGGCGCTGATCGAGCGGATCGGTGCCGCCACCGCCGCCGAGGTGGCCGGCAGCGGGATCGAGTGGACCTTCGCCCCCACGCTGGCCGTGCCGCAGGATCTGCGCTGGGGCCGCAGCTACGAAGGCTATGCCGCCGATCCGGCACTGGTGGCCAGCTATGGCCGGGCGATGACGCTGGGCCTGCAGGGCGCGCTGGTGGCGGGGCAGCCGCTCGCGGCCGACCGGGTGGCGGCCACCGCCAAGCATTACCTGGCCGATGGCGGCACCCAGGGCGGCAAGGACCAGGGCGATGCCCGGATCCCCGAGGCCGAGCTGATCGCCCGCCACGCCCAGGGCTATCCTGCCGCGATCGATGCCGGGGCGCTGACCGTGATGGCCAGCTTTTCGAGCTGGAACGGGGCCAAGAACCACGGCAATGCCAGCCTGCTGACCGACGTGCTCAAGCAGCGGATGGGCTTTGCCGGGCTGGTGGTGGGCGACTGGAACGGCCACGGCCAGGTGCCGGGCTGCACCGTCACCGATTGCCCGGCCAGCTTCAACGCCGGGCTTGACCTCGCCATGGCCCCCGAAAGCTGGAAGGGCCTGTTCGAGGCCACCCTGCGCGAAGCACGTGACGGCACCATCCCGCTGGCCCGGATCGACGATGCGGTGCGGCGGATCCTGCGGGTCAAGCTGCGGCTGGGGCTGCTCGACAACCCGATGGTGCGGCGCGGCGATGTTGCCCAGGTGGGGGCGGCTGATCACCTGGCCCTGGCGCGCGAGGCGGTGGCCCGTTCGCTGGTGCTGCTGAAGAACAACGATGCGGCCCTGCCGATCCGGCCCGGCGCGCGGGTGCTGGTCGCTGGCCCCGGGGCTGACAGCATGGCGATGCAGGCCGGTGGCTGGACCATCACCTGGCAGGGCAGCGATACCACGGCGGCGGACTTCCCCAAGGGCCAGACCATCGGCCGGGCCATCGCCGATGCGGTGCGTGCCGCCGGCGGCAGCGCCGAACTCTCGCCCGAGGGCAGCTGGCATGCCCGCCCCGATGTCGCGGTGGTGGTCTATGGCGAGCAACCCTACGCCGAATTCCAGGGCGATGTGCCCAACCTGGCGTGGCGCGGGCGCAATGACGAAGCCGCGCTGATCGCCAGGCTGAAGGCCGCCGGGGTGCGCGTGGTCTCGGTGTTCCTGTCAGGCCGGCCGCTGTTCACCGGGCCCGAGCTCAACGCTTCCGACGCCTTCGTCGCGGCCTGGCTGCCGGGCACCCAGGGGCAGGGGCTGGCCGATGTGCTGGTGGCCGGGGCCAATGGTCGCTCGCCGCGCGATTTCACCGGGCGCCTGCCGTTCCCCTGGCCCGAGGACGCGGTTTCGCCGGTGGTGCATCCGCTGTTTCCCGCCGGCTATGGCCTTGACTATGCCCACCCGGCTGCGCTCGGCCGGGTGAACGAAGACCCGCGCGTGGCGCTGGGCGCGGCGATCAACGACAACCACTACCTGTCGCGCGGCAAGGTGGTCGAACCGTGGCGGCTGAACCTGTCGGGGCAAGTCACCGCCCGACCGATCGACCTTGCCGCGCAGGAGGATGCCCGCCAGTTCAACTGGAAGGGGCCGGGCACGATCGCCATCGAAGGTGCGCCGGTGAACCTGCTCCGCCAGCGTGACGAAGGCTTTGTGCTGCGGCTCGACTGGCGGATCGACAGCATGCCGACCGGGCCGGTGATGGTGGCCATGGGCAATCGCAGCTTTGATCTTTCCTCCCAGCTGCGCGCCGGCAGCGCTGGCAAGCCGCTGGTGACGCGGATCCCGCTCAGCTGCTTCGCCGCCGCCGGGGTGGATCTGGGCGCGGTGGGGGCGCCGTTGCGGATCAGTGCCGGAGGTGGCTTCGTCGCCTCGCTCGGCACCGTCGGGATCGAGGCGCTGGGCATGACCCTGGCCTGCCCGCCGGGGCCGGCCAAGGCCGACTAGGCCGCTGCTAGGCCGCCGGCGCCCCGCACAGGATCGCCCCCTCGGCCTCAAGCGCGGCGATCCGGGCCGGCTCGTAGCCCAGCACCTGTTCGAGCACCGCACGGGTGTCCTCGCCCAGCAGCGGCGGTGCCTTCCAGGTGCGCTGGCCTTGCCCCTCGATACCGTGCGCCGGCCCGATCAGGTCGATCGGCCCGAGGCTGGGATGCATGGTGCGGGTTACCGTCCCGCGCGCGGCCACCGTTTCGCTGGCCAGCGCCTCGCCCACCGATTTGACCCGGCCAGCGGGAACCGATGCCGCGCGGCAGGCCGCCAGCCAATGCTCCACCGGGTTGGCGGCGAACAGGGCCGACAGTTCCGCCAGCAGGGCGTCGCGATGCAGGGCCCGCGCCTTGGCCGAGCGGAAGCGTTCGTCGTCGGCCATCTCGGGGCGGCCGATCACCGCGTGGCACAGGTCGCGGAACATCCGGTCGTTGCCGACCGCTAGGGCAAAGCTGCCGTCCTGCGCATCGAACAGCTGGTAGGGCACCACCGTCGGGTGGGCGTTGCCGAACCGGGCGGGCTCGTGGCCACCGTTGAGATAGCCGCTGCCGACGTTGATCAGCAGGTTGAGCGAGGATTCGAGCAGGGTGACGTCGAGATATTGTCCCGCCCCGGTCAGCTGCCGCTGGTACAGCGCGGCGAGGATCGACTGGGTCGCGGTCATCCCTGCGACCACGTCGGTAAAGGCAACGCCCAGCCGCTGCGGCGGGCCGTCGGTGGCGCCGGTGATGGCCATCAGCCCGCTTTCGGCCTGCATGATGAAATCATAGCCGGGCCGGTCGCTTTCCGGCCCCTGCTGGCCATAGCCCGAAATCGAGCAGTAGATCAGGCGGGGGTTGACGCGGCTGAGATCGGCATAGCCGATGCCGAGGCGGTCGGCGGTGCCGGGGCGGAAGTTCTCGATCACGATGTCGGCCAGCGCCGCCAGTTCGTGCACGATGCGCAGCGCGGCAGGCGCCTTCAGGTCCAGCGCGATGCTGTGCTTGCCCCGGTTGGCGCACATGAAATAGGTGCTGGCACCCTTGTAATCGGGCACGGACCAGGCCCGGGTGTCATCGCCGCCGGTCCGGTTCTCGATCTTCCACACCTCGGCGCCCAGGTCGCCCAGGCTCATCGCTGCCCACGGGCCAGCCAGAACGCGGCTGAGATCGAGCACCCGGATGCCTTCCAGCGGCAGGGGTTTCACCACGTCCAGTCTCCTCAATCCGACGCGGCAACGCCGGTCGTGCGGCTATGTTCCGCGCGGCCCGGCGCAGGTCAAGCGGCACCTGCCGGCGGCAGGCGGAACGGTGCGGTTTGCCACGGCGCGGGTGGCGGTGTAACGGCGGCGGCGCCTGAGCATGGGGAGCGAAAGCGGTGAGTGAGGCAAGGTTGATCGGGGATCTGGCGGCGCTGGGCATTGCCCACGAGGTGGTCGAGCACGAAGCGGTGTTCACCGTCGAGGAGAGCGAGGGCCTCCATGCCGCGATCCCCGGTGCCCACACCAAGAACCTGTTCCTCAAGGATGCCTCGGGCGCGTACTGGCTGGTTACCGTGCCGCACGACCTGCGGGTCGACCTGAAGGCCCTGGCCGCCGCCTTGGAGGCGAAGAAGTTTTCCTTTGCCAAGGCGGAAGACCTGCTGGCCCTGCTGGGCCTGACCCCGGGATCGGTAACTCCGCTGGCGGCGATCAACGATGCGGCCGGCAAGGTCAGGGTGGTGCTCGATGGCCGGCTGGCCGGGGCGGGGCGGGTCAATATCCATCCGCTGCGCAATACTGCCACCCTGGGCCTGTCGGGCGCGGACCTGCTGCGCGCGCTGGGCCACTGGGGCCATCCGGCGCAGGTGATCACGGTACCCGAACGCGCCGCCGACCCGGCCTGAGGCGCTGCCCCGCAGCCGGTGGCTGCCGGTGCTGGCTGGTGGTGCAATCGTTTGGTATGATGCCTGGAAGCAGGGGAGGCGACAGGTATGCTCAGGCTGATAGGGCGCCACGGCCCGCTGCTGGTGGCAGCCATGCTGCTGCCCGCGGCTGCGGCGTCGGGAAAGCATAGCCGGGCCGGCCGCACCGACGGGCTTGAGGCCACCGGGCACTGGTCGCATCGCAAGGTGGGCAGCGCGGAAACGCCGCCGATGGGCTGGAACAGCTGGAACGCCTTCGGCACCGCGATCACCGAGGCCAAGGTGATCGGTTCGGCCGAAGTGATCCGCGCCAGCGGCCTCGCCGAGGCGGGCTATCGCAGCATCAACCTTGACGATGGCTGGTGGCTGAAGCGCCGCGCCAGCGACGGGCGAATGCAGGTGCGGACCAACCTGTTCCCCAGCGCCGCGGTTGGTGGCCGCGAGGGAACCTCGCTGCGCCCCTTCACCGATCGGCTGCACGCCATGGGGCTGCGCGCCGGGATCTACACCGACATCGGGCGCAACGCCTGTTCGCAGGCCTGGTCATCCGACAACCCCAACCTGCCGGAAGGAACCGTGGCCGAGCGCGAGGTTGGCCTTTACGGCCACGCCGAACCGGACCTTGCGCTCTACTTCCGCGACTGGAATTTCGATTACCTCAAGGTCGATGCCTGCGGCATCGCGCACTATGCCGCCACCCGGCCGCAAGTTACCCAGGGCAGGTTTCGCGCGCTGGCGCCGCTGGTGGTCGATGCCGATGCCAATCGCAGCGATATCCCGGCGGTAAGGGCGCTCTACGCACAGGTTCGCGATGCCTTGCGGCGGCTTCGCCCGGCGAACGATTTCGTCCTTTCGCTGTGCAACTGGGGGTCGGCCAATGTCCGCGCCTGGGGCAAGGATTTCGGCACGATCTGGCGGACCAGCAACGATATCGATCCTACCTGGGGCCGCATGCTACACAATTTCGACAGCGTGGCGACGCGCGAACTCTATGCCGGGCCGGGGCACTGGAACGATCCCGACATGCTCGAGGTGGGCAACGGCACCTTCGATGCCGCGCATCCGGTCGAGGCCCAGGCCCATATGAGCCTGTGGGCAATCGCCGCCGCCCCGCTGGTGATCGGCACCGACCTGACCCGGGCCGATCCCCGCACCATCGCTACCCTGGGCAATCGCGAGGTTATCGCGGTCGATCAGGATTCTGCCGGGAACCAGGGGGTGATCGCCTATACCGATGACGAGCGGGAAATCGTGGTCAAGTCGCTGGCCGGGCATGGCGCCAAGGCGGTTGTCCTGCTCAATCGCACCGCCGAGCCGACCGACATCATGCTGACCGCCGCGCATCTCAAATTCGCCGGCGATCGCCCGACCGTGCTGCGCGACCTGTGGGCCCATGCCGACATCGGCGATCTGGGCGGACAGCGCAGTTTCCGGCTGGCGCCGCATCAGGCGCTGATGCTGCTGGCCCGGGGGACGCCAGAGCGGGGCAGCGGGCTCTACCTCTCGGAAATGCCCGGGCGCATCAACGTTGCCGTCGATGGCATTACCGCGCTGGAGCCCGATCCGCTGATCCACCGCATGGTCGACCCCTACCACCCCGGCACGACCTGGACCGGCAACCGCCCCGCCTATGCCGGCTGGGGCGGCCCGCGCGCCGATGCCACCCCCTATGGGCAGGACCTGCGCGTGGCCGGCGTGGCCTATCGCAGCGGGCTGGGGGTGCTGGCCAATTCGCGGCTCGAAGCGCGGGTGGAGCGGGGTTTTCGCCGCTTTTCGGCGCGGGTTGGCCTTGATGATTCCACCCGGGGCACGCGCGCCGCAGTGCGCTTCGAGCTCTATGGCGACGGCCGGCGGCTGGCCCTGTCGCCGCCGATGCGCTTCAACCAGCCGGCGGCTGAGCTGACCGCCGAGATCGCCGGTGTGCGGGTGCTGGAACTGGTGGTGCGCCAGCTTGGCCCGGCCAATGGCAATGTGGTCGCCAGCTGGGCGGAGGCGCGCGTCGACTAGACCGCGTCGACCGGGCTCAGCTCGCCCCGGCGACCAGCAGGAGGATCGCGGCCTCCAGTCGTTCCTGCCGGTTGAGGACCGCCGCATCCTGCGTGGTTACCACCAGGTCTTCGGCGTCGAACAGGTGCTGGAGATCCGCCTCGCCTTCAAGATACTGGCGATGCGCGGCTGCGGCTGCGGCGCGGGCATCGGCAACATTCCCCGCCAGCAGCGCGCCCCGGTTGCGCGAGAATTCGACCGCTGCCAGGCCTTGTTCCACCTCGGCCAGGGCGGATAGCAGCACTTGCCGATAGGATTGCACGACCTCGCGCTGACGTGCCCGGGCCATGTCAAGGTTCGCGCCCAGCCGGCCGCGCGCGAAGATGGGGGCCAGCAATTCGGCGCCCAGGGTAATGCCGGAAAGCGCACTGCTGGTCAGCGCCGATTGCGCGCTGCGCTGCAGCGAGAGGTCGATGCGCGGGTAGAATGCCGCGCGCGCCGCCACCACATCGCCGCCGGCTGCGGCGATCTGGGCTTCGGCGGCGCGGACATCGGGCCGCAGGGCGATCAGCGCGCTGGGAGCAGGCAGGCCCGGCTCGGGCAGGGCAAGGGTGCCGAACTGCCCGGCTGGCAGCACGAATCCCGGCGCTTCCTCGCCGACCAGCAGGGCCAGGCTGGCCCGGTTCTGCTCCAGCCCCTGAAGCAGGCGCTCGCGCTCGATCGCCAGCTGCTGGCGACGGATGCGCTGCAATCCGACCTCGACCATCGTGGCGGCCCCCTCGCGGGCGCGCAGCTCGACGATGCGCTGGATTTCCGTGGCCTGCCGGATGCTGCCCTCGATCAGCTCCAGCCGCGCGCGGAGCGCCAGGGCGGCGACATAGCTGCGGGCCACGCTGGCATCCAGTGCCAGGCCCGCCGCGCGCCGATCGAACTGGCTGGCGGCCAGCCGCCCGGCCTGCGCCGCACTGGTGGCGCCAGCCGTCGGGTCGATCGACAGGGTGGCATCGATGGTGCCAATGTTCTTGACGATGTCGTAGCGGCTGCCGGAGCCATTGCTGGCGGCAAGGCTGGCGCCAATCGAAACCGCCGGCAGGTAGGCGCCGTGCGCGGCCCGCAGCGCCGCCCTGGCCTGATCGACCCGTGCCGTGGCAATCTGCAGGTTCGGGCTGTTCTTGCGCGCCCGGGCGATCAGGTCGGCCAGTTCGGGCGAGGCAAGGGCGGTGGCAAGGTCGATATTGGTGGCTGGAGGCGCGCTTGCGGGACGGCTCCAGTCCGCCGAAATGACGGGCGGCAATGCTGCCGGGGGCGCTGCCCCGGCACAGGCCGTCAGCAGCGCCGCAGCGCTTAACGGCAAGCAGGTTCGGGGCCAGAGGTAAGCCATTCCCCCCGCTCTAGCCGAACAGGGTTAAGAAACGCTGGAAGCCGCGCAAAAGCGCACGATCCATAGTTAACGCGACCTTTACTCCGGGCCTGTATCGCCGATCGGATAAGGGGGAATACCGCGCTTGGCTTCAGCATTGTTCAGGACGGAGGCGATCGAGGCCCGGCGACACCGCCTGGACGGCTCGGTGGTGGCTGCGGTGCCGCCGTCTTCCCGACTTTATACCATGCTGGCGGCAGCCCTGGCGGCGGCGATCGTGCTGATCCTGATCGTCGGCTCCTATGCCGGTTCCAGCAGCGCCAGGGGCATTCTGGCTTTCGATGCCGGCCTCGCCCGGGTCAGCAGCCCGGCAGCGGGCGATGTTCGGGAAATCCTCGTTCGTCCTGGCCAGCGGGTCGAGCGGGGTACGCCGCTGATCGTGGTGTCGACCGCCGCGGGGCCGGGCGGCCTTGCCACCCAGCTGGCGCAACTCGGCCGCCAGATCGACGAGATCGACAACCAGCTGAAGATTGCCGGCACCACCGCCGCGAGCGAGGAACAGGCGCTGCGTGACCAGCGCCGGGCCCAGCTTGAGGCGGCGGCTTCGCTGCGGCGCCAGCAAGGCATCGGCCACAGCCAGACCACGCTGGCCGGGCAGGACCTTGCCCGGTTCACCCGGCTGGCCAGCCAGGGGGCCGCCAACCAGCGCCAGGTCAATCAGGCCCGGGCCGAATTGCTGAGCCGCCGTGCCGAGGGCGAAGCGTTGCGCCAGCGCCTGATCGACGCCAGCGGCAGGGCTGCCAGCCTTGCCGCGCAGATCGCCCAGCGCCAGCTTGAGGCCGAGCGTGCGCGGTCGCTGCTGACCGCCCAGCGCGCCGCACTGGTCAGTCAGCGCGAAGATATCCTGCGGGCCGATCATACCGTGCTGGTCGCCCCGGTGGCGGGCGAGGTCAGCGACGTTGCCGCCACGGTTGGCCAGCATGTCGGGGCCGAGCGCGCGCTGGTGTCGATCGTTCCCGGCGGCAGCCATCTTGAAGCCTGGCTCTATGCCCCGTCCAATGCGGTCGGTTTTGCCGGGGCCGGCCAGCGGGTCAAACTGCGCTTTGATGCCTTTCCATACCAGAAGTACGGGTTCGGCGAGGGTACCGTGCTTGCGGTGTCGCGCGCGCCGGTCGATCCGGCCAGTGTCGATGCCGCGGTCCGCCCCGCCGAGCCGTCGTTTCTGATCCGGGTCCGGATCGAGGCGCTGGGCTCGCCGGCGATCCGTGCCGAGGGGTTGCGCCCGGGGATGACGGTCAGGGCCGATCTGGTCCAGCGCCGCCATCCGCTGTGGGCGCTGATCCTTGGCGCGATCAGCGGAGCGGTCGAACCATGACCGGGGCGTGGGGCACGGGCGGAGAGATCCGGCCAATCCGCCAGACCGAGGCGGCCGAATGCGGCCTCGCTTCGCTGGCGATGGTTGCCAACCACTTTGGCCACAAGGTCAATCTTGGTGGCCTGCGCCAGCGCTTCCCCCCGTCGATGAAGGGGGCCACGCTGGCCCAGCTGATGGACATTGCCACGGCGCTCGACCTTTCGCCGCGCGCCATCCGGCTGGAAATCGACGAAGCGCGCCAGCTGCGGACCCCGGCGATCGTCCACTGGGATTTCGTGCACTATGTCGTGCTGGAACATGTGGCGGCCGATGGTTCGTGGACCATCGTCGATCCGGCCGCCGGGCGGCGCCGGCTGCCCGCCAGCAAGGTCAGCGCGCATTTTACCGGCGTGGCGCTGGAGCTTTCGCCAGCGGCCAACTTCCGCCCGATTGTTGCCCGCACAACGACCAGGCTGAGCGACCTGTGGAGCCGGATCACCAATTTCCGCAAGGCGCTGACCCAGGTGCTGGTGCTGTCGCTGGTGCTGCAGTTCACCGCGCTGCTGATGCCTTTCTATCTGCAGGTGGTGGTCGATCAGGCCATCGCCGTGGGCGATTCCAGCCTGCTGCTGCTGTTGCTGGCCGGATTTGGCATCATCTTCGCGCTGAA
Source organism: Pseudomonadota bacterium (assembly GCA_018242165.1). GTDB lineage: Bacteria > Pseudomonadota > Alphaproteobacteria > Sphingomonadales > Sphingomonadaceae > Novosphingobium. The sequence continues at coordinate 34,340 of JAFECL010000016.1, forward strand.
CAGCGTGGTCCGCGCCCTGCGTGAATGGGTGATGCTGACCTTTGGCCAGTCCCTGTCCTTCGACCTGGGCGGCAACGTGGTGCGCCACCTCATCCGGTTGCCGCTGGCCTATTTCGAACGACGCCACGTGGGCGACCTGATGTCGCGGGTCGGATCGATCCAGCCGATCCAGGCGCTGCTGACGCGCGGGCTGGTCAACCTGGTGATCGACAGCATGCTGTTCGTGATCACTTTCGTGGTGATGATGGCCATCAGCCCCATGCTGTCGCTGATCGTGCTGGCCAGCACGCTTGCCTATCTTGGCTACAGCCAGCTGCTCTATCCGCAGCTGCGCCAGCGCTCCGAAGAGGAAATCATCGCCCGCGCCGGCGAGGAAACCTTCCTCATGGAGACAATCCGCTCGATCCGTGCGGTGAAGCTGCACGCGCACGAGGCCCAGCGCGAAAGCGGCTGGCGCAACCAGTACGCCGAGGTGATCTCGGCCTCCTATCGGTCGCGGCTGCTCGACATCCGCGTGTCGCTGGTGGAATCGCTGCTTTCGAACGGGGCCTTCCTGCTCTGCGTCTACCTTGGCGCGGCGCGGGTGATCGACAATGCCATGACCGTGGGGACGCTGCTGGCGTTCCTGGCCTATCGCGGCAACTTCGTCGCCAGCGCCAGCTCGCTGGTCGATCAGGCGCAACGCTGGCGCCTGATGGGGCTGCACCTTGAACGCCTGTCGGACATTGTCACCGAAGCCAAGGAAGAGATCGCCCCGCCTCCGGCCCGGCTCCGTTCCGGCCCGCCATCGCTGGCGCTCGAACAGCTGGGCTTCGCCTATGATCGCGGCGATGTGCCGATCATCCGCCAGGCCGACCTCCAGATCCCGGCCGGGGCCTTCGTTGCGCTGATCGGCCCCAGCGGGGCGGGCAAGACGACCCTGTTCCGTCTCCTGCTCGGGCTGGCGCAACCCGACAGCGGGGGGGTGCTGGTCGATGGCGCACCGCTCAGCCCGGCCACCATGGCGCAATGGCGCGCCCGCGTCGGTGCGGTGATGCAGGACGATTGCCTGCTGACCGGGACGATTGCGGATAACATCGCCTTCTTCGATCCGGCCGCCGATCGCGAGCGGATTGCCGAGGCGGCACGCCAGGCCGAGATCGCGGCGGAGATCGAACGGATGCCGATGGGCTACGACAGCCTGATCGGCGACATGGGGGCGGCGCTGTCGGCGGGCCAGCGGCAACGCATCTTCCTGGCGCGCGCGCTCTATCGCCGGCCCGACATCCTGTTCCTTGACGAAGGTACGGCAAATCTCGATCCGGCCACCGAAACCAGGATCGCCGACACCATCGCCGCCCTGCCGATCACCCGGATCGTGATCGCGCATCGCCCGGCGCTGGTCGAACGTGCCGACATGGTCGTCACCCTCGAACAGGGGCAATTGGTGGTTGGAAGCCGAGTCGCGGCCCCGGCGGCGTCTTTTTCGCCGCCCTTCCCAGATCAGATTCGCCGCCGCGCCTAGCCGTCGCGCAGCGGCTGGCCGGCCTTGGGCTGCCTTGCCAGCATCAGAAACGAATCCCGTGGCCGGTGCCTGCTGCCGGAAAATCACGGAGAGCGATAGTTTCTATTTTATTAAAGCCGATATCTTCTGAAATAAGTTAATGATCTATGAAATTAACACTTCAATTCACATGTGTCTCAAATAGAGAACGGGAAAATTGAGCGATTTACGCCATTTCGATCTCGTGATTATTGATGTTCCAGCGGGCCGTGAGGTGACATCCAAGCGCCGCCAGGTTTAACGGAAAGGGAATGTCATGCGCGATCTTACCGCTTTCGAGCTCGAATTCGTCTACGGTGGCAAGGGCTGCAACGGCGGCAGCAAGGCCAAGGGCGGCACCAAGGCCAAGGGTGGCAGCAAGAATTCGTCGGGTGGCGGTTGCGTCGTCGTCGCTCCCCCGCCGCCGCCGCCCTGCTACAACTGAGGCGCGGCCCCGCCGGTTCCTTGACCGGCCCAGGCTCACCGCACACCAAGCGCGGCGGACCGCAAGGTTCGGCCGCGTCTTGTTGTGCGCATGCGCGGCAACCCGATCTTCAGAATAATCTGCGATACCGCACGGGTCCGGCACCGCGGGCAGAGATCGAGCCAGCCAGCATGTTCATTCCCGCCCAGGACAGTTTTGCCACGACCGAAGCGGCGCAGACGGTGATCTGGCTGCTGGGGCAGCCGCCACTGGACGAATACCTAGATTTCGTTGCCCGCTTTGTGGTCGATGGCGCAGACATCCGGCGTTCCAGGCTGGTCGCGGCATGGCGCCGTGCCCACGATCACTTCGCCCGGCTGGAAAAGCGCGAGGCGGGCGAGGCCGACCGGGTCGAACGGTTCCCGCTGCCGCCCGAACTGCGCCGCCACGCCGCGCGGCTGCGCGCCAGCCGCAACTTTCGCAACACCTTCGACGTGGTGCGGACCACCATCGAAATGGTCGAGCTGGACCGGCTGATCGTCTGGCAGGCGCAGGTTGAGGATCGCTTTGCGCTCGATCGCGCGGCGGATCTCCACCCCGGCGCCGATCCGGCGCAGCTGTTCGATTTCTGCCTCCCGGCCCGGCGGGCCGCGCCGCCGGTCACGGTCAACCGCATCGCCGGCGGGCATTTCCAGCTGGTCAGTCAGGCTGCCGATCTCGCCATGCTGCGCGCCCGCGTGCTCGACCCGGCAACGGTTCCGCCCGGTGACGAGGAAGGGCCGCTGGCCGGCATGATCGGGCTGCCGTTTGGTTTTGGCGCCAACATGATGAGCGTGATCAGCAGCGAACGGCGGCTGGTGCTGCACAACGGCTACCATCGGGCCTATGCCCTGCGCGCGCTGGGCCACCGCCACGTGCCCTGCGTTGTCCAGCACGTGACGCGGCGCGACGAGCTGAACCTGGTTGCCGACACCAAGGTGGCCTACAATCCGGGCTATTATTTTCGCGGCCCGCGCCCGCCGCTGCTCAAGGACTTCTTCGATCCGGCGGTCACCACCCGGATGTCGCTGCGCCCCACGCAAACCGTGGTCGATCTGAAGATCTCGATCAGCAGCCATTACGTTCCCCGCTGATCCGCGCGGGTCGCGCGGTCAGCGGCGGAACGGGGCGCCCTCAGATATAGCTGGGCCGATGCGGGTGATCCGCATCGCGGAAGTGGGGCAGCAGATCGGGGAGGTATTCCTCGGTATCGATCGCATAGCGTTCCCGGCCCATGTCCGGGTAGAGCATCGCGTGGATCGCCCTGGTCAGGTTGCGCATCCGGATGACGTGCTCGGCCCCGTCGTCGCCGCGCGCGGCATTGGCCTTCTCGATCTCGGCCAGCGCCCAGCCCCACCGCGCCTCGTCGGCGGGATCGGCCATGGCTTCGGCGATGCCCTGCATGTACATGTCGGGGAAGGCCGCATTCAGCAGTCGGGTGATCCGATCGGCGCGGCGAAAGCGCAGGCTGATCGACATGCTGTCGTCAAGATAGTCGACCGCGTGCCATGACAGCGTCGGCACGTACATGCAGTCGCCCGCATCGATGATCGCCTCGGCCCCGCCGGTGAATTCGAGGAAACCGCGCCGATCGGCATCGGTGAAGTTGTGCAGGTTCCACCCGCCCACCTGGGTCATCGGGATCAGCTTGTGCGAGGCCGAGTGGGGGAACCAGAAATAGCGCTTGCGGCCGAACACCTGATAGAGAAACCCGTGCAGCCCGGCCTTGTCGAAATGGATCTGCGCCCGGTTGCCGGCATTGCCGATGAAGCACTGGTTGACGAAGACCTCGCTCTCGCCATCCTGGCTTTCGCACACCGGCGGCACCTTGTACTGGCTGGCAATCTTTTCCGGCGTCTTGAACTCGATGGCCATCAGGCTGGTGTCGCGGTTCGCGTCGACGTGCCGGTAATAGTCGGCGTAGGACAGGGTGCGGGTCGCCGCGCCGGTGCCCTCGACCAGGGCTTTCGAATACTCGTCGCGCACCATGATCGGCACCTCGCCGAACCGGGCAATCGCCGCCTCGCGATCGGCGATTTCGCGGATTTGCTCGCCTGCGAACAGGTCGGTGATGATGACCGGTTTCGACTTGCACATGTATTCGCGGTAGAAAACCTCCGCGCTGGGCATCGCGATGCGTTCAATCTCGACCATGGTCCGCCTCGTGTTTCGCTGGCGGCAGGGGGCTGCCCCGGCCACGTGAAGCCGCGCCCCTGTCATCGCGGTGCGTTTCAAGCCTGTGCGGAAATCTCTAAACCATGGCGGGTTAAGAATGCGTGCGCCGCCTAGTCTCCGAAGGCGGCGGCCAGCATCGCCGCTGCCAGGGCGGGTGTCAGCGGCAGCGGATTGCCCCCCGCCGTCGGATCGACCACGGCCATCGCGACAATCCGGTCGAAGCCATCGCGCGGGACGCCAAATTCGGTCAGCGTCCCGGGCACCTTGAGCTCGCGGCGGATGGAGCGGATCCACCCGAGGAAGCCGTCGAACCCGCCGGCGATACCCAGCCACGCCGCCAGCCGCTCGATCCGTGGTTCGATCGCGGCGCGGTTGGCTTCCAGCACATAGGGCATGACCACCGCATTGGTCATGCCATGGTGGGTGTCATACAGCGCGCCGATCGGGTGGGCCAGGCTGTGCATCCCGCCCAGCCCCTTCTGGAAGGCGGTGGCGCCCATCGCCGCCGCGCTCAGCATATGGCCGCGCGCCTCGAGGTTGGCGGGCTCGGCATAGGCGATCGGCAGCCATTCCTTGACTAGTCGGATACCCTCGACCGCGATGCCTTCGGCCATCGGGTGATAGGCCGGCGAACAATAGGCCTCGAGGCAGTGGGACAGCGCGTCGAGCCCGGTCCCGGCGGTGATCAGCGGCGGCATCCCGACCGACAGTTCGGGGTCGCAGATCACCACCTGCGGCTGCATCTTCGGGTGGAAGATCACCTTCTTCACATGGGCGCTGGCATCGGTGATCACCCCGGCGCGGCCGACTTCGGAGCCGGTGCCCGCCGTCGTCGGAACGGCGATGATTGGGGCAATCCCGGCGGGATCGGCGCGGGTCCACCAGTCGCCAATGTCCTCGAAGTCCCACAGCGGGCGGGTCTGCCCGGCCATGAAGGCGACCAGCTTGCCGAGATCGAGCCCCGAGCCGCCGCCGAAGGCGATCACCCCATCGTGGCCGCCGGCGCGGTACTGGGCCAGCCCGGCCTCGAGGTTCTCGTCGGTCGGGTTCGAGCGGACGTCGGAAAACAGGCCCGTCGCGATCCCGGCATCGGCCAGGATCGCCAGGGTGCGCCTGGTCACCTCGAGTTCGGCCAGCGCCTTGTCGGTAACCAGCAGCGGGCGTTGCATCCCCACGGCGCGGACATGGTCGGGCAGCTCGTTGATCCGGCCGGCGCCGAACTTGATCGCGGTGGGATAGTTCCAGTTGGCTTGCATCATGTCCTCAGGTGAAAGGATTTGGGGCGGGTCAGGGCGTGGTAGCCAAGCACCGAGAGCGAGGCACCGCGCCCGGTGTCCTTGCAGCCGGTCCAGCACAGTGCCGGGTCGAGATAGTCGGCGCGGTTCATGAACACCGTGCCAGTCTCGATCTGCCGGCCGATCGCCTCGGCCCGGGCCCGGTCGGCGGTCCACAGGCTGGCCGTCAGGCCGAAGTCGCTGTCGTTCATCAGGCGGATCGCCTCGGCATCGTCCTTCACCTTCATGATCCCGACGACCGGCCCGAAACTCTCCTCGCGCATCACCCGCATGCCATGGTCGACATCGATCAGGAGCTGCGGGGCGAGATAGGGGGTGCCCGGCGCATCGGCGGCAAAGTGCTTGCGATCGATCAGCCCGCGTGCCCCGCGCGCCAGGGCTTCGGCGGTCTGGTCGCGCACCAGTTCGGCAAAGCGGGTATGCGCCATCGGCCCCAGCGTGGTTTCGGCCTCGAGCGGATTGCCCAGCCGATAGCCCTCGACCAGCGCCACCGCGCGCTCGACGAATTCGTCGAACCGGGCTTCCACCACATAGATCCGCTCGATCCCGCAGCAGCATTGCCCGGAATTGAACATCGCCCCGTCGATCAGGGTGTCGACCGCCCGGGCCATGTCGGCATCTTCCATGACATAGCCCGGATCCTTGCCGCCCAGCTCCAGCCCGATCCCGGTAAAGGTGCCCGCCGCGGCGCGTTCGATTGCCCGGCCACCACCGACCGAGCCGGTGAAATTGACGAAATTGACCGCACCTGCCGTCAGCAGGCCCTCGGTCACCGCGTGATCGAGCGCGAGATTGACGAAGAGCCCCTTGGGCAGGCCCGAACGCTCTGCCGCCAGCTGAAAGCGCTCGCCGGCCAGCAGCGTCTGCGTCGCGTGCTTGAGCACCACGGCATTGCCCGCCACCAGCGCCGGCACCACCGCGTTGATCGCGGTGAGGAAGGGGTAGTTCCACGGGGCGATCACCATCACCACGCCCAGCGGCTCACGCGCGATGAAGCGGTGGAAGGCGGCGCTGTCCTCGATGGTCAGCGGGGCGAGGGCATCCTCCGCGATCGACAGCATGTACTCGCCACGCTCGCGCACCCCGCCGAATTCGCCACCGTAACGGGTCGGCCGGCCCATCTGCCAGGCGATCTCGGTCACCACCTCGTCGTTCATCGCCAGCAGGGCGTCGAGGAAACCGCGCACCGCGGCCACCCGCTGGTCCAGCGGCACGCCGGCCCATGCGCGCTGTGCCTGCCGGGCGGCGGCAATGGCGGCCATGGCCTGATCGAGCGTGACACTCTCGCGGCTGGCATGGATCGCGCCGTCGATCGGCGAAACGAGGTTCAGTGTGGTCATCTTCCGGTCTTTGGCTGGTATCGGATTAATAGCGTTCGAACCCGCGCATCAGGTCCCAATCGGTCACCCGGCGGTCGGTCTCCTGCTGTTCCCACCGCGCGGTGTGAACGTAGTGATCGATGACCGGGTCGCCCATGGCTTCGCGCAACATGGCCGAATTGTCGAGGGCGACGGTCGCATCGCGCAGGGTCTGGGGGATATCGGCCAGGCCGGAGCCGGCATAGGCATCGCCGACAAAGGGCGCGGGCAGCTCCAGCCCCTCCTCGATCCCCCGGATCCCGGCGGCGATCAGCCCGGCGAAGGCGAGGTAGGGGTTGAGGTCGGCGCCCCCGATCCGGCATTCGATGCGGATCCCCTTGGTTCCGGCCCCGCACAGGCGAAAGCCCGCCGTGCGGTTGTCGACCGACCAGGTCAGCTTGGTCGGCGCGAAGGTCCCGGCCTGAAAGCGCTTGTACGAATTGACATAGGGGGCAAGGAAGCAGGTCAGATCCGGGGCATATTTGAGCTGGCCGGCAACGAATTGCTTCATCAGCGGCGACATGCCGAGGCGGTCGGCGGGGTCGAGGAACAGCGGCTGCCGGCCCGCCTTGTCCCACAGCGACATGTGGATATGCGCCGATGAGCCGGCAAGGTCGTTGCGCCACTTGGCCATGAAGGTGATCGCCTTGCCGTGCTGGTGCGCGATCTCCTTCATCCCGTTCTTCATGATCACGTGGCGGTCGGCCATGGTCAGCGCGTCGGCATAGCGCACGTTCAGCTCTTCCTGGCCGGGGCCCCATTCGCCCTTGGAATTCTCGACCGGAATCCCCGCGCCCTGCAGGCCATTGCGCATCGCGCGCAGCACCGGCTCTTCCTTGGTGGTCTGGAAGATGTGGTAGTCCTGGATGTAGTCGCCGGCCGTCCGGGGGTTGCGATAGGCCCGGTCGCGCAGCGCGCGATAGTCCTCGTCGAACAGGTAGAACTCCAGCTCCGAGGCGGCAAAGGCACTATAGCCCAGCGCCGCCAGCCGATCGACCTGCGCCTTCAGGATCGCGCGCGGGCTGTGCGGGATCGGCTGGTGATGGTGGTGGTCCTCAAGGTCGCACAGCACCAGCGCGGTGCCCGGCAGCCAGGGCACCTGCCGCAGCGTCGCCAGGTCGGGCTTCATCACGAAATCGCCGTAGCCGCTTTCCCAGCTGGATGCGGTATAGCCCGGCACCGGCTCCATATCGATGTCGTTGGCCAGCAGGTAGTCGCAGGCGTGGGTTTCCTCGTGCGCGCCGTCGACGAAGAACTGCGCGTGGAAGCGCTTGCCGATCAGCCGGCCCTGCATGTCGGGGACGCAGACCAGCACCGTGTCGATGGCGCCCGAAGCGGTCAGGCCACGCAGGTCTTCCAGGGTCAGCATTCCGTTCATTGTCGTTCCTTGCTCTGAAATCACGCTTCGCCCACAGCCTTCTCTGCGGCGGCGATCTGCGCCTGACGCAGCGCCACCGCCTCGTCGCCGATCGGCGGGCCCCGGAAGCGGCGCCGTTCAAGCCCGAACCAGACCAGCGCGGTGATTGCGGCGATCCAGCCGAAGAACAGCAGCGCCTTGTCGTTGGGGTCGCGGGTGCCGATATAGAAGATCACCACGGCGATCGCCCCGCAGGCCAGCGCCACGAGGCGATAGATCGCCCCGATGTCGAACGGCCCCATCTCTTTCCATTTGCCGCCGAAGGCGAGGCCCCCGGCCACGATCGGCATCGCGTAGGAGAGGTAGAGCGCAATCGACGTGACCGCGGTGGCCACCGAATAGGCATCGGCCCAGGCCACGAAGATCACGGCCAGCAAGGCGCCGGTCCAGATCGCCGCCACCGGAACGCGCCACCGGGGGCTGACCTTGGCCAGCCGGGCCGAGGCCGGCAGCCCGCCATCGCGGGCGAAGGCATAGATCATCCGGCTGACCGAGGTGACCGTGGCCAGCCCGCAGATGTACTGGGCAACCAGAATGATCACGTAGATGCCCTGCTTGAGCAGGCCCGGAACGGTCTGGTCCATCACCCAGAAGAACACGTTCCAGCCCTTGGCGGCGGCTTCCTTCATGTCGGGAATGGCGAGGACAAAGGCGCAGGAAAACAGCCAGGCGAACAGCGAGGCCCAGAACACCGAATGGATGATCGCGATCGGCACGTTCTTCGCGGCCTGGATCGTTTCCTCCGAGGTATGGGCCGAGGCATCGTAGCCGGTCAGCGTGTAGATCGGCAGCAACAGCCCGAGCAGGAACAGGCTGAACATCGATCCGGTTTCCGGCCAGACCCCGCCGCCGGCCGCGCCCGAGTAATTGGTGAAGGTCCACAGCCGGCTGAAATCGCGGGTGGGGGCATGGGCGAACAGCACCAGGGTCAGCAGGACCGCCCCGCCAAGGATCAGGTAGCCCGAAAAGTCGGTCAGCCGGCTGGTTGCCCGGATCCCGAGATGGTTGATCAGGGCATGGCTGGCGGTCATCAGCGCGACCACCACGACCTTGGCGGTGTAGGTATCGGCAATGCCCAGCGCCGGGCCGAAGGCGCCGATGAAGAAGGCATAGGTCCCGACATTGATCGCCGACAGCACGGTGATCAGGCCCAGCAGGTTCATCCACGCCGTCAGCCAGCCCCAGAACCGCCCGCCGAGGATCGAGCTCCAGTGATAGAGTCCGCCGGCGGTCGGATAGGCCGAAGCGATCTGGGCCATGCCGAGCGCGAACAGCAGCGCGCAGGCCCCGCCGACCAGCCAGCCGATGCCAAGGCCCGCGCCGCCGGCGCCGCTGGTGCCCTGGGCCAGCGAATTGATCCCGCCCGAGAGGATGCAGATGATCGAGAAGGAAATCGCGAAATTCGAGAATCGCCCCATGGTCCGGGCCAGTTCCTGCGCATAGCCCATGCCGTGCAGGGTTTTCACATCGTCGGGGTGGGCAGCTTCGCTCCCCATGCCTGTCTCACCCATCGCCGTTTCCCTTCGCTTGCCTGCCGCCCGGCGTGCCGGGATCACCTCATATCCGCGCGAGCGCCCCGTGCAGCGCATCGCCCAGCAATCCTGCCCAGCGCCGCTGACCGGCAGAATCGCGCAACTGGTCGTTGCGGACCTCGATCATGGCCTTGGCCCGCCCGCGGCCATGCCGGTCGAGCGTGTAATAGACGCCGTCGTCCGGAGCATATGGCTGGTTGCGGCCAACACAAAGCGGTGTTTGGCGTTCGAGCTGCTCGATCAGCAGGTCGGCCAGCCGGCAGTCGTCGTCGTGGAGGATCCCGACGTGCCATGGCCGGGCCTTGCCGAACAGCACCGGAGTGAAGCTGTGCACGGAAACGACGGCCGACAGCGCCGGCCGGTCGCGCAGGATCGCCTCGATGGCCCGGTGAAAGGGCTGGTGATAGTCGCGGATGCGCGCGGCGCGTTCCGCCTCGTCCAGCTGCCGGTTGCCCGGGATCGGCACGCCTTCCGCCATCAGCGGGATCAGGTCGGGAGCATCCGGATCGCGGTTGGCATCGATCAGCAGGCGCGACGCCGCCGCGCCGACCAGCGGCGCATCGAGCACATCGGCCAGCTCGCGCGCCAGGCCCCAGGCCCCCACGTCCCAGGCCACGTGATCGCTCAGCTGTTCGGGGCCAAGGCCCAGTCCGGCGAGGGGCTCGGGAATGAAATTCGACGCATGGTCGCAGACCAGCAGCACCGTGGCGCGGCCCGACGGGTTGTAGACGTCGATCGGTCTGTGCGCGTCGGCGGGCATAAGGCTCAAGCTAGCGGCGCCCTGCGGGATGCGCAACCACGGGCCCCGTGCCCTGGTCGCGGCCCGCCATCCCGGGCGCAGGGTGGCGGGCGCGTTGCGTCGATCATCATGACCTGGCCGCGTCAACCTGCGGCCGACACGATCCTGGCCTTACAGCTTGCGGCCGATCAGTTCCTTCATGATCTCGTTGGTGCCGCCGAAGATCCGCGACACGCGGGCGCCGCGCCAGGCGCGGGCGATCGGGTACTCGTTCATGTAGCCCGCGCCGCCATGCAGCTGGAGGCACTTGTCGACCACTTCCCACTGCAGGTCGGTATGCCACAGCTTGGCGGCCGCGCCTTCCTCGGGGGTCAGTTCGCGGCGCAGATGGCGGGCCAGCGCCCAGTCGAGGTGGGCCCAGCCGACCTGCAGCTTGGTCTTGAGGTCGGCCAGCACGAAGCGGGTGTTCTGGAAATCGATCACCGGCTTGCCGAAGGCCTTGCGGTCGCGCACGAATTCGACCGTGTCGTCGAAGGCGCGCTGCGCCGCGGCCTGGCACGACACCGCGATCGACAGGCGTTCCTGCGGCAGCTCGCTCATCAGGTAGATGAAACCCTTGCCCTCCTCGCCCAGGCAATTGGTGATCGGCACCCGCACGTCCTCGAAGAACAGTTCCGAGGTATCGGCCTCGTCCTGCCCGATCTTGTCGAGGTTGCGGCCGCGCTTGAAACCCTCGCGGTTGGCTTCGACCAGCACGATCGACACGCCCTTCCACTTGGGCTCGATCTCGGTGTCGGTCTTGCAGCAGACCAGCACCAGATCGGCGTTCTGGCCGTTGGTGATATAGGTCTTCGAGCCATTGATGACGTAGTGATTGCCATCCTTCCTGGCGGTGGTGCGGATCCCCTGCAGGTCCGATCCGGTGCCCGGCTCGGTCATGGCGATGGCGGTGATCACCTCGCCCGAGACCATCTTGGGCAGCCAGTGGCGCTTCTGCTCTTCCGAGCCATAGGCGACGATGTAGTTCACCACGATGTCGGACTGCAGCGAAAAGCCGGTCGCGGCGCGGCCGTTGTAGGCGCTCTCTTCATCGACGATCGCGTTGTAGCCAAAGTCCAGCCCCAGCCCGCCGTATTCCTCGGGAACGGTCGGGCACAGCAGGCCCAGTTCGCCCGCCTTGGGCCAGATCGACTTGGGGACGATGCCGGCCTCGGCCCATTCGGCGGCGTGCGGGGCAATCTCTTCCTGCATAAAGCGCCGCACGGTCTGGCGGAAAGCCTCGTGGTCCTCGGTATAGGCAGTGCGGGCGAGCATATCGAGCGACATGGCGGTCCTTTCGTCAGCGGGCGCGGGGCCGGGCCCGCGTGGATCGAAGAGGCATCATGCCACCGTTTACGTAAACGTCAAACGGCTTCGCGGCCCGGCACGAATCAAAACCCCCGCCGGGGTGTTGCCTGGCGGGGGTCTGTGATGCCGGTGCTGGCGGGTTCCCTTTACAGTTTCCCGGTCATTTCGGGGACTGCATTGAACAGGTCAGCGACGAGACCGAGGTCTGCGACCTGGAAGATGGGGGCTTCCTCGTCCTTGTTGATGGCG
>JAFECL010000017.1:0-2540 GCA_018242165.1 Pseudomonadota bacterium
CAGCATCAGGCAGCCCAGCGGCGTGCAGGGGACATAGCCCGGCTGGCCCACCGCAAGGCGCCCGGCATTGGTGACGTGGAAGCCATCGACATCCTTGTCGGGGCTGATCGTCGCGATCACCGTCTGCTCGTCGAGCTGGCCCGGCAGCGGCAGCTGGACGAGGATGCCATCGACCATGGGGTCCGCGTTGAGCTGCTCGATCAGCGCGACCAGCGTCGCCTGATCGGTATCGGCGGGCAGCTTGTGTTCGAAGCTGGCCATGCCGCATTCGACCGTCTGCTTGCCCTTGCTGCGGACATAGACCTGGCTGGCGGGATCCTCGCCCACCAGCACCACCGCGAGGCCGGCCTTGCGGCCCGCCTTCGCGGCGAAGGCGGCGGCATGGGTAGCGATGCGGGCGCGCAGCCCCTCGGCAAAGGCCTTGCCGTCGATAATCTTCGTATCCGTCATGAATAAGCCTGTGCAAGTGCTGCGTGGACAAGGATTTTCTGAACGATGGTCAGTCCCACGATCAGCACCATCGGGGAAAAGTCGATCGGCCCGGTATCGGGCATGATCCGCCGCACCGGGGTAAGGATCGGATCAAGGATCGCGTTCACCGCCTTCCACAGCGCGGCGACGAAATCGTTGTGCATGTTGACCACGTTGAAGCTGATCAGCAGGCTCATCACGAATTGCACGATCACCATCATCACCACGAGGTTGATGAGGTAGCTGAGAATGTCGACCAGGGTTAGCAGCACGGCGCGCGTCCTTTCGGGCGGGGGTGCGCCTGCCTAGCCGACAAGATGGGGCAAGGGCAAGCAGCGCCGGGCCCGGCCATCGCCCGATTAACCGTTCCGTGACGATGGTTTGGTAAAGATTTTGATGTGCTTCGGTATTTTCCCTCGATCCGCCGCCTGGTCGCGGCGTGGCTGGTGCTGGCGGGGCTGACGCTGGCCGGTGGCCCGGCGCGCGCCAATCAGGTGACCAACCCCTATTTCACCGGCACCGCGACCGCCGCGACCAGCTGGACCAGTTCGGCCACCGGTGCCGGCGCCGCCTTCAACCATGCCCTCTCGGCCCCGAACGCCTCGATCGGCGGGACCACCGAGTTCTATTCGGGCTGCGTCGGCGCGGCCTGCCTGACCTATCCCTTTGCCGCGGGCACCACCTCGGGTGCCCAGCAGGTGGTCACGGTCACGCCGGGGGTGCAGTATACCCTCTCGTTCTGGACCTATTTCAGCACCGCCAATAACGCGGCGGTGGAAATCGACGTCTACTGGGGCGCCACCAAGGTCTATGCCGGAACCAGCGTGCCCACCGCCGGCTGGTCTAAGCAGACCATCAACCTTGGCGTCGCCGCCAGCGCCAGCAACACCCTGACGGTGATGATCCGCGACGATCCCAGCTATTCGGGGATCACCGGGATGGACATCTCGCCGGTTACCGCCAGCCTCGCGGTGACCAAGATCAGCACCCTGATCTCCGATCCGGTGAACAATGCCACCAACCCCAAGATGATCCCCGGGGCGCTGCTCGAATACTGCATCCTGGTGTCGAACACCGGCAGCGGCACGGCAACCTCGGTGGTGGCGAGCGACCCGATTCCGGCCAGCCTGACCTATGTCGCCAGCTCGATCTTCACCGGCACCAGTTGTGCCGGGGCCACCACGGCGGGCGGGGCAAGCGTGGCGGGCAGCACGCTGACGGCGAACATCGGCACGCTGGCCTCGGCCGCGAGTTACGCGATCAAGTTCAGGGCGACCGTCAATTAGGGTGTGTGGGGATTTGGCTCAGGCCGGAGCGGACTCAACGAGGACCGTAGGTCAAAATGGCTGATTTCGAGAACCGGAGCGCAGCGGCCTTATTGGCCGTGAGCACCGGAAGCGCAGAAAGCGGCCGTTTGCAGCCCGGCATCAGCCAAAACACCACACACCCTAGGCGCGGATCAGCGTGCCCGCACCCCGGCTGGTAAAGAATTCCAGCAGCATGGCGTGCGGCACCCGGCCATCCAGCACCACCGCCGCCTCGCACCCGGCTTCCACCGCGTGGACGCAGGTTTCCAGCTTGGGGATCATCCCGCCCGAGATCGTGCCGTCGGCCTGCAGCTTGGCGATGTCGGCCGGGGTCAGGTCGGTCAGCAGGTTGCCCGCCTTGTCCAGCACCCCGGTCACGTCGGTCAGCAGGAACAGTCGCGCCGCACCCAGCGCGGCGGCAATTGCCCCGGCCATGGTGTCGGCGTTGATGTTGTAGGTCTCGCCATCGGCGCCGCTGGCGATCGGGGCGATCACCGGGATCATCCCGCCGGCGCAGATCGTCTCGATGATCGTGGTGTCGACATGCTCCGGCTCGCCCACGAAGCCCAGGTCGACCGCCTGTTCGATCTGGCTGTCGGGGTCGCGCGTGGTGCGCTGGACCTTGGCGGCGCGGACCAGCCCGCCGTCCTTGCCCGAAATGCCCATCGCCTTGCCGCCGGCCCTGGCGATCCAGCTGACCAGATCCTTGTTGATCGCGCCCGACAAGACCATCTCGGCCACTTCGGCGGTGGCCTTGTCGGT
>JAFECL010000017.1:2600-24087 GCA_018242165.1 Pseudomonadota bacterium
CTGCAGTTCGGCATCGCCCATTGCGTGGCCGCCGTATTTCACCACGAAGGTGCGCCCGGCATAGCGCTGCAGGTAGGGCAGCGCCTCGACCAGCGTTTCAGCCTTGGCGAGCATCAGGGGATCGTGAGCCATAAGCCGCCCCTTAGCGCGGGTAACGGGGAATGAAAGAGCCTATTCGCGATCCAGCCGCCGCCCCAGCGCGACGAACAGGTAGATCAGCGGCGGGACCATGATGGTCGAGAGCAGCAGCTTCGAGAGGATCTGCCCCTGCATGATCGCCACGATCGGCAGCGGGGCGCCGCTGGCCGGGTCGGTCACCCCGATGAAGCTGATCGAGATGAACAGCACCGTATCGACCACCTGGCTGAGCAAGCTGGCCAGCCAGGCGCGCAGCCACAGCAACCGTCCGCCGGCGCCCTGGCTGCCGGCCAGCCGGGCAAAGACCCAGACGTTGAGCGTCTGCGAGGTGCCGTAGGACACCAGCCCGGCAAATTGCATCCGCGCGCCCTGGCCCAGCAGCCGGGCAAAGGCCTCCTGATCGTGCCAGAAGGGGGCGGGGGGGACGACGTGGATCACCGTCATCAGCAGCGCCATCGAGACGATCAGCGGAATGAAGCCGAACCGCACCAGCCGGTCGGCGGTCGCCCGCCCGTACATTTCGGCGATGGTGGAAGAGAGCACCACCAGCATCAGGAAGGCGAAAATCCCGCTTTCCACCGCCAGGTCGCCCAGCAGCGGCCAGTGGCCCAGCGCCGCCAGCTTGGTGCCCAGCACCCCGGCCAGCACCACCAGCCCCCCGTAGAGCAGGCTGTAGGCGAACAGGGCACGGGGCGGATTGGCGGCTTGTGTCTGGCTCATCGCCATGGTGTAAGTGCTTCCATCGCAAATCGCCATATGCGATTTGCGGGGCATCGCCGGCCCGCGATGCCGGACTGGCTGCCAGCCAGCCCACCTGACAAGGAAGAGGATCATTCATGGACGTTGCCCGCCTGTTTTCGCTTGAAGGTCGCATTGCCGTTGTCACCGGGGGGTCGCGCGGGATCGGGCGGATGATTGCCGAGGGCTATCTCGCGGCGGGCTGCGCCCGGGTCTACATCACCGCGCGCAAGGCCGCCGATGTCGAAAGCGCGGCCGCCGAACTGGGCGAGCGCTGCATCCCGCTGCCCGGCGACATTGCCACGCGCGAGGGGATCGCCGCGCTGGTGGCCGAGCTGATGGCGCGCGAGACGCAGATCGACATCCTGGTCAACAACGCCGGGGTGGCCTGGGGCGCCGAGTTCGAGGATTTTCCCGAAATCGGCTGGGACAAGGTGATGGATCTCAACGTCAAGACCCCGTTCTTCCTCACCCAGCAGCTGCACCCCCTGCTGTGCGCCGCGGCCAGCGCCGAGCGCCCGGCCAAGGTGATCAACATCGGTTCGATCGACGGGCTGCGGATCAACCCGTGGGAAACCTATTCCTATCAGGCCTCGAAGGCGGCGGTGCTGCACCTGACCAAGCGGATGGCGGCACGACTGGTGCGCGATCATATCCACGTTTCGGCGATTGCCCCGGGGGCCTTCCCCAGCAAGATGAACCGGGCCGCGGCGCTGGCGCCCGAACGGTCGGCGGCCGGCATTCCCTCGGGCCGGGTTGGCGATGCCGAAGATATGGCCGGCGCCGCGATCTACCTTGCCAGCCGGGCCGGTGACTATGTTGTCGGCAGCAATATTCCGGTCGACGGCGGGGTGGTCAACGCCTGGGTCCCGGCCGACTTCATCGACCCCTCGGGGCATTGAGCATGGGTGCGGTGCGCGAGCTGGCCAGCGGCCTCCACTTCGGTGAGGGGCCGCGCTGGCACGACGGGCGGCTGTGGTTTTCGGACTTCTACAGCCATGCGGTCTGTTCGGTCGGCCTGACGGGCGAGCTGCGGGTCGAGCTGGAGGTGGATGATCAGCCATCGGGCCTCGGCTGGATGCCCGATGGCTCGCTGCTGGTGGTCAAGATGCAGGCGCGGCAGGTCTGGCGCCGCTGGCCCGACGGGCGGTTTACCCTGCATGCCGACCTTTCCGGCATCCACAAGTTCCTGTCGAACGACATGGTGGTCGATGGCGCGGGCCGGGCCTATGTCGGCGACTTCGGCTTCGACCTGCACCTCGATCTGCGCACCCGTGGCCCCGATGCGGTGCTGGCCGATCACCCGACCACCGCGATCGTGCGGATCGACCCCGATGGTTCGACCCATGTCGCGGCGGACGGGATGCATTTCCCCAACGGCACGGTGATCACCCCCGACGGCAACACGCTGATCTGTGGCGAGACCCTGGCGGCGCAGCTGACCGCGTTCGATGTCGCGCCCGATGGCGCCCTGTCGAACCGCCGCGCCTGGGCGCCGACCTTCCCGCGCGTGCCCGACGGGATCTGCCTCGATGCCGGGGGCGCGGTGTGGATCGCGAACCCGCTGGCGCCCGAATGCGTGCGGATCGGCGCGGGCGGCGAAGTGCTCGAGGTGGTCGAGACCGGCGCGCTCAACACTTTCGCCTGCATGCTCGGCGGGCCCGAGGGGCGGCACCTGTTCATCATGGCCGCGCCCACCTCGGACGACGAGACGGTCAGCACCCAGCGGCTGGGCAGGATCCTGGTGGCCGAAGTCAGCGTGCCAGGGGCGGGGTGGCCTTAACCGCCGGTCAGGGTAATCAGCCACCAGTCGGGCGGGGCCCCGATCCGCACCGGGATCGAGCCTGAGCCGACCCCGCCGGTGGTCAGCACCGTCCGCCCCGGCTCGCGGGTCAATCCGCAGATGTAGCGCGGGCTGAGTCTGCGCTTGCCGATCCAGCTGGCCAGGCTGCCGATGCCCGGCAGCACGATCTGCCCGCAATGGGTATGCCCGGCCAGCACCACGGGCATGGTCGCCGGCAGCAGCGGGATCGCGGCGGGCGAATGGGTCAGCACCAGCGGCGCGCCGCTGTCACCGGCGGCGCGGGCCGCCGCGCGCGCGGCTTCGAGCCGGTCGATCTGGGCATAGCCCGAATGGGCATCGTCGAGCCCCAGCACCAGCAGCGGCCCGGCGCGCACCGCGCTGTTGGCCAGCACCTTGATCCCGTCGGCATCAAGCACCGCGCGGACGGTCTGTGGTGCCGGCCAGTGGTCATGGTTGCCGAACACCGCGATCACCCCGTCGCGCGCCTTGAACCCGGCAAGGCCGGTGCGCAGCCCGGCCGAACTTTCGACCAACCCGTCGGTATTGACGTAGTCGCCCGCCAGCAGCACCAGATCGGGGTGCCGGGCATTGACCGCGGCGACGATCGCGGCGAGCCGTTCGGGCTGCATCGCCCGGTTGCCGAAATGAATGTCGGACAGCAGCGCGACCCGGTACGGCGGCGTGCCGGGGGGCAGGCCGGGCAGCGGCAGGGTGATCTGCCGCTCGACCGGCATCCGCACCGCCTGGTTCAGCCCCCAGGCCCACAGCAGTGCCAGGGCCAGCGCCACCAGCGCCAGCGCGCGCGCCAGCCAGCGCCGCATCAGAGATTAACGGGCTTCATCAGGTCGCGGACGAAGTCGATCAGCCCGGTCTGGCGCATGCGCTTGATCCGTTCCGCCTCGAGAATTTCGCGCACGGTGGTGAAGCAGGCGTCGATATCGTCGTTGACCACCACGTAGTCATAACCGTCCCAGTGGCTGATCTCGTCCTGCGCGCGGGCCATCCGGGCACCGATCACCGCGTCGCTGTCGGTCCCGCGTGAGCGCAGGCGGCGGCCCAGCTCCTCGATGCTGGGCGGCAGCAGGAAGACGCTGACCACGTCCTGGTTGTCCTTCTGGCGCAGCTGCTGGGCGCCCTGCCAGTCGATGTCGAAGAGGAAATCGACGCCTTCCTTCAGGTCGGCGCGGATATGGGCCTTGGGCGTGCCGTAGCGGTTGCCGAAGACATGGGCCCATTCGTAGAATTCGTGATCGGCGACCATCCGGTCGAATTCCTCGTCGGAGACGAAGTGATAGTCCTCGCCGTCCACCTCGCCGGGGCGCGGCGGGCGGGTGGTGGCCGAGACCGAGGGGCGGATCTCGCCATCGGCGGCCAGCAGGCGGTGGGCGATGGTGGTCTTGCCCGCGCCCGAGGGGCTCGAGAGGATGAACATCAGCCCGCGCCGGGCCAGGGGGCGTGCGCCGGTCATGCCAGGGGCCTCATTCGCCGCTTTCCGGGCTCAGCAGGTCGGTATCGTGGGCTGCGGCCAGTGCGGCGGCCTTCTTCGCCTTGCGCTTGTCGTGCAGCCGCTTGGCCAGGATCCCGCCGCCGACCAGGATCGCCCCCGGCACCGAACGCAGCGCCACCTTGGCCAGCACGGCATTGGCGACGCTGCCCGAAACGGTCTTGCCCGTGGCCGCCTTGGCCTCGACCGGCAGCAGCTTGTCGATCGCCGCATCGAGCAGCCGGCCACCGTGCTGGCGGGCTAGCCGGGCAAGCAGCTTGTTGTCGGCCACGTGCCGCCCCCCTTCGCGTTACTTCTTGCGGCCGAAGTCGACCGTGACCACGTTCGAGCCATCATCGGTGCTGGCCACCGGCTCGGCGGGGGAATCGTTCTCGGCATCCTCGTGCGGCTCGGGCGCGTCATCGCCGCCCAGCGCCTGGAACTGGAGCCCGAAATCGACCGCCGGGTCGACAAAGGCGGTGATCGCCGCAAAGGGCACCACCAGCGTGGTCGGCACCTGGTTGAAGGTCAGCCCCACCGAAAAACCCGCCTCGCTGACCTTCAGATCCCAGAACTTGTTCTGGAGCACGATGGTCATTTCATCGGGGAAGCGGGCCTTGAGGTGCTGGGGAATCTGCACCCCGGGCGCCGCGGTCTTGAAGGTGATGTAGAAATGGTGGTTGCCGGGCAGATCGCCGCCCGAAGCCTCGACCTGGCCCAGCACCCGGCCGACCACGGCGCGCAGTGCCTCCTGCACGATTTCGTCGTAGGGGATCAGGCTGTCAGGGATGGTGTCGTCCATGGGCTTCAAGTGGCGATGGGGCAGGGTTTGGTCAAGAGTAATTGATTCCCGCCGTGCAAACCCTATAGGCGCCCCATGCGTACCGCCACGATCACCCGCCGCACGCACGAGACCGACATCCATGTCGAGGTGAACCTCGACGGGGCCGGCCGCTATCAGGTTTCCACCGGGATCGGCTTTCTCGATCACATGATCGAGCAGCTTTCGCGCCATTCGCTGATCGACATCACCTGCCGGATCAAGGGCGACCTGCACGTCGACCAGCACCACACCACCGAGGATTCGGCGATCGCCATCGGCCAGTGCGTGGCGCAGGCGCTGGGCGACAAGGCCGGGATCGGCCGCTATGGCGAGGCGCATTCGGCGATGGACGAGGCGCTGGCCCGGGTGGTGCTCGATATTTCCGGCCGCCCCTGGCTGGTGTGGAACGTCCGCTTTACCCAGGAACGCCTCGGCGAAATGGATACCGAGCTGTTCGAGCACTGGTTCCAGTCGTTCGCGCAGGCCGCGGGGATCACGCTCCACGTCGAGCAGCTTTACGGCCAGAACAACCACCACATCATCGAAGGGGTGTTCAAGGGGCTGGCCCGCGCGCTGCGGCAGGCGGTAGAGCTTGATCCGCGCAAGGGTGGGGCGGTGCCCAGCACCAAGGGGCTGCTGGGCGACGGCAGCCTGTCCACCTGATGGGCACGCTGGCGCTGATCGATTATGGCGCGGGCAATCTCCATTCGGTCGCCAATGCATTGAAGGCTGCCGGCGCCGCCGACGTGGCGATCACCGCCGATCCGGCCACGGTGCGCGGCGCCGAACGCATCGTGCTGCCGGGCGTGGGCAGCTTCAGGGCCTGTTCCGAAGGGCTGCGCGCCTGCGCCGGGCTGGAAGCGGCGCTGGCCGAACGCGTGCTGGGGGCCGGGGTGCCGTTCCTGGGGATCTGCGTCGGGATGCAATTGCTGGCCACCCGCGGCGTCGAGCATGGCATTACCCCGGGCCTCGGCTGGATCCCCGGCGAGGTGCGGCTGATCGAGCCCGCCGATAGCACGATCAAGGTGCCGCACATGGGCTGGAATGATGTGCGCGCCCGCAGCCACGCCCCGCTGGTCGCCAGCGGCGAGGCCTATTTCCTCCATTCCTATCACTTCGTCGCCGATGATCCGGCCCATGTGCTGGCCACCACCAGCCATGGCGCCGAGCTGGCCGCCGCCGTCGGGCGCGGCAATATTGTCGGCACCCAGTTCCACCCCGAGAAGAGCCAGGCCTTCGGGCTGGCGCTCCTTTCCCGCTTTCTGGAGTGGCGGCTGTGATCGTATTTCCCGCGATTGATTTGAAAGCCGGGCAGGTCGTGCGCCTGGCCGAGGGTGATATGGCCCGCGCCACCGTCTATGGCGACGATCCCGCCGCGCAGGCCATGCTGTTTGCCGAGGCGGGCAGCCAGTTCCTCCACGTGGTCGACCTTGACGGTTCCTTTGCCGGGCGGGCCGAAAACCGCGCGGCGGTGGAAAGCATCCTCGAAAGCTTCCCCGGCCATGTCCAGCTGGGCGGCGGGATCCGCACGCGTGAGGCGGTGGCGGGGTGGTTCGATCTGGGCGTGTCGCGGGTGGTGATGGGCTCCGCCGCGCTGAAAGACCCGCAATTCGTGAAAGACATGGCGAAGGAGTTCCCCGGCGGTATCGTCGTCGCGGTGGACGCGAAAGACGGCATGGTCGCGACCGAGGGCTGGGCCGATGTTTCCGACGTTGCCGTGGTGGACCTTGCGCGGCGGTTCGAGGATGCGGGGGTTGCCAGCCTGCTGTTCACCGACATCGGCCGCGACGGGCTGCTGAAGGGCGTCAACATCGACGCCACGGTCGACCTCGCGCGCCGGGTCGACATTCCGGTGATCGCCAGCGGCGGGGTCAAGGGGCTGGACGACATCCATATCCTGACGATCCACGCGCACGAGGGGATCGAGGGGGTGATCACCGGGCGCGCGCTCTACGAAGGACGGCTGGACCTGGCGGCGGCGATTGCGATGGCGGCGCGGGCATGACCGTCCGCATCCGCGTCATTCCCTGCCTTGATGTCCGCGACGGGCGGGTGGTGAAGGGCGTCAATTTCGTCGACCTGAAGGATGCCGGCGATCCGGTCGAGCAGGCGCGGGCCTATGATGCGGCGGGGGCGGACGAGCTGTGCTTCCTCGACATCAGCGCCAGCCACGAAGGGCGCGGCACGCTGCTCGATGTGGTGCGGCGCACCGCCGAGGTGTGCTTCATGCCGCTGACGGTGGGCGGCGGGGTGCGTTCGGTCGAGGATGCCCGGGCGCTGCTGCTGGCGGGGGCCGACAAGGTGGCGGTCAATTCCGCCGCGGTCAGCAATCCGCAAGTGGTGCGCGACATTGCCGAGAAGATGGGCAGCCAGTGCATCGTCGCCTCTGTCGATGCGCGCCGGGTGGAGCCGGGCCAGTGGGAAATCTTCACCCACGGCGGCCGCTGTGCCACCGGAATTGACGCCTTGGCCCACGCGGTGCGGCTGGCCGAGCTGGGCGCGGGTGAACTGCTGGTCACCTCCATGGATGGCGATGGCACCCGCGCGGGTTACGATCTGGAGCTGACCCGCGCGATTGCCGATGCCGTGCCGGTGCCGGTGGTGGCCAGCGGCGGGGTCGGCACCCTGCAGCATCTGGTCGAAGGGGTAACGCAGGGCCATGCCAGCGCGGTGCTGGCGGCCAGCATCTTCCACTTCGGCCACCACACCATTGCCGAGGCGCAGGCCGCCTTGCGCGCGGCCGGCCTGCCGGCCCGAGGCCAATAGCGCCTGCCGGCCCGAGGCCAATAGCGCCTGCCCGCCCGGGGTGGCTGAACCGGCCAAAACCGTCGGAATATTTACCAAGTGCCTTATTGCCCGGCGCGGCGTTAACCATCGAAACCCCGTATTTCCGCCGTTCTTCCGAATTGGCACGCACCGTGCATTAATCGGTGGTGTTAACGGAGAACTGCCATGAAGCTGATCCAACGCCTGGGCACTGCCGCCACTCTCAGCCTGCTGATCGCCACCCCGGCCTTCGCGCAGAGCGGGGCGATGCTGTCGGAACCCTCGGATCTTTCGCTACTCACGCTGGGCCTCGTCGGCGTGGTGCTGGGGCAGCGCGCGGCTCGCAAGCGGGCCTGACGCGCGCCTGCCGGCGCGCCAGCGCTGGCCCGTGCCCACTCCACGGGGTAGCAACCGGAGTGTTCCAGGCACGTGCCAGCGCTGGCGCGAGGGGCAGGGGGGAGTGCCTTGCGCGCCAGCCCGTGACCGCGTGAGCCCTTGACCGCGTCAGGCCAAGGCTTCAAGCGGGGGCCATGGACGACGCCACCCGCCCTTCCGATACCCTCGCCCGCCTGACCGCGACGATTGCCGCGCGGGCCTCTGCCGACCCCGACCAGTCCTACGTTGCCCGGCTACGGGCCAAGGGCATGGCCAAGATCGCCCAGAAAGTGGGCGAGGAGGCGGTCGAATGCGCCATCGCCGCGGTTTCCGCCGATGCCGCCGCGCTGACCGCCGAGGCGGCCGACCTGCTGTTCCACCTGCTGGTGCTGCTCGACGCCCGTGGCGTGCCGCTGGCCGAGGTGCTGGCCGAGCTTGACCGCCGCGAAGGGGTGGGGGGCCTTGCCGAAAAGGCCAGCCGGACATGACCGGCCGGAAAGACTGGTTCGCCCCGCTGGCCGATTACGAAGCCGGCCTTTCCGCCGGGCCGGCGCGGTTTCACGTCGGGCTGGCGCATGGTTCGATGACGGTCGAGCTCTACCGGCCGCAAGGCACCGATCTCCAGACCCCGCACCGGCAGGACGAGATCTACATCATCCGCCAGGGCACCGCCCGGTTCGAACGCGATGGCACCAGCGTACAGGTGGGGCCGGGTGACAGCCTGTTCGTCCCCGCCGGGATGGAGCACCGTTTTCACGATTTCAGCGCCGATTTCGACACCTGGGTGGTCTTCTGGGGCCCGGCGGGTGGCGAGCAGGAGAAGCCCGATGCCGATTGATCCGCGCGAGCCCTACGATCCGAACAACATCTTCGCCCGGATCCTGCGCGGCGAAATCCCCTGCCAGCAGGTCTATGCCGACGATTGGGCGCTGGCCTTCCACGACATCAATCCGCAGGCCCCGGTGCACGTGCTGGTGATCCCGCGTGGGGCCTATGTCAGCTGGGATGATTTTTCCGCCCGCGCCAGCGCAGAGGAAATCACCGGCTTTGTCCGCGCCGTGGGCGCGGTGGCGCGGCAGCTGGGGCTGGTGGCGCCGGGCTATCGCCTGCTGGCCAATGTCGGCTTCAACGGCCATCAGGAAGTGCCGCACCTGCACGTTCACCTGTTCGGCGGGCAGCCTTTGGGGCCGATGTTGGCGCGCTGATACAGTGCGTGACTTGCCCTGGGGGGCGCTTGCCGGGTAGGGCGGGGCCATGACGTCAATTCCCCCAGCCCCCGCCGGCTGTTTCGACGGGCCGGTGCACCTGTTCACCGTGCGCGCCTATTTCGAGGACACCGACCTTTCGGGCGTGGTCTATCATGCCAATTATGTGCGCTGGTTCGAGCGCGCGCGGTCCGACCTCGTCCGCCTGCTGGGGATGGACCAGCGCGCCGCGAACGAGGCGGGCGAGGGGGCCTGGGCGGTCAGCGAGATGACCATCCACTACCGCGCCCCCGCCCGGCTGGATGATGCGGTGCTGATCGAGACCCGCGCCGAAGAGGTGGGCGCCGCCACCTGCCGGATGCACCAGCGCGCGCTGCTGCTGGTCGATGGCCAGCCCGGCCCGCTGCTCGCCGAAGCACGGCTGCGGATCGGTTTCGTTGCCCCCGATGGTCGCCCGCGCCGCCAGCCGGCCGATTGGCGCGCGGCCTTTTCGAGCCTGCTTCCAGCAGCTAAGGACACTCCATGACTTCCCCCGCGCTTTCCCTGCTCGCCGCCGGCACTGCTGCCCGGCTCGATCCGCTGCACCTGTTCCTCGATGCCGATCTGCTGGTGCAGGTGGTGATGGCCGGCCTGCTGCTGGCCAGCCTGTGGGTCTGGACGATCGTGTTCAGCTTCGCGCTGCGGCTGCGCAAATTGCGCAAGCGCTGCGATGTCTACGAGGGCGAATTCTGGCAGGCGCGCGATCTTGATGCCTTCCAGTCGGAGCATGGGCAGGGCGATGTGCCCTCGGCCCGGGTGGTCACGGCGGCGCTGGGTGAATGGCGCCGCAGCCTTGCCGCCGGCAAGAGCGTGGACCGCGAGGGCGCCCGCGCCCGCCTGGCCAGCGCGATGGAAGTGGTGGTGGCGCAGGAGGCCGAAGGGCTGGGCGAACGGCTGACCTTCCTCGCCACGGTCGGCTCGGTCGCCCCGTTCATCGGCCTGTTTGGCACGGTCTGGGGGATCATGAGCAGCTTCTTCCAGATCGGGCAGGAACAGAACTCGTCGCTAGCCGTGGTTGCCCCCGGCATTGCCGAGGCGCTGGCCGCCACCGCCGTGGGGCTGTTCGCGGCGATTCCGGCGGTGATCGCCTACAACCGCTTCGCCGCCGCGGTCGATCGCTTCGAGGCGCGGCTGCAGCGCTTTGCCGATCGCTTCCACGCCAGCCTGTCGCGCGAGCTGGACGGCAAGTAATGGCCCTGTCGCGCCTGCCCTCGGGCCGCCGCGCGCGCCGCGCGCCGATGGCCGAGATCAACGTCACCCCGCTGGTTGACGTGATGCTGGTGCTGCTGGTGATCTTCATGGTGACCGCGCCGCTGCTCAAGGCCGGGGTGCCGGTCGAGCTGCCCGACAGCCGCGCCAAGGCCCTGCCGCAGACCCCCAGCCAGGTCACCGTGACCATGGGCTATGACGGCAAGACCTATCTCGACGATGCCGAACTGGCCCCGGGCGAGCTGGCCGACCGGATCGCCAGCCTGCCGCGCGATCCGCAGGGCAAGCTGCCGCTGGTGGTGCTGCGCGCCGACCGGGCGCTGGATTATGGCCGGGTGATCGGCCTGATGGGCGAACTGAACCGCGCCGGGATCACCTCGATCTCGCTGGTCACCGCCGCCAGCGGCGCGGCGCCGGCGCCGGTCAGCCCCGGTTCAGTGAAAAAGCCCTAGGCCGCGATCATGGCAACGGTGTTGCGACCCGAGGAGCGCTATGGCCTGCTGGCGGCACTGGCCCTGCACGCCGCGCTGGCGGCGGCGCTGCTGCTGCGCCCGGCGCCGCGCCCGCTGCCGCTGCCCGAACGGATCGAGGTCAGCCTGTCGGACAATGTCGCCCTGACCAGCACCGCCCCCCAGCCGCAGGCCAAGGCCGCCCCCGATGCCGCGCCGCTGCTGGGCGAGCCACCCCCGCCTCAACCCCAGCCGGTGGCCAAGCCCGTGCCGCAGCCCAAAGCCGCACCTGTGCCCGTGCCGGTTCCCTTGCCCAAGCCCAAGGCGGTGGTGAAGCCTGAACCCAAGGCCCAGCCCGCACCGGAGGCGAAGCCCAAGGCCAGGCCAGACGCCAAGCCGGCCAAGGCGCACGATCGCGCAGTGCCCGATCCGATCGCCGATGCCCTGGCCCGCGCCAAGGCCAGGCCCACCGGCAAGCCCGCCGGGGCCAGCCGGATCGGCCCCGATTTCCTCAAGGGCATGCCTGGCGGGCAGGCCGGCGGCAAGGCAGCGACGCCGGGCGCGAAGGTGGCCGGGCCGGAGGTGAAGGCCGCGCTCGAGGCGTCGCTGTCACGGCAGATCAAGCCGCACTGGCGGGTGCCGATTGGCCTGGAAACCGACGAGCTGGTCACGGTGCTGACCTTCGATCTCAACCGCGACGGCACCCTGTCCGGCGCGCCGCACGTCCTGACCCAGACCGGCATCACCGACAGCAACCGTGCCCAGGCCGCGCGCCATGCCGAACAGGCAATCCGCGCCGTGCGGCTGGCCGCGCCGTTCCTGCTGCCGCCACAATATTACGATGCCTGGAAGCACGTTGGCCGCTTCCGCTTTGACAGGAAATTGTCGCAATGATCGCCCGCCTGATTTCCGCCGTGCTGTTGCTGGGTGCTGCGCCCGTCCTGGCCCAGCAGATCGAACCGGCCCCGGTGGTTGCGGCCAAGCCCGCCGCCCAGCCGGCCGCAGACCAGGGCCTGACCGGTTCGGTTTCGGACGATTCGAATTGGTCGGAAACCGGCATCGCCATTCCCGCCTTCGCCACCCAGGCCGACAGCCCCACCGCCACCAGCGCGGGTTCGACCGGCCCGCTGGGCCGCGCGGTGGCCGAGATCATCACCGCCGATCTCAAGAACAACGGCCTGTTCAAGCCCACCGGCCCCGGCGCGCTGCCCGGTGTCCCCTATGCCCAGGTCGCCGCGCCCGATTTCCCCGGCTGGGCCGGGCGCGGGGCCGAGATGCTGGTCCACGGCGCGGTCGATGCCAATCCCGATGGCACGCTGCGCTTCGATTGCCGGCTCTATGACGTGAAGCTGGAACAGGGGCTGGTGCATAGCAGCTGGACCATGGCGCCGGGCGACTGGCGCCGCGCCGCGCACAAATGCGCCGATGCGGTCTATGCCCGCCTGTCGGGCGAAAGCCCGTTCTTCGACAGCAAGATCGCCTACATCGCCGAAACCGGCCCCAAGGGCGCGCGGATGAAGCGGCTGGCGATCATGGATTCGGATGGCGCCAACCACCGCTACATCACCACCGGGCAGGCCATTGCGCTTACCCCGCGCTATTCGCCCGATTACAGCAAGATCGTCTACCTGTCCTACCTCAACGGCCGCCCGCGCATCTATGTCTATGATGTTGCCGGCAACACCCAGCGGCTGGTGGCCGAAACCGGCAACCCCACCTTTGCCCCGCGCTGGTCGCCCGATGGCAAGTGGATCCTCTATTCGATGGCGATTGCCGGCAACACCAACATCTACCGGGTGGCGGTGGCCGGCGGGCCCAGCCAGCAGCTGACCCAGACCCCGGGGATCAACATCGGCGGATCCTATTCGCCCGATGGCAGCAAGATCGTCTTCGAGTCCGACCGTTCGGGCAGCCAGCAGGTCTATGTGATGAACGCCGATGGCAGCGATCAGCACCGCATCAGCTTTTTCGGCGGGCGCGCCGCCACCCCGGAATGGAGCCCGCGCGGCGACCAGATCGCCTTCACCCACATCGCCGGCAACCTGCGGATCGCGGTGATGAGCCCCGAAGGGCGCGGGATGCGCTATCTGACCGACAGCTGGCAGGACGAGGCCCCCACCTGGGCCCCCAACGGCCGCATCGTCCAGTTCTTCCGCACCGAGGCGGGCAGCGGCCACACCAGCCTGTGGCAGGTTGACCTGACCGGGCGCAACCTCCGCCGCCTGCCCACCCCGGTCGATGCCTCGGACCCGGCCTGGGGCCCGGTGCTGCCCTGATCCGCCGCCTGCGTAACCGGGTTCCCGTGCCCGCGAGATGATGTATTCTGACCACCCCCGGAAGGAGACTCCGATGAACCGCGCCGCTTCCCCCGCCGCCCGCTATCTCGCCCTGTCGCTTGGCCTTGCGCTGGCCGCCTGCGCCCCCAAGCCGCCCAAGCAGCTGCCGCCCGAGCCCGGCCCGCCGGTGCAGGCCACCACCCCCGCCGCCACCCCGGTGCTGCGCGGCCCGGCCCCCGGCAGCCAGGCCGATTTCGTCGCCACGCTGATGGGCAAGGACACGATCTATTTCGATTTCGACAAGTTCAACATCTCGCCCGATGCGATGGCCGCGCTGCAATCGCAGGCCCAGTGGCTGCTGCGCTATCCCGCCAAGCGCGCGACGATCGAGGGCCACGCGGATGAACGCGGCACCCGCGAATACAACCTCGCGCTGGGTGAACGCCGCGCCACCGCCGCCAAGAACTACCTCGTCAGCCTGGGGATCGACCCAAGCCGGCTGTCGACGGTAACCTACGGCAAGGAACGTCCCGCGGCGCTCGGCTCGAACGAGGAAGCCTGGGCCAAGAACCGCCGCGCGGTGACCGTTACGGTCGACTGAGGGAAGGGGGGCGCGTGCCCCCTTTCCTAATGGCCCAAACGCCCCTATCTGCGCCCCGATGAGCCGTCTTCGCAGATCCGATAGCTGGGGTTTCCCGCGCTGGGGCGGCTATGAAGGCGCGCGCGAGGCGGCCCGGGTGCGCCTCTGCGACAAGCACGGCTGCGCCGAACCGGGCAATTGCCCCGCGCCCAAAAGCCCCAACAGCCCCGATCGCTGGTATTTCTGCCAGGCCCACGCCGCCGAATACAACGCCGGGTGGGACTATTTCGCGGGCCTGTCGGCCGAAGAAGCGGCCGAGCGCGCGCAGGCCGAAGAGCAGACCCATTCGGGCTACAAGGAAAGCGCCTTCTACGGCTGGGCCACATCGGGAGACGGCACCCGCAGCCGCGACGAGCTGCGCGCGCTGGACCTTCTGGGGCTGGACGTCGACGCCGATTTCGACGCGGTGAAAAAGGCCTGGCGCGCCAAGGCCAAGGAAGTGCACCCCGACGTTAAACCCAACGACGCCGAAGCCGCCAAGGCCTTCCAGGCGCTGCAACTGGCCTACGAAGTGCTGCGCGCGGCGGAAGAACGGCGCGAGTGGCGGGGGTAGGGGGCGTTTGCTGCCGTTCCGGATACGGCAACAGTGCGGACCTTGGGCATAGCAGAGTCAGCAGTCAGTCACTTCATAATGACGCATCCCTAGCCAACCCGAACGAACGATGATGCAACCGGTTTGTCCTATTTGAGCATGGTCATACATGCCCCTCGATACGCGGAACCCATCAATTCCGAGGGCGGTAGGGCGGCCAGAATAATGAAGATAATAGGAATGCGCCCTCCCTCCCGAGAATGATTTGGCAACAATCCTTCCCGCCAACGTTATCGGGGGCTGGGTTTCTTGGAGTGCATTGACGAAGACGATTGTGGCCCAGGTCAAGCTAGAGCCTACGAACGCCACGAAAAATATCACGACTAGATCGCGCACCGTCATTCGCGGGCTGCGCTCGGTTGCTACAGGATGCTCAGCTGTCGCACGGACGGCAACATAACAGCCTGCTAAATATAGTGCCCCTCCGAGACAGGCGACGATCAAGGGTCGCTCCCAATCAACAATATTAAATCGAAGAAGGGCACCGATCATCAGGCCTACCGGAACCATAAGGACCAAATTGATGACCGTTTTACCGTCAGGCCCGAGTAACTGAAATCGCCCCCTTCCGAATGTAACGGCAACCAGAGCCAACCATGGGATTGAGCACAAGATAACGGGCACCCAAGCCGGAACGCTGTCGAAAAGCCAACAAAGTACGGATGCTACAAACAACAGCCATCCGGAAACCTGTACGATGCGATCGAGTTTCTTTTGGCGATAAGGCGTCCATTTCTTTGGACTTGGATTCTTTCCCTTCAATGCGCCCTCCCGCAGCACAGTTAGCGATCACCTATGAGGCCGCATACCTAAAATCGCAATGGCAGCGTCCCCCAACGAAGAGGTCATCACCCCCATTGGCATCGCGGTTGTGTGAGCGGACATGCAGTCGCTGCGGCGCGCGCCAGTTCGCCGGCCCCACCCGCCGCGCTTTCCTACATCGCCGTGCCGCGCTACACCGGGCGCTGCTCTTTGCCCTTGTTCAGCCCCCTTCCGTCAACCCGCGCCGCCCGTCGCGGGTTTTCGTGCATCTGGCCCGGGGAAACTTGCGCGCAAAACACAAGTCACCATGCGCGATTAGCGTGAAGTTTGCGAACTTTGCGCTGCCCCGCCTCAGGCCGTCTTGCCCCGCCGGAACACCACCCAGCCGGCCATGAACAGCCCGGCGATCAGCAGGCTGGCCCACAGGTCGCTCGACAGGTCGGGCGTCAGCGCCTTGAACACCAGCACGCCGCCCATGGCCGCCAGCGCGCCCACGCTGCCCCACGGGTGGCCGGCCAGCCGCACCTTCAGCGCCGCCGGGTCTTCGCGCTCCAGCCGCGCGCGCAGGCGCAATTGCGCGGCGGCAACCAGCATGTAGATCAGCAGCATGGTGACGCCGCTGCTGTCGATCAGGAAGCTGAACACCTTGTCGGGCGAGAAGTATTCCGCCGCCAGCCCCAGGTAGGCGAACAGCGTCGCGGCCACGATTGCCCGGGCCGGCACCTGCCGCTTGTTCACCCGCACCAGCCACTGCGGCGCATCGCCATGGCTGGCGAGGCCGAACAGCGCGCGGCTGGTGACGTAGATCCCCGAATTAAGGCACGAGAGCACCGCAACCAGGATCAGCAGCGTCATCGCCAGTGCCCCGCCCGGCACCTGCATCTTGGCCAGCGCGGCGGCGAAGGGCGAATGCCCCGCCACCACCTCGGTCCACGGCACCACGGCAACGATCAGGCCGATGGCGATCACGTAGAAGACCAGCAGGCGCAGCGTGACCGTCAGGGCCAGCCGCGACAGGGCCACCCCCGGCTCGGCGCTTTCCGCCGCCGCCACGGTGACGATCTCCGCCCCGCACATGGTGAAGATGGTGCTGGCCACCGCGGCCACCACCTTGCCCCAGCCGAAGGGGGCAAAGCCGCCGTGCGCCGTCCAGTTGGCCACCCCGCCGCCGGACAGGCCCGGGCCGTGGCCCAGCCCCAGCACCCAGCTGCCGGCAATGGCGATGAACAGGCCGATCGCAACCACCTTGATCAGCGAGAACCAGAACTCGAACTCGCCATAGCTGCGCGCCGACATCAGGTTGACCAGCGTCAGCACCGCCACCAAGGCAAAGCCGATCTCGCTGGTCGAGAACATCGGCAGCCAGTCATGGATGATCTTGGCCCCGGCAAGGGCCTCGACCGCAACCACCACGCCCCAGAAATACCAGTAGAGCCAGCCGGTGAGATAGCCCGCCCAGTGGCCGAGGCCAATCCGCACGAAATCGGCAAAGCTGCGCACCCCGGGCAGCGCGGCGGCCATTTCGCCCAGGCTGCGCATCACCAGCATGATGATCAGCCCGGCCAGGGCGAAGGTGATCGCCGCCGCCGGGCCAACCTGGGTGATGGTGGTGGACGAGCCGACGAACAGCCCGGCGCCGATGATCCCGCCGATGGCGATCATGGTGACGTGGCGGGTCAACAGGCTTTGCCCCAGCCGATCCTGCTGCGGCTGGTCTTGCAAGCTGGTCATGCGCTCTCCCCGAAATGCTTGTGCGGCCTGTTCTGGCGCAGCGGGGGGAAAGGTCAAGCCTGCCGGTTCAGCTCCACGTCGCTTCGGGCGGCAGGCTCATCAAGATGGCGTCGATATTGCCCCCGGTCTTGAGCCCGAACAGCGTGCCGCGATCATAGACCAGGTTGAATTCGGCATAGCGCCCGCGCCATTCGAGCTGCTGGCGCTTGTCGGTTGCGCTGAAAGGCTGGTGCATCCGCCGCCGCACCAGCCGGGGGAAGATGTCGAGGAAGGCCCGGCCAACGTCCTGGGTGAAGGCGAAATTGGCCTCCCACGCCGCATCGTCGGGGCATTCGAGGTGGTCGTAGAAGATCCCGCCCACCCCGCGATGGACCTTGCGGTGGGGGATGTAGAAATAGTCGTCGGCCCAGGCCTTGAACCGCTCGTAATAGTCCGCCCCGTGCGGATCGCAGGCGCCCTGCATCGCGGCGTGGAAATCCGCCGTATCCTCGGCGAAGGGAATCGGCGGATTAAGGTCGGCCCCGCCGCCGAACCAGGCCTTGGTGGTGGTGAGGAAGCGGGTGTTCATGTGCACCGCCGGCACCATCGGGTTCGCCATGTGGGCCACCAGGCTGATCCCGGTCGCGGTGAACTGCGGCGCCTCGGCACTGGCGCCGTTGATGCTGGCGGCGAACTGCGGGTTGAAGGCGCCGTGGACGGTCGAGACATTGACGCCGACCTTTTCGAACACCTTGCCCTTCATCAGGCCCTGTACTCCGCCGCCGCCCTCGGCACCCTCGGCATCGCGGTTCCACGGGGTGTAGGTGAAGCGCGCGTCGGATCCGGCCTCGGCCTCGATCGCCTCGAACTCGGCGCAGATCTGGTCGCGCAGGCTTTCGAACCAGGCGCGGGCGCGGGCGGTGTGGGGGGCGTGATCGCTCATCCCGGTCCCTTGCCAAGCGCGGCGCGATCCGGCAAGGGGCGGTGCATGGTTCCCGTTTCGTTCGCGCGCTTTACCCATGCCGGGCACGATCTGGCGCTGGTTGACGGGCAGGCGCTGTTCTGGCCAGCGCAAGATGCGCTGGTGGTGGCCGACCTGCACCTCGAAAAGGCCAGCTGGTATGCCGAGCGCGGCCAGATGCTGCCACCTTACGACAGCCGCGCGACGCTGGAGCGGCTGGGGGCGGCGCTGGCGGCCAGCGGGGCGCGGCGGCTGGTCTGCCTGGGCGACAATTTCCACGACAATGCCGGCCCGGCGCGGCTGGAGCCGGGGGCGGGCGAATTGCTGGCGGCGATCTGCGTCCGGCACGAGGTGCTGTGGATCACCGGCAACCACGACGATGCGCCGCAAGGGCTGGGCGGCACGGTGCAGGCGGAGGGCGAACTGGGCGGCATCGCGCTGCGCCACCAAGCCCTGCCGGGGGCCTGCGAGGCCGAGCTTTCGGGGCATTTTCACCCCAAGCTGGCGGTCATGGCGCGTGGCCGGCGGATCGTCCGGCCCTGTGCGGTGGCAGGGGGGCAGCGGCTGATCCTGCCGGCCTTTGGCGCGCTGACCGGCGGGTTGTGGGCCCACGATGCGGCGATCGGCGCCGCGCTGGCCCCGGCACGCGGGCTGCGGGCAATTGTGGCCGCCGGGCAACGCGCGGTGGAATATCCGCTGGAAATGGCGATTAACCGATAATTTCCCACTTTGCAGGCAGGCGCCTTTGGCCGTAAGGACGCGCGCACAAGACACCGCAGGAGCACCGAACATAGCACCCCCACCCCGGCGCATGATGACGCCCCCCGTGAAGAGCGGGCCGCGCTATAACGAGATGATCAACGTCCCGAAGGTCCGCGTGATCGACGAGGAGGGCGAGAACCTCGGCGTGATGTATACCAAGGAGGCGATCGAACAGGCCGCCAGTGTGGGCCTCGATCTGGTCGAGGTTTCGCCCAACGCCGATCCGCCGGTGTGCAAGTTCCTCGATGTCGGTAAGTTCCGTTACGAGGCCCAGAAGAAGGCCAACCTGGCCCGAAAGTCGCAGAAGACGCAGGAGATCAAGGAGATCAAGATGCGTCCGAACATCGACGATCACGACTATGACGTGAAGATGCGGGCGATCCACAAGTTCATCGGCGAGGGCGACAAGGTCAAGGTTACCCTGCGCTTTCGCGGCCGCGAACTCTCGCACCAGCAGCTGGGGATGAACCTCCTCAAGCGGGTGCAGGACGATACCGCCGAGGATGCCAAGGTCGAGGCCTGGCCCCGGATGGAAGGCCGCCAGATGCTGATGGTGCTTTCGCCCAAGTAAGCGGCGGGCGGGGCCCTTAGCCCCGCCAGCGCGCCACGAAGAACCCGTCGAGCCCGCCGGCCTCGGCCAGCAGGGCCGGGTCGGTGCGCAGCCAGCCCTGCGCCGTGGGGTTCAGGCCGGCGGGCAGTTCCCCGGCCACGATCGGATCAGCGGCCAGGGCCACCCGTGCCGCCTGTTCCTCGCCCTCGGCCGCTTCGAGCGAGCAGACCGCATAGACCAGCCGGCCCCCCGGCGAGACCCAGCGCGCGGCGCGGGCCAGCAGCGCGGCCTGCAGCCCGGCCATTTCGGCAATCTGGCGCGCGCCGACCCGGTGCAGCACATCGGGGTGGCGGCGGCAGGTGCCGGTGGCACTGCAGGGCGCATCGAGCAGCACCGCATCGAAAGTGCCATCAGGCTCCCAGGCCAGCGCATCGGCCACCACCACATGGGCGCCCAGGTGGGTGCGGGCGAGGTTGGCCTTCAGCCGCTCGGCCCGGCGCGCACTGGCGTCGAGCGCGGTAACCTGCCAGCCGGCGGCGGCCAGCTGCATGGTCTTGCCCCCCGGCGCGGCGCAGAGATCGAGCACGGTGCGGCCATCGCCGGGGCCCAGCAGCCGCGCGGGCAGGCTGGCGGCAAGGTCCTGCACCCACCACGCCCCTTCGGCAAAGCCGGGCAGGTGTTCCACCGCGCTGCCCCGCGCCAGCCGGACATGGCCGGGGGCCAGCGACTGTCCGCCCAGTTCATCGGCCCAGCGCGTGGTTTCCGCCGGATCGCGCAGCGTCAGGTCGAGCGGCGGGGGCAGCGCCAGCCCGGCGGCGATGGCGCCGCCGCGTGGCCCCCAGCGGTCCGCGACCGGCGCGGGCAGGGTGGGGGTGGCGGGCAGGGCCACCCCGCGCTTGGCCAGCGTCGAAAAGACCCCGTGCGCCAGCCGCCGTGGCCCGCCGGCCAGCAGTGGCAGCGCGGTGGC
Source organism: Pseudomonadota bacterium (assembly GCA_018242165.1). Classification (GTDB taxonomy): domain Bacteria; phylum Pseudomonadota; class Alphaproteobacteria; order Sphingomonadales; family Sphingomonadaceae; genus Novosphingobium. The sequence continues at coordinate 22,850 of JAFECL010000017.1, forward strand.
AATCGCGGCATGGGGCGGGGTTTCCAGCCGCAGCCAGCCGGCCAGCATCAGCCGCAGCACGGCGCGGGCCTTGGCATCGTCGGGCAGGGGCTGGCGGGTGGCCGAATCGATCAGCGTGTCGAGATCGGCCAGCCAGCGCAGCGCTTCGCCCGCCAGCGCCTTGGCCAGCGCCTTGTCCGGCCCGCGCAGCCCTTGCGTCGCGGCATGGCCCGCCTGATCGAGCGTTTCGCCCCGGCGCAGCACGGCATCGAGCAGTTTCAGCGCGGCGCGGCGCGGGGGAAGGCCGGGGATGTCAGTCATTGCCCGGGGCCATAGGCGGGATTGCGCCCCGCCGCCAGCCGGTGCATGGAAGCGCGATGAGCAAGCGCGCCACCCAGCGGCCCAAGCCCTTTGCCAAGCCGGCCCACTGGTCGGACACCCCGCCGCCAGCCCCCGCCCCCGCGCCCGTGGGGGAAGACCCTGCCGGGCTTTCCCCCACCCGCTATGGCGATTGGGTGAAGAACGGGATCGCGGTGGATTTCTGATCGGATTGCGAGGAGCACCGCGATGCTGCTGATTTTGTCGTTGCTTGCCGCCGAGGCTGTGGCGCCGCCGCTTGCGCCGGCCGAGACCGATCCGCTGGCCCGCGCGCGCCGCGGCCTGGTTGAATGCACCCAGCCCGATGAAGCGGCGAAAACCTGTCGTTCGATCGCCCGCTACACGCTGAACCGGGACGGGACCTACCAGACCGTGGCCGAGGTTCTGCTTGGGCGGGAGCAGCCGGTAACCTTCGAAACCACCGCCCGGTCCTCGCTTGAGGGGCCGTGGGTCTGCGGCAGGTTCGAGGAAGCGGCAGTGCGCGGGGGAAAGCTTCGCGTGAACGGGTCCGTGGTGCCGGAAGTGCAGGCCGCGCCGGCGCGCGAGAAACTTGTAGCCGCGATGGCGGCGATGTTCGGCAGGAAGATCTGCGTGAGCTACCATGCCAGCGGTGCCGGATTCATCGAACAGGGCCGCATCGAGGGCAATGGCGAGCCCATGCCCGACAGCTACGTGATGTGGGTCGCCCCCGATGCCGGATACCGGGTGGCTCCGGCGCCGAAGTAGGCGTTCGCTGCCGGGACCACGGCCTAGATCCAGCCGGCCAGTTCGCGCCGCACCAGCGCCTCCAGCATGGCCATGCCCGCTTCGCCGGCGTTGAGGCAGGCCAGCGTCGCATAGTCGCGCCCGCCGGCCTCGACGAATTGCTCGCGCCCCCGGAT
>JAFECL010000017.1:24199-83317 GCA_018242165.1 Pseudomonadota bacterium
AAGCGCGACTGGAAGCTGACCTCGATCCGCAGCTTCGGGAAATCCGCCGCCAGCGCCTCGCTCAGCAGCCGCGCGGTCTTGCGGCATTGGCAGTGGTAGGGGTCGCCAAGGTGCAGGGTGCGTTCGGGCATGCCGTGGAAGCTCAGCACCAGCACCTCGGGCACGAAGGGCAGGGCGCGCAGCTGGCCGGCCAGATCGTCGCGCAGCGCGGTGATATGCAGCGGATCGTCGTAATAGGGCGGCAGGGTACGGGTGGCCGGCTGCCAGCGCATCGCGCCCAGCGCCGCGCCCAGCGCATCGCTGACGCTGGCGGTGGTGGCGCCCGAGAACTGGGGGTAGAGCGGGGCCACCAGCACCCGGGTGCAGCCGGCGGCGTGCATTCTGGCCAGCTGCGCGGCGATGGCCGGCTGGCCATAGCGCATCGCCCAGTCGACCATCACACCATCGCCCAGCCGGGCCTGCAACGCCCCGGCCTGCGCCTTGGTGATCGCGGCCAGCGGCGAGCCATCCTTGGTCCACACCTGGGCATAGGCATGGGCGCTCTTTCTGGGGCGCACCCGCAGGATGATCCCGTGGAGGATCGGCCACCACACCAGCCGCGGGATCTCGACCACGCGGCGGTCCATCAGGAATTCGGCCAGATAGCGCCGCACCGCCGCCGGGGTGGGCGCCTCGGGCGTGCCGAGGTTGACCAGCAGCACGCCGGTGCGCGGCGCGGGAACGGGGGGGTGATCGGGGGGAAGGATGGTCATGCGTCGGATACCAGAGGAAGTTTGCGGAACCTGAGGCCAGTGGCCGAGGCGAGGGCATTGGCCACCACCGGGGCGGCCACCGCCACCCCCAGCTCGCCGGGGTCGAACGGGGGGGCGGATGAATCGATGAATTCCACCGCGATCTCGGGGCAATCGGCCAGGCGCGGCAGGTTGAGATCGGCCAGCCGCCCGCTGGTTGGCAGGCCATTGGCATAGGTCAGCGCCGAACCGATGGCGAGGCCGATGCCAAAGATCAGCCCGCCCTCGATCTGCTGGCGGGCCACGTCGTGGTGCACGATCTGGCCGATGTCGGCCACCGCGGCGATCCGTTCGACCACCAGCCCGCGCTCGTCGCGCCGGGCGATGGCGACGGCGGCGATGCAGCCCCCCGCCGCCCGGCTGCCGATGCGGTGGCAGGCAATCCCCTGGCCCGACCGGTCGCCCCCGCCGTTCCAGCCGCCAAGACCGGAGACGCGCTGGAGGCATTGGGCCAGGCGCGGATCGTCCCCCAGCAGGGCCATGCGGAAGCTGAGCGGCTCGTGCCGCCCGGCCTCGGCCAGTTCGTCGATGAAGCTCTCGGTGAAGAAGGCGGTATAGCCATGCGCGCCGCCGCGCATCGGCCCGGTCGGCAGGCCCAGGTCGGCCGGGACGTGTTCGACCAACAGGTTGGGCACGGCATAAGGCGGCATGGCGCCGGCCACCACCAGCCGGTCGGCGCTGCCGGCGGCGGCTTGCATGGCCTTGGCCGGCCCCTCGCCATGGAACAGCCGGCGGCCCAGTTCGTGCCAGCTGGGCGGGGCGGCGATCCGCGCCTTCCAGCCATAAAGCTCGCCCGAGGGGGCCAGCCGCGCGCCCAGCTGGGCCATCACCGGCGGGCGCGGCAGGCCGGCAACCGCCTCCTGCCAGCGGCCCCACACCAGTTGCACCGGGCGGCCCATGGCCTTGGCGATCAACGCCGCCTGCACCGCATGCGCATGATCGAGCCGGCGGTCGAAACTGCCGCCCGCCGGCACCGGGTAGAGCAGCACATCCTCCGCCGCCATGCCCAGCGCCCCGGCCACCGCCACCCGCGCCGCCTCGGGCGCTTGCGCGGCCAGCCACAGTTCGGCCCGGCCATCGCGCAGCCGCACCGTGGCGCTGGCACATTCGAGCATGGCGTGGGTGGCCGGCGCCACCTCGTAGCGGCGGGTGATCGGCAGGGTGCCGCCCAGCACCCCATCGGCATCGCCCAGCGTGGCGACCCGCTGGCCCTTGCCGCTGCGCAGCGCCGCATCGAGCGCGGTTTCGATCTTCACCGAATCGAGCGGGGCATGAACCTTGAAGCGCGGGGCCACGGCGGAAAGGGCGCGCTCCGCCGCCCAGCTGGTTTCGCCCACCGCCGCCAGCCAGTCGGGCCCCGGAACCAGCCGCAGGAAGCCCGGAATGCTGCGCGCCGGGGCGGGGTCGTAACTGCCCAGCGCCGCCTCGCCCGGCGGGGCCTGGCGGATCGCGGCATAGACCATCCCGGGCAGGCGGATATCGCCGGCGAATTGCAGGCTGCCGTCGACCTGGGCGGGCAGATCGAGCCGGGGGAACATGGCGCTGCCCCCGGCATGGTCGCGCAGCGGTTCGGGCCGCAAGGGCGCCGGCGATGGCGGGTTGCGCTTCGCCGCCCCCGCGACCAGCCGGGCAAAGGGCAGCCGCTGGCCATGGAGGAGCACGGCGCCGTCCTTCACTTCGCAGGCCTGCCAGTCGGCCCCCCAGCGCGCCGCCGCCTCCATGGCCAGCAGGGTGCGGGCGGCGGCGGCGGCCTCGCGCAGCGGGGCCTCCCACGCGGCCAGCGCGGTGCCGGCGGCGGTGGCGGTGAAGCGATGGCCTTCCGCCCAGTGGCGGGCGATGCGGCTGTCGCCCTCCAGTTCGCCGGAATAGCCCGGCAGCCACAGTTCCGCCCAGGCGGCGGCCAGCGCCACATTGGCCTGCGCGGCGGAAGGCGGCACCGGGGCCAGCGCGACGCGGCGCCAGTCGGCCCCCAATTCGTGGGCGGCGATGCGGGCCAGCACGGTGGCCACCCCCTGGCCCATTTCCAGCGCCGGCACGGCCACGCTGACCATCCCGTCGCGCCCGATCCGCACCCAGCCCTCGGCCGCCAGTTCGCCCGGCCCGGCGGCCAGCACCGGGGCCTCACCCCGGGGCAGCAGCGCCCAGCCGACCAGCAGCGCGCCACCCGCCCCGGCGCCCACCAGCAGGCGGCGACGATCGATGCGGGGCAGGGTCAGGGCCATGCGTGCCGCTCAGCCCCGGCGGTTGTCGAGCCAGCGGGCGACCCGCGCGGCAATCGCGGCGAAGGCCTGCCCCTCGGGGCCGTCGGTCGCGGCGGGGGGCTCGCCGGCATCGCTGGCCTGGCGGATCGCCAGGGTCAGCGGCACCCGGCCGAGGAAGGCCTGGCCCAGCTGGACGGCCATCGCCTCGGCCCCGCCGGCCCCGAACGGGTCCGACACTTCGCCGCAATGCGGGCAGACATAGCCCGCCATGTTCTCGACCACCCCGATCACCGGCACGCCGGCGGTGTCGAACAGCTGGATCGCGCGGGTGGCGTCGATCAGCGCCAGATCCTGCGGGGTGGACACGATCACCGCCCCCGCCGGCTTGTGGCGCTGGACCATGGTCAGCTGAACGTCCCCGGTGCCCGGCGGCAGGTCGATCAGCAGCAGTTCGATATCGCCCCATTCGGCATCGACCAGCTGGCCCAGCGCATTGCCAGCCATCGGCCCGCGCCAGGCGATCGCCTTGCCCGGCTCGATCAGCTGGCCCATAGACAGCAGCGGCACCCCCCAGCGGCTGGGCACCGGCACCAGCTTGTTGTCGCGGGCCTTGGGCTTGATCCCTTCGCCACCCAGCAGGCGCGGCTGGCTGGGGCCGTAGATATCGGCATCGACCAGCCCGACCTTGCGCCCCATCCGCGCCAGCGCCACCGCCAGGTTGGCCGAAAGCGTGCTCTTGCCGACCCCGCCCTTGCCCGAACCGACCGCGATGATCACCGGGCTGGCCGGGGTGGCAGCGCGGTCGGCCATCATGGCCACGCGCACCTCGGTCACGCCTTCCGCCCCGGCCAGCGCGGCCCGCGCCGCGCCTTCCAGCGCGGCGCGTTCGCCCTCGCTCAGCCCCCCGGCATCCAGCACCAGCGTCGCCACGCCGCCCGCCACCCGCAGCGATTGCACCCGGGCGGAAAGTTCGCCCGGCAGGCGGGCCTTCAGGGCATCGGCAGTGCTGTCGCTGGCATCGGACATGGTGGCGCGGGTCTCCCGGTGGATGGCTGGCGGGCTGGTATCGCAAAATTGCGCGTGCGGGCACTGTTTTTGTGCGTCCGGGATACCTATAGTCCACCACGATGAACGAGCGCGAGCCTCCGATGAACGATCCGGCCCCGTCCACCGGGCCCGAGCCTGAAAGCCGCCCGGCGCCCTCGCCGTGGCTGCCCGGGCCCGCCGGGGATGGCCGCCGTGCCGCCGGGCTGGACGACATGCTGCGCGCCCCTGTCCGGCCGCCGCGCGGCTGGGCGGCGTGGCGCGCCTTGCTGCCCGGGCCGCGCGGGGCGCTGTTGCAGGTGGTGGCGGCGCTGGCCTTGGTCTGGGTGGGGTTCACCTCGATCCATGTCCTGGCGCCTGACGAGGGCGGCACGGTATCGACGCTGGGGCGCTATGATCACGCCATCGGCCCGGGGCTCAGCCTGACCTGGCCGTGGCCGCTGCAGGCGGTGCGGGTGCAGGGCGCGCGTGCCGACCTGATCGAGGTGCCGGCCAGCGGCGGCGAGAACCTGCTGCTGACCGGCGATGGCTATCTGGTCAACCTGGCCTGGCGGCTGCGGTATCATGTGGCCGATCCGGCCCGCTTTGCCCGGGTGGCCCATGCCGATGCGGCGCTGCGCGGCGCCGGTGCGGCGGCGGTGCGCGAGGGGCTGGGGGCGATCGACCTGATCGGGCTGATGGGCCCGGCCCGGCGCGACGAGTTCGAGCGCGCGGCGCGTGCCCGGGCCCAGGCCGGGGCCGACCGCTGGGGGCTGGGGGTGCGGGTCGAATCGCTTGAACTGACCAAGGTGGCGATCCCGGCGCGGCTGGCCGACAGCTGGACGCGGGTGAAGGCGGCGCAGGACGAGGTTGCCCGGCTGGACGACCAGACCGAGGCCTATGCCCGCGAGCTGAATGCCCGGGCCGAGGCCGAGGCTGGCGCCTTCAATGCCGATCTGGCGCAATATCGCGCCGCCCCGGCGCTGACCCGGCGGCGGCTCTATTACGACATGATGGATACCGTGCTGGCCCGCAATCCCAAGGTGATCGGCGGCACCGGCGCGCTGACCCTGCCCGCGCCGAAGAAGCCGGCCGGGGGGGGGCAGCCGTGACCGGGGCGTGGCAACCGCGTGGGGCGGGCCGGGCTGGCTGGCTGCGCTCCTACCCGCTGACCCTGGGGCTGGCGGCGCTGGTCCTGGCGCTGGCCTTCTCGTCGCTGGCAATGGTTCGCGCCGGCGAGGTGGGGGTGGTGCTGCGGCTGGGCCAGCCGGTGCGGCTGGCCGGGCCGGGGCTCGACTGGCACTGGCCGCTGGCCGAACGGATGGTGCGGGTCGATCTGCGCAGCCAGCCGCTGGCGCTTGACCGGCTGGCGGCGGCCAGTGTCGACGGGCGGCGGCTGGAAGTCGATGCGCTGGTGCGGCTGGAAGTGGTCGATCCGCTGCGGCTGGTCCGCGCCGCCGCGACCAGCGAGGCCGCCGAAGCGCGGCTGCGCGGCGCTTTCGCCCCGGTGCTGGGTGCGGCGCTGGCCCAGCGTTCGGCCCCGCAATGGCTGACCGCCGATGGCGCCGGGCTGCTGGCGCCGGTGGTGCCGCAACTGGATGCCCGGGCGCGCGAGCTGGGGGCGCGGGTGCGCGGGGTGGAACTGACCCGCGTCAGCCTGGCCAGCGGCAACGAGGGCGAGGCCCAGCTGGCCCGGATGGCCGACCGGCTGAAGGACGAGGCGCAGGTGGTGCGCGAGCGCGGGCAGGGCCAGGCCAGCCTGCGTCAGGCCGAGGCCCAGCGCGCCGCGGCCGCGATCACCGACCGCGCCTTTGCCCAGGATGTCGAATTCTACGATTTCTGGCGGGCGATGCGCAGTTACAAGACCCAGCTGGGCGGGCCCGACGACAAGGGCGGGACAACCATCGTGATCGGCCCCGACAGCGAATACCTGCGCCAGTTCAGGGGCGGCGGCAGTGCCCGCTGAACCGGCGCGCCATTCAAATCCGGTTAAGCCGCGCGCGGCAGTATTGGCGCGGGGTGTATCATGCATCGGGCGGGGGCGTGCCGTTCCCCGCCAGCCACAGTGAAGGACGAAACCTAGTGCGATACGCTTATGGACTGACGGGCGCGCTGCTGCTGGGCGGCGCTGCCATTTCGCTGGCCACTGGCCTGCCCGCCGGCGCCCAGGTGGCGCAGAACGACGCCACGCGGATGTCGGCGATGGTGCCGCGCGCCGGGGCCCCGGCCTCGTTCGCCGAGCTGACCCAGCAACTGCAGCCCGCCGTGGTCAACATCTCGACCCGCCAGAAGGTGCGGGTGGAAGCGCAGAACCCCTTCGCTGGCACCCCCTTCGAGGGGATGTTCGGCGGCGGCGAAGGCGGCGGCGGACAGACCCGCGAGGCGCAATCGCTGGGCTCGGGCTTTGTCATTTCGGCCGACGGCTATGTCGTCACCAACAACCACGTGATCACCGCCGAGGGGCAGGGCGAGGTCGAATCGATCAGCGTCACCCTGCACGATGGCACCGAATACCCGGCCAAGCTGATCGGCCGCGATGCCTCGTCCGACCTTGCCGTGCTGAAGATCAGCGCCGGCCATCCGCTGCCTTTCGTCAAGTTCGGCGACAGCAAGGCGGCGCGGGTGGGCGACTGGGTGATCGCCATCGGCAACCCCTTCGGGCTGGGCGGCACCGTCACCGCCGGGATCATCAGCGCGGTGACCCGCATCACCGGCCAGGGCGGCGCCTATGACCGCTACATCCAGACCGACGCGGCGATCAACCGGGGCAACTCGGGCGGGCCGATGTTCGACATGAAGGGGCAGGTGATCGGGATCAACAACCAGATCTATTCGCCCAGCGGCGGCAGCGTCGGGATCGGCTTTGCCATCCCCGCCGACATCGCCGCGCCGATCGTCGACCGGCTGGTCAAGGGGCAGGCGATCGATCGCGGCTATCTTGGGGTGCGCATCCAGCCGATGGCCGACGATGTGGCCGAAAGCCTGGGCCTGCCGCACAACAAGGGCGAACTGGTCCAGTCGGTCGAGCCGGGCAAGGCCGGGGCGCAGGCCGGGATCCAGCCGGGCGACGTGGTCGTCTCGGTCAACGGCAAGGAAATCACCCGCGAACAGTCGCTGTCGTTCCTGGTCGCCAATACCCCGCCGGGCAGCCGCGTGCCGGTCGAGCTGATCCGCAACGGCCAGAAGGTGACGCTGACCGCCACCATCGGCAAGCGCCCGACCGAGGAAGAGCTGGCCGCCGAAACCTTCAACCCGGACCCGCGCGCCGGCGGTGGCTTCGGCAAGGGCGCCAAGCCCGCCGGCAACCTGGCGGAAAAGGCGCTGGGCCTGTCGGTGCTGGCGCTCAATCCGCAGATCGCCCGCCAGCTGGGCGTGGCCGAGGATACGCGCGGGGTGGTGCTGAACGCGGTCGATCCCTCGTCGGATGCCGGGGCCAAGGGGCTGCAGCGCGGCGATATCGTGCTGTCGGCCAACTACAAGGCGGTGGCCAGCCCGGCCGAGCTGGATACGGTGATCGGCAATGCCAAGGCGGCGAACCGCACCGCGGTGCTGTTGCAGGTGCTGCGCCGCGGCCAGCCGCCGGCCTATGTGCCGGTGCGGCTGCGCTGAAGCGGATCGGGGCTCCTCTGGCGAGGGGCCCCGCCACCGTCAGTCGGGAAGCACCTTGGTGGGTTCGGTCTTGTGCGCCCGCACGGTGAAGCCGTCACCTTCCGAAAGGGTGGTGATGGTTTCCGGCGCGGGATAGTCGAAGGCCAGATCGGCGGTGTGATCCTTGCCGTCGGCCGGCGATGAATAGGTAAAGGCCACGGTGATCCGGCCCTTGAGGTCGAACTGCTTGTAATCGGGATCCTGCTTCAGTTCCTGCGCACGGGCGCAGGTCATCGGATCGGTGCGGTGCACCTCGCCCTTGACGATCCGGCCCGTGATTTCCTCGAGATAGCAGGCGTCGTCGATCGACACGACCTTGGCCTCGACCGGGGTGTAATGCAGCAGCCTGTCCGCCTTGGAGGCCCCGAAGACCCCCACGGCGCTCAATGCCAGCAAGCCCAGCAGTCTCACGTCGGCCATGGTGCTCCCCGGTTGATTGGCGACCTGCCAGTCATACAGGCAGGCTGGTTAAAGGCGCGTAAACCATCGGGGCAGTGCCTGGCGGGCGCAGATTTTCCTGTCCAATCCGGGCGGTATCGCGCATCATCGGTCGGTATGTTGCGCCAGTATGAACTCGTCGAGCGGGTAAAAGCCTACGATCCCGGGGCGGATGATGTCCTGTTGAACCGGGCCTATGTCTATACCGTGCAGAAGCACGGCACCCAGAAGCGGGCGAGCGGCGATCCCTATTTCAGCCATCCGGTCGAGGTGGCCGGGCTGATGACCGAGCTGAAGCTCGACACCGAAACCATCGTCACCGCGCTGTTGCACGACACGGTCGAGGACACGCTGGCGACCATCGACGAGATCGAGAAGCTGTTCGGCCCCGAGGTTGCCCGGCTGGTCGACGGGGTGACCAAGCTCTCGAAGATCGAGGCGATGGGCGAGAACGAGCGCGCCGCCGAGAACCTGCGCAAGTTCCTGCTGGCGATGAGCGAAGACCTGCGCGTGCTGCTGGTCAAGCTGGCCGACCGGCTGCACAACATGCGCACCCTGCATTTCATCAAGAGCGAGGACAAGCGCCGCCGCATCGCCCGCGAAACCATGGATATCTACGCCCCCCTGGCCGAGCGGGTGGGGATGTACGAATACATGCGCGAGATGCAGCTGCTGGCCTTCGAGCAGATCGAGCCCGACGGCTATGCGCTGATCACCGGCAAGCTGGCCCAGATCCGCGAGAGCGAGGGCGGGCAGGTTGGCGCGATTGCCCTGGCGATCAAGCAGGCGCTGGCCGAAGCGGGGCTGAAGGTGGAGGTTTCGGGGCGCGAAAAGCACCCCTATTCGATCTGGAAGAAGATGGCCGAACGGCACGTCTCGTTCGAGCAGATCACCGATATCATGGCCTTCCGCGTGCTGTGCGACAGCCCGGCCGACTGCTATTCCGCGCTGGGGGTGCTGCACACCACCTGGCACGTCATTCCGGGGCGCTTCAAGGACTATATCTCGACCCCCAAGTCGAACGGCTACCAGTCGCTGCACACCAGCCTGATCTACGAGAACTCGATGCGGATGGAGGTGCAGATCCGCACCCGCGAGATGCATCGGCTGAACGAATTCGGGCTGGCGGCGCACTGGGCCTACAAGCAGGGCGGGGTGCGGCCCGACGGGCAGGTCGGCTGGCTGCGCGACCTGATCGAGATCGTCGATGCCAGCCACGATGCCGACGAGCTGCTCGAAAACACCCGGATGGCGATCTACCAGGACCGGATTTTCGCCTTCACCCCCAAGGGCGCGCTGTTCCAGCTGCCCAAGGGTTCGACCCCGGTCGATTTCGCCTATGCGGTGCACACCGATCTGGGTTCGTGCGCGGTGGGGGCCAAGATCAACGGCCGCCACATGCCGCTGCGCACCGAGATCCTCAACGGCGACGTGGTCGAGATCATCAAGAGCGGCAAGGGTGAGCCGCAGCTGGCCTGGCTGGGCTTTGCCGTCACCGGCAAGGCCCGCGCCGCGATCCGCCGCGCGGTGCGCGCCAAGGAACGCGCCGAGGTGGCCGCGATCGGCCGCAAGCTGTTCGACGAGATCGTCGAGCGGCTGCCGGCCAAGGTCGGCAAGAAGGCGATCGGCGCGGCGGTGAAGCGGCTGGGCTTTGCCCGCGAGGAAGAGCTGATGGTGGCGATCGGCACCGCCAAACTGCCCGATGCGGCGGTGATGGAGGCGCTGGTGCCGGGCAGCGCCAAAAGCCTGCCCGCGCCCGACCAGTGGCCCAAGCAGGAACGCGCGATCTCGATCCGTGGCCTCACCGCCGGCATGGCCTTCCATCTGGCCGATTGCTGCCACCCGGTGCCCGGCGACCGGATCGTCGGGCTGAAGGTGGCCGGCGTTGGGGTGGAGGTTCACGCGATCGATTGCCTGACGCTGGCCAACGGCGTCGATGCCGACTGGCTTGACCTGCAATGGGGCGAACGCACCACCGGCGCGGTCGGCCGGCTGCGCTGCGTGCTCTACAACCGTCCCGGCACGCTGGCCGAGGTGACCGGGATCTTCGCCAAGAGCCGGGCCAACATCGTCCACCTGCAGATGGTGGGGCGCGACGACCTGTTCGGCACCTATGAGGTGGACCTGGAGGTGGACGACCTGGCCCACCTCACCCGTATCGTCTCTTCGCTGCGCGCCAGCGAGGCAGTGGCGCAGGCCGAGCGGCTTTAGCGCAAACTGCGTGAAATATGAGTCATGCAGTTTGCTCTAAGTTCTTGTGATCGCATCGCGAAAAGCCAAAAACCGGTTCCCACTTTTTGGCGCGATGCTCTAAAACTCCAGCCGAACCTCCACCACGTCCCCCTCGGCCAGATCCTCGGCGCGGCGGATGCTGCGCTTGACCGGCAGCAGCCAGCCCTGGCTCTTCGAGGGGAAGACCGAGGTGGCGAACACGCTGTCGCCGATTGTCGCGCGCACCTTCAGTGAACCGAACCCGCGCCCGGTGCCCTCCAGCCGCCGTTCGAGCGCCGTGGCCGACAGCAGGTCGCCCGCCGCGCCGGTGATGGTCAGGAAGTGCCACGAACCGGCCTGCCCGCCGCCGGTCCAGCGCCACAGCGGAGCAGAGCAGGTGAGGGTCTGGGTGAACATGGGCTCAGGCTAGCCCGGACCGGGATGCCTGCCTAGCCCGCCTTGCGCTTCCGCTTTACCGGCGCCAGCGGCACGACCTCGCCGCTGGCATTGCGCAGGCGGTTCCAGGCGTCCAGCCCGGCCACCTTGTAGGCCTCGGCCAGGGTCGGATAGTTGAAGCTGTTCTCGACGAAATAGTCGATCGTGCCGCCCAGGTTGATCACCGCCTGGCCGATGTGCACCAGTTCGGTCGCGCCTTCGCCGATGATGTGCACGCCCAGCAGGCGGCGGCTCTCGCGGCAGCAGACCAGCTTCAGGATGCCGCTTTCCACCCCCATGATGTGGCCCCGGCTGGTTTCGCGAAAGCGGGCGATGCCGCATTCGAAGGCCAGCCCGCGCGCCTTGGCCTCGGCCTCGGTCAGCCCCACCGCCGACATTTCGGGCACGGTGTAGATGCCCAGCGGATAGGCCTGATCCAGCCCCGGCACCGGTTCGCCAAAGGCGTGGCAGGCCGCCGCCCGGCCCTGCTCCATCGAGGTGGAGGCCAGGCTGGGGAAGCCGATCACGTCGCCGGCGGCATAGATGTGCGGCACCATGGTCTGGAAGCTTTCGGGGTTCACCGCCAGCCGCCCGCGCGAATCGGCTTCCAGCCCGCAGGCCGCAAGGTTCAGCTCGGCCGTGGCGCCCACCCGGCCGGCGGCATAGAGCACTACCTCGCTGCAGGCCTGGCGCCCGTCGGCCAGCATGGTCACCGGCCAGCCGTTGGCGGCAAAGCGGATCCGTTCAACCTCGCTGCCCAACCGCAGCACCATGCCCCGGTCGCGCATCAGGAACGAGAGGTGCTCGATCACTTCCTCGTCCATGAATTCCAGCAGCCGCGCGCGCGGTTCGATCAGGGTGACGGGCACGTCGAGCGCCGAGAAGATCGTCGCGTATTCCAGCCCGATCACCCCGCCGCCCACCACGGTCAGGCTGCGCGGCAGGCGCGGCGCGAGGGCGAAATCGTCGCTGTCGAGCACCGAGGTGCCGTTGAAGGGAATGCCTGCCGGGCGATGCGGGCGCGTGCCCACCGCGATCAGCACCTTGTCGGCGGTGACCAGCTGGCGGGCCTGCGTATCGGCCCCGGCCTGGGTGATGGCGATGGTATGCGGATCGACGAAGGCGCCATGGCCGAAAACCACTTTCACCCCATTACGGGCGAATTGATGTTCCAGAACGGCGATTTCATGTTCCAGTGTCTTGGCCATGCGATGAGCCAGGTCGCTTGCCCCGATCTCGTGCTTCAGGCGGTGCGAGCGGCCATAGAACCCCCGCTCGCGCCAGCCGGAAAGGTTCAGCGCGGTTTCGCGCAGGGTCTTGGAAGGGATCGTGCCGGTGTGCACCGACACCCCGCCAACCCGGCTGCGATCATCGATCACCAGTACCGAATGGCCCAGCTTGGCCGCCTGTACCGCCGCGCGGCGCCCCGCCGGGCCGCTGCCCAGTACCACCAGATCGCAATGCGCCATGCAAAACTCCCACCCCTGTCAGACCCAAGAACGGCGGGTGGGTGGGGAAATTCAGCGGCGGATCAACGCGCCAGCGCCTCGTGCGCGGCGACCACCTGGGCCAGGATCGACAGTGCCAGCGTGCTGGGCCCGCGTGCCGAGGGGGAAAGGCCGATCGGGCTGACCAGCCGGGCCAGCGCATCGGGCGCCAGCCATTCGGCCCGTGCCGCCCGCGCGCCGGCCCCACCCTGCGCACCCACCAGCATGGCCTGCGTCCCCAGCGCCCAGGGCAGGATGGCGCGTTCCCACTCGTGATCGTGGAACAGCACGGCAATCGCGGTCCACGGGTCGACGGGCAGGGCAGGGGTTTCGCCCAGCGCCAGGGCATGGTCGGCCGGTTCGCCCAGCGGTGCGGCGCTTTCCACCGCCACCCCTGCCGCCCCGGCCAGGCGAACCAGCGCCGCCAGTTCGGGCCCGGCGCCCAGCGCCAGCAACCGGCACGCCGGCAGATAGCGCCGGGTGAAAGTGCCACCACCGGGCAGGGGCAGGTCGATCTGCGCCGCGCGCCGGCTGGCCAGATCGGCCACTGCCCGTGCCAGCGCGATGCGATCGGGTGCCGGGTCCACCAGCACCTCGATCCCGCTGCCGCAGGGCAACCGAACATCGAGAAACGGCGAGCCCCGGCCAAAGCGCAGCAGTTGCGGTCCATCAGCCTCAGCCACTGCGCGCGCCAGCGCTGCCTCGAGGCAGCCATCGGCCAGGCTGCCGGTGCAGCTGCCATCGGCCGCCACCGCCAGCTGCGCCCCCAGCCGGCGCGACCAGCTGCCGTCGATCGCCACCACGGTGCACAGCGCACCACCTTGCGCGGCCATGGTCAGGGCGGCGTGATCGTCATCAGGGGGCAGCGGAGCCATCGCGCCGGTGTAGCTGCGCGGCGCGGCTTGGCCAAGGGGGCGGCGGCGGGCGGTGGCGCCGGGCATGGCGTGGTGGCATAGCGGCGGCGATGGAGCCCACCTTGCCCCCGCCACGCCGCCCGCGCGCCAGCCGTCCGCTGGCTGCCGCGCTGACCGCCATGGTGATGGCCGGTGTGTTGCTGGCGCTGGTCTATGGCTTTGCCCCCGGCCTGCCCCGCCAGATCGCGCAGGCCGCGTTGCGCGCCGTGGCCTTTACCTCGCCGCCCGCCCCCAAGCCGCCGCCGCCGGCCCCGGCAAAGACCGCTGCGGGGGCCAGCGGTGCGGCGGGCCGCAAGGCCGTGGCGCGCCCAGTGGCGGCCAGTCAATCGTTGACAAAGCCCATCATCGCCCCACTGGCCGCCGCCACCGGCAACGCCGAAACCTCGGGCGCGCGCGCCGCCGGGGCGGGCAGCGGGGCGGCCGGGCCGGGGCAGGGGCCCGGCAGCGGCGCAGGCGGTTATGGCGCGGGGGCGGGCACCAAGGCGGTCAAGCTCTCGGGAGAGATCGAGGAGCGGGACTATCCCAAGGCCGGCCGCGCCGTGCGGCTGGGGCATTCGGTGACCGTGGTGCTGAGCGTGGGGGCCGATGGCCGGGTCAATGCCTGCCGGGTCCACTCTCCGGGCCCGGATCCGGAGGCCGATGCGATTACCTGCCGGCTGGCGCAGCAACGGTTTCGCTTCAAGCCTGCCACCGATGCCTACGGCAATCCGGTGCCGAGCCAGGTTGGCTGGCGGCAGAACTGGTTCTATTGAAGCAGCTTGCGGCCCTTTTCGTTCAGGGCGCTCTCGATCAGCGGGCGGGCGAAGGCCAGCGCGGCGGGAATGTCGAGGGTGAAGACCACGTGATCCTCGGCCACGTCGACCGTGCCCGACAGGCTCTTGCCCAGCGAGCTGACGGTCATCGCCATGCGGGTTTCGCTGGGCCAATCGGTGGTCACCCGGGCGAAACCGGGCACCAGATCGGCGATTTCAGGGGCGCGTTCGTGCAGGCGGCGGCAGGCTTCGGCCACCCCCAGGCTGTGCGGCAGGGTCAGCTGCATCAGCGCGCCGCACCCGGTGCGGGCAGCGACGGCGGCTCGGCCGCCGCCTCGCCATATTTGCTGTCGAGATAACGGGCCTGGATCGCCAGCGCGTCGAGCGATCCTTCGGCCAGGTTGCGCGTCGCCTGCCCTATTTCGGCGCTGATCGTGGTCAGGCTGGCGGTCAGCTGTTCGTCCGGGGTGGCCCCGGCGCGCGGCTCGGCGCGCAGGTGGCGCGGGATTTCGGTATACGCGGAGACCAGCGAGGGCAGATGCTCGCCAACCAGCCGGCGGACGTCGGCCGCCTCGGCACTGTCTTCCTTCAGGCGGGCGAGCTGGAGGTTCAGTGCATCAAGCTGTGAACCGATCTGGTCAATAAGCCGAACCGCCGGCGGGGGCAGCTGGGGGCGCTGGGCCTCGAGCCACAGTTCGACCTGACCGACCATGCGCGGCAGCGGAGCTGCAGGAAGATCGGCGCGTTCGGGCATGGAAAGGCGCGGATAATTGAGCAGCAGGGCCCCCGCGGCGACGATCCCGGCCCCGGCCAGCATCAGGCCGCCGATCCCGATTCCACCGATCACCATCCCGGCGGCCATCACCGCAACAGTTAATCCGGCCACCCCGGTCACCGCCCGCTTGACCCGCGCCAGCAGATCGGCCCGGCGCAGCGCGGCGCTGTGCTGGCCGATCGCGGCAAGGCGGCGGCCACCGGCACGCTGATCGACCAGGCTGCGGCGCGCGGCCGCCATGATCGCCGTGCTGTCGTGCGCCTCGCCGGCCACTCAGCTCTCCAGCGACAGCAGGCTGGGCGCCTCGTGCGTCACCTGCGCCTGCGCCGCGCCCTGCGCCCGGGCGATATAGGCCTTCGACTTCTCGACCTCGCCCGACAGGGTGTTGACCGTCTGCTTCATCGAATCGAGCGCCTTCAGCTTGAAGGTGTCGATGGTGTCCATCGTGTCGTAGATGTTCTGGAAGGCGCGCTGCAGCGTTTCCAGCGGGATGGTGCTGGCGGCGGCCTGCTCGTGGATCTTGCCGGTCTGGTCCTTCAGCAGGGCGCTGGTCGAATCGATGATGTCGGCCGTCGTCTGGTTGAGCGAGGTGATCTGCTGCAGCACCAGCCGCTGGTTGGTCATCGCCTGGGCCACGGTAACCGCGGTGCGCAGCGCGCCGACGGTGGTGGTGCTGGCCCGCTCCACCCCCTTCACCAGTTCGACGTTGTTCTTCTTGACCAAATCGAGCGCGAGGTAGCCCTGCACCGAAACCGCCATCTGGGTCAGCAGGTCCTGGGTGCGCTGGCGGGTGTAGAACAGCGCGCTCTCGCGGATCGCCTTGGCCTTGGCCGGGTCGGTCGCGTCGAATTCGGCGGCCTTTTCCTCCAGCTTGGCATCCAGCGTGCGGCTGATGTGGATCATCTGCTCGAGGCTGCCCATCGCCTCCCACAGCTTGGCGCGTTCGACGTCGATCGCGGCATTGTCCATCAGCAGCTCGTCCTTGCCGCTGGCCAGCCGGTCGAGGATCGCCTTGATGTGGCCCTGCGCCGAGGTGTAATTGTCGAAATAGCGCTGCAGCGAATTGCCGAAGGGGATGATCCCCAGCAGCTTCTTGCCCGGCGAGAGCTTGCCGGCGCGCTTGGGGTCCAGGCTTTCGATGGTGCGGCGCAGTTCGACGAGGTTGCTGCCGACGCCCGAATCCTTGTCCATCGCCCGCACTGGCCGGTCGAGAAAGCGGTTCGACATCCCCGCAGCGGCGGCGATTTCCTTGCGGCCCATATTGGTCAGCTGATCGACCTTTTTGCCGAATTCGGGGCTGGCGGCATCCACCGCGACCAGTTCGGCAACGAAGGAATCGACCTTGGCCTCAAGCTTCGATTGCACTTCGGCCGAAACCGGCACCAGCCCGCTGGCCTGCGCCGGGGCCACCACCGGCACCGGATCGGGCGGGGTGAGGGTGATGGTGGGGGCGGCAGTGTCGGTGGGGGTAGTGGCCATGCGGGCGTGATCCATCGGTTGAGCCTGGGCCCAAGATGGGGTCGCGGGCCCGGCAATGCAAGCTGTATTATCAAACTAAGACAGGTGCGGCAAGCGGGGAGCGACTAATCTGCGGAGTTGCGATCCTCGTCGCAGCATTGCAAATGCCAAGCGTGCTCTTTGGTCGGCGCTGGGAAAGGGAGTGAGGTTAGGAATGATCCCGCCATCCCCACCTTCTCGTAACCTTGAGCGCCTTTGGTTTGCCCTTGGCCTTGCCGTCCCTTCATTGGTTGCCGTCATTTGCGTGGCGGGTGTTCTGAGGGGCCTGATCGGCTGGTCTTCGCTCTTCGTCTATACAGGGATTGCGATGCCCGGGGCGCTAACCAGCGCCTGTATCGGGCTGCTGTGCCGGTCGCGACGGATGCGTCAGCAGGCGGTGTTTGACAGCTACCAGGAGGTGCTGCGCGCGACCGCCGACGTCAGGCCGTGAGGGCGTCTCAGCCCAGCACCTCGCCATGCAGCGAATTGGGCCCGGCCTGCACCAGCCGCACCCGCACCATGTCGCCCACCGCCGCCGCGCCCTCGAAGTGCACCGATTGCAGCCACGGCGATTTGCCCAGCCACTGGCCGGCATGGCGGCCCTTGCGCTCGACCAGCACAGTGGTTTCGCGGCCCAGGCTGGCCTGATTGAAGGCCAGGGCATGGCGGCTGATCGCGGCCTGCAGGCGTTGCAGCCGCTCGTCCATCACCTCTGGCGCGATCTGGCCGGCCATGTCGGCGGCTGGGGTGCCGGGGCGGGGGCTGTATTTGAAGCTGAAGCACTGGGCATAGCCCACCGTGTCAGCGATCCCCAGCGTCTCCGCGAATTCGGCCTCGCTCTCGCCGGGGAAGCCGACGATGAAATCGCCCGACAGGGCAATGTCGGGCCGCGCGGCGCGCACCTGTTCGAGCAGCCGCAGATAGCTCTCCGCCGAATGGCTGCGGTTCATCGCCTTCAGCACCCGGTTGCTGCCCGATTGCACCGGCAGGTGCAGGAAGGGCATCAGCTTTTCCACCTCGCCATGCGCGGCGATCAGCCCGGCGCTCATGTCGTTGGGGTGGCTGGTGGTGTAGCGGATCCGGGCCAGATCGGGCAGCTTGGCAAGGTCGCGGATCAGCCCGTCGAGGCCCACCTGGTGCCCCGCCGCATCCTCGCCGCTCCAGGCGTTGACGTTCTGGCCCAGCAGGGTGATTTCCTTCGCCCCGGCGCCCACCAGCCGTTCGGCCTCGGCGATCAGGTCGGCATGGGGGCGCGAGACTTCGGCGCCGCGGGTATAGGGCACCACGCAATAGGTGCAGAACTTGTCGCAACCTTCCTGCACCGTCAGGAAGGCGGTGGGCCCGGCGCGGCGGCGGGCGGGCAGGTGGCCGAACTTGGTTTCGGCGGGCATCTCGGTATCGATCGCGCGGCGGCCCTCGGTGGCTTCCGCGATCAGCTCGGGCAGGCGGTGATAGCTCTGCGGGCCAACCACCATCCGCACCGCCGGGGCGCGGGCCATGATCTCCTCGCCCTCGGCCTGGGCGACGCAGCCGGCCACCGCGATCAGCGGGCTGGTGCCATCCTCGCGGCGCAAGCGGCCGATGTCGGAATAGACCTTTTCGGCGGCCTTTTCGCGGATGTGGCAGGTGTTCAGCACTACCAGATCGGCATCTTCATCGTCGCCAGCCGGGCGGATGCCCTGCTCGCCCAACAATTCGGCCATCCGCTCGCCATCATAGACGTTCATCTGGCAGCCGAAGCTTTTGACCCGATAGGTCTGGGGGCGGGGGGTAGGGCGCATGGGAGGCGGCGCTTACGCGATTTGGCGGGCTATTTGAAGGGGCGCATTTGAAGGTGGGCGGGGGCAATGCTAGGCAGGGGGCATGGAACGGTTGTTCACCCTGCCCGATGCGCGGGCGCACGACCCTGCGGTGGCCGCCTGGCTGGGGGCAGACGATGGCCCGGTCCGCGCGCTGGCCGCCCACTGGTTTGGCCGGCTGAAGGCGCTGGGCCCCGATGTGGCCGAGGTGATGCACGATCATTGCCCCACCGCCTGCATCGCCGGCGCTGCCTTTGCCTATGTCGGCGCCTATCGGGCGCATGCCGCGATCGGCTTCTTCGCGGGTTCGGAACTGCCCGATCCCGGCGGGCTGCTGGAAGGGAAGGGGCAATACATGCGCCATGTGAAGCTGCGCCCCGGCGCCCTGCCCGACGAGGCGGCGGTGCACGCCCTGATCGCGGCGGCCTATGCCGACCTCAAGGCGGTGCTGGGATGAGCCTGCGGCCCTTCACCGTCGCCTATGGCGGCCTGCCGCTCGAGGGCGAGGCCCGCGATGGCGAGCTGACCTGGCAGACCCTGATCTGCGCCGATCGCACCCCCAGCGCCGGGCTGGTGGTGGGGGTAGCGGAATTTCCGCCCGGCGGGCACCTGAAGTTCCACCGCCACGATCCGGCCGAATTCTATTTCTGCCTTGCGGGGTCTGCCACGGTCCATGCCGGCGATCAGGCGATGCCGATCGCCCCCGATGTTGCCGCCTTCATCCCCGGGGGGACCGAACACGCCATCGTTGCCGGACCCGAAGGGCTGAAACTGCTCTACGGCTTTGCCCGCGATACCTTTGCCGGCATCGAATACGACTACACCGGGCGGCCGTTCGGCTGACGCGCCTCAGGCGGCGACGTCGTTCTCCGGGGGCCGGTAGCGCACCGGGCCAACATGGTGGCGGAAGGGGCGCAGCGGATGGCCCAGCGCGGCGGTCAGCGCCTCGCCCACCCGGCGCTGGCATTCCGCGGCAATCGCCTTGCGGCCGGGATAGTCGCGCGGGTCGAAGGGCGTGAGGAAATGGATGTGCAGCGGAAAGCTGCCCGGCCGGGCGAATATCCGCAGGATATTGCCCATGCCAGGCTCGTCGCCCACCCAGCCGATCCATTCGGCCACCGCGCCATAGTCGAGCATCACCGGCTGGACCAGCACCGTTGCCGGGGGCGGTTCAAGCACCCGCAGCATGCTGCTCTTGAACGGCAGCAGCGAATGGCCGTCGGTGGTGGTGCCTTCGGGGAAGATGGTGATCGACCAGGCGTCGGCCAGCGCCTCGCGCAGTTCGTTGACCTGTTCGGCCACCGCCATCCGCGCCTCGCGGTCAACGAAGACGGTGCGGTTGAGGCTGGCCAGCCAGCCGATCAGCGGGGTCGTCCCCACCTCGGCCTTGGCGACGAAGGCACAGCCGGTCAGCCCGGCCATCGCCGGAATGTCGAGCCACGAGACATGGTTGGCGGTGAACATCACGTTGCGGCGCAGCGGGGTGCCGTGGCGCACCACCCGCGCGCCCGCCATCCGAGAGATCAGCGCCAGGAACAGCATCGGGATCGGCGAGCCATAGCGTATGCGCCGCCAGACCAGATGGATCGGCACCAGCAGCACCATGGCCAGCACCACCATCGCGCCACGCAGGCCGATCCGGCACCAGCCCAGCGCATCGGGGCGAAAGCTTTCGCCGGCCGTCCAGGCGGCGCGCTGGGCGGCGCGGGCGTCGGCGCGGCGGGCGCGGTGTGCGGCCTGGGCGGCGCGCAGCTGATCCGCCGCGCGGTTGACCTTAGCTTTCACGGCCAAGCTTGACTCCGAACAGTTCCAGCCGGTGATCGACCAGGCGATAGCCCAGCCGCTCGGCGATCTGGCGTTGCAGCGCCTCCAGCTCGGGGTCGACGAATTCGATGACATTGCCGGTTTCGACGTCGATCATGTGATCATGGTGCGCCTCCGGTGCCGCCTCGTAGCGGGCGCGACCATCGCCGAAATCGTGGCGATCAAGGATCCCGGCCTCCTCGAACAGGCGGACGGTGCGATAGACCGTGGCGATCGAAATCCCCGGATCGATCGCCGCGGCGCGCTCGTGCAGCTTGTCGACATCGGGGTGGTCCTGACTGTCCGACAGCACCCGCGCGATCACCCGCCGTTGCTCGGTGATGCGCAGGCCACGCTGGGCGCACAGGGTTTCGATATCGATTGCTTGCTTCACTTTCAGACCCTTGTCGCAAGGCTGTTACAGTTTGGAGATAGCATTCGGCCCGCCGGGTGTGAACCCCGGCGGGCCGAACAGCCGCGCAGTGGTGGCGCGGAGCGGCCGATCAGGCCTTGGGCTTGCGGCCGCGCTTCACGCCGGGCTTGCGGCCCAGGCCGATCTTCACCGCCAGATCGCGGCGTTTGTCGGCATAGTTGGGGGCAACCAGCGGATAGTCGGCGCCCAGGCCCCAGCGGGCCTTGTAGTCCTCGGGGCTCATCCCGTGGTGAGTCGACAGGTGGCGCTTCAGCATCTTCAGTTCCATGCCGCAATCGAGGCAGGTGATGTGATCCGGCTTGACCGAGGCACGCACCGAGACGGCCGGCTTCAGCGGCGCGGCCTCGGCCACGGGGGCCGCCTTGCCCAGCCCGGCGAGGGCGGAATAAACGTTGCTGATCAGCGCAGCAAGTTCTTCAACACTCACCGAATTGTTGCTGACATGCGCGGCAACGATATCCGAAGTGAGGGTAATGAGCGTTTCGTTCACATCGCTGGAAATGCTGTCCATGATATCCTCGTATTGTGCGACGACCCGATCGGGTTCTGGTCTGTTTCTGGTTACGGGCCGGGTGGCGCGGATGAAGATTCCACGGCTGCCGGCGACGTGGACCGCTCCTTGGGCAGTCAAGAATTTTCAATCAAGAAAATTCGACATCCCATGCCATTTTTGTGCACAGTTTCGAGGCTGAAGTAATGATTACTGGATCGGACAAGCGAAGGTCAGCGCGTCGATCCGGCTATTATTGGTTGCCCGGTAATACTGCGGGCGAATCCCTATGAGTTCAAAGCCATGCAATCGGTAAAGCGCCTCGGCCGGGTTGCCCCGGCGCATTTCCAGCAGCACGCGCGATACCCCGCCGGCCCGGGCCTTGGCCAGCACCGCCAGCAGCAGCCGGGCCCCAAGCCCGCGCCGCCGCCATTGCGGCACCACCGCGAACAGCAGCAGTTCCTCTTCGTCGAAGGCGCGGCGCAGCAGGGCGAATCCGGCGGCGGGCTGGCCCTCGGCGGGCACCTGGCCCTCGGCATCGATCAGCAGGTAGTGGCACTGGCCCAGCAGCAGCGCATCGCTCACCTGGGAACGGGTCCAGGCCTCGCCATAGGCGGGATCGAAGGCGGCCTCCATCACCGCCATGATCCGGTCGAGGTCGTCGATCATGCCGGCGCGGGCGCGGGCAGGCCGCCGGGCAGCCGGGCGTCGGGCGGGCGGCCATAGATCGGCGCCAGCGCAGCGGTGCAATGCTCTTCGCCCAGCAGCCCCGCCATCCGGGCATCGGGCCACAGCGCCAGTGCCTCGCCGTGCCCGCGCCGCGCCACCAGGGCCTCGGCCTGGCTGCCGGCGACCAGCGCGGTGGGATCGGCGGCGGCCACCTCGGGGCGCAGCGCGGCCAGGGGGCCGGCACTGTGCCCGGCGGCATCAAAGGGCTCGACGAACCATTCGCCGTGGCCGCCGGTCATCGCCACCAGCACGGCCTGCGCGCCTGCGGCGGCGCGGGCCTGTGCCGCCACCAGCGCCAGGCTGGGAAAGCCCAGCACCGGCACCCCCCAGGCCAGCCCCAGCGCCCGCGCGGCGGCGAGGCCGATGCGGGTTCCGGTAAAGCTGCCCGGCCCCAGGCCGATCAGGATGCGGTCCGCCCGGCCCTTGCCGGGCAGGGCGGCGATCATCGGCACCAGCGCCTCGGCATGGCCGCGCCCCAGCTGGCGGATGGTGCCCGCCACCAGCTGCCCGCCATCA
The DNA here is from genome assembly GCA_018242165.1 of Pseudomonadota bacterium. Taxonomy (GTDB): domain Bacteria; phylum Pseudomonadota; class Alphaproteobacteria; order Sphingomonadales; family Sphingomonadaceae; genus Novosphingobium. The sequence continues at coordinate 46,142 of JAFECL010000017.1, forward strand.
ATCAGCGCGACCGAGCAGGCCTCGCTCGCGCTATCGATGGCCAGCGTCAGCGCCATTGTCAGGCGATCGTGTTGAACCGCTCGAACGCGGGGCGGGGCAGGCGGGGGAAGATGCTGGCCGGGTCGCCATAGCCCAGCGTGGCGATGAAGTTCGATTTCACCCGCGGGCTGTCGGCAAAGAAGGCGGCGTCGACCGCGGCATTGTCGAAGCCCGACATCGGCCCGGTATCCAGCCCCAGCGCGCGGGCGGCGAGGATCAGGTAGGCGCCCTGCAGCGAGGAGTTGCGGAAGGCCGAGGCGTGGATCAGCGGCTCGTTCCCGGCAAACCAGCTGCGCGCATCGGCATGGGGGAACAGATCGGGCAGGTGATCGGCGAAATCGAGGTCCATGCCGATGATCACCGTGGCGGGGGCGGCGCGCACCTTGCCGGCGTTGGGCTCGCCCATGCAGCCGGCCAGCCTGGCCTTGGCCGCGTCGCTGACGCACCACACCAGCCGCGCGGGCAGCATGTTGGCGCTGGTCGGCCCCCACTTCATCAGCTCCCAGATAGCGTGGAGCTGGTCCTCGCTCACCGGCTTGTCGAGATAGCCGTTATAGCTGCGCCCCTCGCGGAACAGGCGGTTTAGCGCGGCATCGGGCAGCGGGGTGGTCATCGGCAGGGGTTCCTTGGCTCTTACGCGGCGCGAACTTCGTTCACTTCGGGCACATAGTGGCGGATCAGGTTCTCGATCCCGTTCTTCAGCGTTGCGGTGCTGCTGGGGCAGCCCGAACAGGCGCCCTGCATCGAGAGGTAGACCACCCCTTCGCGAAAGCCGCGATAGACCACATCGCCGCCATCGTTGGCAACGGCGGGGCGGATGCGGGTTTCGATCAGGTCAAGGATCTGGTCGACCACCTCGGCATCGGCGGGGTCGTGGCCGATATGCGCCTCATCCTCGCCGCCCACGGCGATCCCCGCTGCGCTGCCGGGGTGGAACAAGGGCGCGCCCGAGACGAAATGGTCGAGCAGCATCGCCACCACCTGCGGCTTCAGCGCGGCCCAGCCCACGCCCGGCGCAGCGGTAACCGCGATGAAATCGCGCCCGAACAGCACCCCGGTAATGTCCCCCAGGCTGAACAGCGCCTCGGCCAGCGGGCTGGCGGCGGCCTCCTCGTCGCTGCGAAACTCGCGGCTTCCCACCTCCATCACCGGCTGGCCGGGCAGGAACTTCAGGGTTGCCGGATTGGGCGTGCTTTCGGTTTCGATGAACATCGCGGGGGCCTTTCCTTGCCCCCGGCATGTAGGGTGTGGCGGGGGTGGGTCAAGCCCCAAGCCGCGCGGCGGGTGGGCGGTGCAACTGGGGCTGGGGACGTTTGGGGTTATTGCAACTGTCACCGTAACCCCGCGTATTTTTAAGAGCTCGCGTCAATTCAGTGCACTGTCATCGCAATCGCGAAACCCGGCTATTCTCCTCGCATCGCCTGTGCCTGCCGAGATGCGGCGTGCAGTTTTTGAGCCGCACTCGGGCTCATATCTTCAACCTCTCGCGCAGCTATGACACCCAAATTGATGCTCTCAAGCTGTGAGCGGTCGGTTACGCACCCCATCTCAAGATCGATAAGGTATCTAAGCTGCCCACTTGCGGAGTGTAATACCCGCGATGAAGGGAACTCAGCTTCAAGCACCTGCACAGCATGGAGGGCCTGACTCAAAATATCTAATCTGTTCATTTCGTGGATATCCATACCATCGCGCCGCGCTGAGGGGGGTAAGGTGACAGTCGCATTAACCCCCAAAGTCCACGCCACCGATATCCCCTCCCGCCCACAAAACCCCTTTCCTACATCCCCGCGAGGTGCCAGCCATGGCCCTGTTCTTTGACATGGCTGAACATATTGATTCGCAAGGAGAAAGTTTCATCGAAACTTTCGCTGTCATGCGCGATACGCGAGAAGTTCGAGAATTTGGCGTCGGGCGTGCGGCTGGCCCCGAAATAAAATTCCATTAATACAACAGATTACCCCCAACTACTCCTTCGGCGGGTCGATCAGGTTGTGGCGGCCGATGATGGCAGACAGTTCCTTCACCGCCTGCGTCAGCGCCAGCACTTCCTGTTCGCGCAGCGAATCCAGCTTCTGGTGCAGCAGTTCGATCTCCAGCTCGGCCTTGATGTTGACCTTGTAGTCGTTCTCGGCCGCCTTGCGGTCGATGTCGCCCTGGCGGTTCTGGCTCATCATGATGATCGGCGCGGCATAGGCGGCCTGGAACGACAGCGCGAGGTTCAGGAGGATGAAGGGGTAGGGATCCCACGCCTTCACCCAGGCGGTGATGTTCAGCACCACCCAGGCAGTCAGCAGCACCGACTGGATGATGATGAAGCGCCACGAGCCCATGGTCGCCGCCACCCGGTCGGCGATCCGCTGCCCCAGCGTCAGCGCGCCATCGTCGGGCGGGGCGACATGGTTCTTGCGGAAGGCGCGGCGCCAGCGGCGCAGTTCCAGCAGCAGCTCGATCTCGGCCTTCTGCATCTGGCGCTGGGCGCTGCCGATCAGCGCGCCGGCGGCCTCGGGAATGTCGTTCAGTTCGAAGCTGCCATTGCCAAGGGTGGGTTCATTGCCGGGCATGGGTTCCTCCACGGGGGGACAAGGCCGCGATCATGGGGGTTTGGCGTGTGCCGGGCAATGCCTTTGCCGCGCGCTATTCACTGGCCGTAAAGCCCGCGGGCCCATATAGCTGCCGCGATGACCCCGCTGTTCCGCGCGCTGCGCCTCGCACTCGTTCCGCTTGCCCTGATCGCGGCGCCTGCCGTGGCCCGCGATACGGCACTGCCGGTGCTGCCGCCGCAGGATGCCCCGTGGCTCTATCGCGGCAGCGATGTGCCGCACGACAAGGAATGGATCTTCGGCACCCTGCCCAACGGGCTGCGCTGGGCGGTGCGCAAGAACGGGGTGCCGCCGGGGCAGGTTTCGATCCGGGTGCGGATGGACGTCGGCTCGATGTTCGAGCGGCGCGGGGAAGAGGGCTATGCCCACTTCCTCGAGCATCTGGTGTTCCGCGAGAGCAAGTACCTTGGCCAGGCCCAGGCGATCCCGACCTGGCAGCGGCTGGGGGCGACCTTTGGTTCGGACACCAATGCCGAAACCACCGCCACCGGCACCACCTTCAAGATCGACCTGCCCGGTGCCACCCCGGCCAGCCTCGACGAGAGTTTCAAGCTGCTGTCGGGTATGCTGATCCAGCCGGTGCTGTCTGATGGCAATGTCCGCGCCGAACTGCCGATCGTGCTGGCGGAAAAGCGCGAACACGGCGGTGCGCCCGAACGGGTGGCCGATGCCACCCGCGAAACGCTGTTCGCCGGCCAGCCGCTGGCCGACCATGGCACCATCGGCACCGAGGCCAGCCTGACCGCCGCGCGCGGCGACAGCGTCCGTGCCTTCCATGCTCGCTGGTACCGGCCCGAAAACGCGGTGGTGGTGGTCTCCGGCGATGCCGATCCGCAGCTGATGGCCGCGCTGGTGGCCAAATGGTTCGGCGACTGGCGCGGGCAGGGGCCGCGCGTGCCGGCGCCCGATTTCGGCGCTCCCACCCTGCCGCCCGGCGCCGATCCGGCCAATCCGGTGGCCATGCCCCGGGTGATGGTGGAACCCGAACTACCGCGCGGGCTTACCATGGTCTGGGCCCGGGCCTGGCATGAGAAGAACGATACCATCGTCTACAACCAGGGGCAGATGCTCGACCAGATCGCCCAGGCGATCATCAACCGCCGGCTGGAGGCCAAGGCGCGGCGCGGTGGAGCCTTCCTTTCGGCGCAGGTCCAGTCCGAAAGCATCAGCCGCTCGATCGAGGGCACCTTTGCCTCGATCAGCCCCACCGACGGCAACTGGCGCGGGGCGCTGGCCGAGGTGCGCGGGGTGATTGCCGATGCCATGGCCAGCCCGCCGACGCGCGACGACATCGCCCGCGAGGTGGCCGAGATCAACGTGGTCTATGAAAACCAGGTTCAGCAGCGCAGCCTGCTGCCCGGCGCCCGGCTGGCCGACGAACTGGTCCAGGCGGTCGACATCCACGAGACGGTGGCCAACCCCGAAACCGTCTGGGCGATCTTCAAACGTTCGGTGCCGCTGTTCACGCCGCAGGCGGTGCAGGAACATACCCGGCGCCTGTTCAGCGGCGCCGCGCTGCGGGTGCTCTACGTCACCCCGGACAAGACCGAGGCCGATCCCGCCGCGCTGCGCGCCGCGTTGCTGGCCCCGGTGGCGGCCGACCCGGCGGCGCGGGTCGACAACCGGCCGGTGTCCTTTGCCGATCAGCCGGTGATCGGCCCGCCGGGCAAGTTGGTTGCGACCATCCCCACCGGGCTGCTGGGGATCGAGCAGCTGGAATTCGCCAACGGGGTCAAGGTGCTGATCTGGCCGACGCGCGATGATCCGGGCCGGGTGGCGGTGCGGGTGCGGTTCGGGCGCGGCACGCTGGGCTTTGCCCCGGCCGAGGCGCCCTATCTGGCGCTGGGGCGCAGCGCGCTGGTTCCCTCGGGCGAGGGCAAGATGGGGGTGGACGAGCTCGACCGGATTTCGACCGGGCGCAAGATGGGCTTCGATTTCCGCATCGAGGATACCAGCTTCACCTTCTCGGCGGATACCCGCAAGGAAGACCTGGCCGATCAGCTGTACCTGTTCGCCGCCAAGCTGGCCATGCCGCGCTGGGATGCGGCGCCGGTGGAACGCGCGCTGGCCGCCGCGAAGATCCAGGCCGCGTCGCTGGCCACCGCGCCGCAGGGCGTGCTGGAACGCGATCTGCGCTGGCTGCAGCGCGGCGGCGATCCGCGCTGGGCGACCCCGTCGGTCGAACAGCTGGCCCGGCTGACCGCCGATGGCTTCCGCCGCGCCTGGGCGCCGCAGCTGGCCGCCGGGCCGATCGAGGTGCAGGTCTATGGCGATTTCGACCGCGCCGCCGCCGTCGAGGCGCTGGGCCGCAGTTTTGGCGCCATCCCCGCCCGCGCGGCGGTTGATCCGATGTTGCCGGTGCTGCCTCTACCCGAGCCGCGCGCCACGCCCGTGGTGCTGCGCCACCATGGCGATGCCAACCAGGCGGCGGCGGTGATCAGCTGGCCGACCGGCGGCGGGGTGGACGGCACCGGCGAGGGCCGCCGGCTGGAAGTGCTGGCGCAGGTCTTCGCCAACCGGCTGCTTGACGCGCTGCGCGAAAAGGCCGGGGCCTCCTATGCCCCGCAGGTCAATGCCGACTGGCCGTGGGACAGCGCCAATGGTGGCACGGTGATGGCCATCGCCCAGCTGCCGCCGGACATGGTGCCGCGCTTTTTCGAGGCCGCCGACGCCATCGCCGCCGATCTTGCCGCGCGGCCGGTCAGCGCCGACGAACTGGCCCGGGTGACCGAACCCTTGCGCCAGCAGGTCAACCGCGCCGCCAGCTCGACCGCCTTCTTCATGTGGCAGATCGAGGGGGCGACGCGTTACCCCGCACGGCTGACCGCGATCCGCTCGATCATGCGCGACTATGTCGAGACCAGCCCGGCCGACCTGCAGGCGCTGGCCGGGCGCTGGCTGGCACCGGGCAAGGCATGGCGGCTGGCGGTGCTGCCGGGCAAGTAACGGCCTACGGATTCTTTGCATTCCCGGCCCGGCGGCGCTAAGGGCGCCAGCCTGACAAGGAGTGCATTGTGGCGAAGAGCTGGACCCCCCAAAGCTGGACTGAGGCCGAGGCGCGGCACCACCCCGTCTATGAAGACGGCGCGGTGCTGGACCGGGTGACGGGCACGCTGGGCAGCTTTCCGCCGCTGGTCTTCGCCGGCGAGGCACGCGCGCTGCAGGCCGATCTGGCCCAGGTCGCGGCGGGCAAGGGCTTTCTGCTGCAGGGCGGCGATTGCGCCGAGAGCTTCGCCGAATTCCACCCCAACAACATCCGCGACACCTTCCGCGTGCTGCTCCAGATGGCGGTGGTGCTGACCTTCGCCAGCAAGCAGCCGGTGGTGAAGGTGGGCCGCATGGCCGGCCAGTTCGCCAAGCCGCGCAGCGCGCCGACCGAGACGATCGGCGGGGTGGAGCTGCCCAGCTATCTGGGTGACATCATCAACGGGATCGAGTTCGAGCCGGAAATCCGCCGCAACGATCCCGAACGGATGCTGCGCGCCTATTCGCAGAGCGCGGCGACGCTGAACCTGCTGCGCGCCTTCAGCACCGGTGGCTATGCCAACCTGCGCCAGGTCCACAAGTGGACGCTGGACCATATCGGCAAGAGCCCGTGGGGCGAACGCTTTGCCGACATGGCCGACCGGATCGGCGAGGCGCTGGACTTCATGGCCGCCTGCGGGGTCGATCCGATGACCGTGCCGCAGCTGCAGGGCACCAGCTTCTACACCAGCCACGAGGCGCTGCTGCTGCCCTACGAGCAGGCGCTGACCCGGCAGGATTCGCTGACCGGCCAGTGGTACGACTGCTCGGCGCACATGCTGTGGATCGGCGACCGCACCCGGTTCGAGGGTTCGGCCCATGTCGAATTCCTTCGCGGGGTGGGCAACCCCCTAGGCATGAAGTGCGGCCCCAGCCTGGCGCCCGATGCGTTGCTGCGGCTGCTCGATGTGCTGAACCCGGCGCGCGAGGCGGGGCGGATCACCCTGATCGCCCGCTTCGGGCACGACAAGGTCGAGGCCGGCCTGCCCGCGCTGGTCCGCGCGGTGAAGGCCGAGGGGCACCCGGTGGTGTGGAGCTGCGATCCGATGCACGGCAACGTGATCAAGGCCGACAGCGGCTACAAGACCCGCCCGTTCGAACGGATCCTGGCCGAGGTGCGCGGCTTCTTCGCCGTGCATCGCGCCGAGGGCACCCATGCCGGCGGGATCCATGTCGAGATGACCGGGCAGGACGTGACCGAATGCACCGGCGGGCTGGTCGACATCACCGATGCGCGGCTGGCGGATCGCTATCACACCCATTGCGACCCGCGCCTGAACGGTGCGCAGTCGATCGAGCTGGCTTTCCTGCTGGCCGAAATGCTCAACCTGGAACTGCAGGACGGCGCGCGCGGCACGGCGGTGCTGGCCTCATAAGCCGGAGACTTTGCCGGGGCCGCGCAGCGCGCCCCGGCGCCCTATTGGTTGAGGCCGAATTTCGAACCGACGAAGATCCCGGCGACGAATTTGTTCTTGTCGCTGGTCCAGCCGAAGCGCAGTCCGCCGGTCAGGTTGCCGTCGCTGTCGGGCACCAGGTACACCGGCAGGTCGAGCCCGACATCGTGGCTGTGGGCATCGTAGGTGACCGATGGTGACAGCGCGATCGCCGGGATCAGCGCGTGCTCGCCCAGATCGTAGCGGGCCCTGATCCCGGCCGAAAACAGGTAGGAATCGCTGGCCTTGGGGGCGCCGATTGCGCCGGTCTGGCATTGCTGCGGCCCGGTGCCGCCCGGGCACAGCGTGCCGGTGTCACCCTCGGTGAACTTGTGCTGGTATTCGAACGAGCCGACCAGCGCGGTGGTCTGCCCCGCCGGGTAGGCTGCCGCGAACAGCTTGGCCCCGACCGGGAAATGGGTCTGGCCCTTGCCCGGGGCCCCGCTGGCGGGATCGAGGAAATCGTACTTCTTGTAGCCGACCGAGGCGGTCAGCCCCCAGGCCATGCTGGTGATCGGGGCGATGCCGCGGATGAAATCGTGCACCGCATCGGCGCCCAGCTGCTCGCTGATGAAGGCAGGCTCGTCGCCGCCATCCTTGCAGGCCTCGGGCTTGCCGGGGTTCTTGGCGGCGCAGGTGCGGCGGGCGCGCAGCAGCAGCGCGTCCTTGTCGACAACCGAGAGCTTGTGCAGCCGGGTGATGAAGTCGGTGAACGACAGCCCGACCTTGAAGCCATTGGCCAACCCGTCCAGCGTGCCCAGCGTGGCGCTGTCGTTACCGTTCAGCGGCGAAGACAGCGCCAGCGACAGGGTCTGGAAGTGGCCGATGGTGCCGTGCCCGTGGTCCGACGCGGTCGACGAAACCTGGGTCGACAGCAGCAGCTGGGCGCTCGACGCGGTGGTGCCGGCGTTGAACTGGAAGGCGATGTGGTTGTTGGGCGACTGGACCGGCGTATCGAGCGGGCCGGCGATGACATTGTGCGGTGCCCGGCCCTTCAAGGCGGCGACATCCTGCTCGCTGGCCGAGGCGCTCGCGAGGTGCGGCGCGGCCGCCGGAGCCGGCGCGACGGGTGCCGACGCGACAGCGGCAGAAGGGGCCGGTGCCGGGGTGGCCGGCGCCGGGGCCGCCGCCGGCTCGGGCGGCAACCGCGCCTCCAGGTCGGCCAGCCGGCGCTTCAGCTCGGCGATTTCCTGCCGCACCGGATCGACCGGCGCGGTCTGGGCCGAGGCGAGGCCGGGCATCAGCGCGAGCAGGGCGGGGAGGGCCAGCATGGTCGGGCAACGGGTCATCTCAGGCCTCCGCCGCATTGGTGACGAACTGGTTGACCCATTGCATGTATTTGCCTCCGCTCTGGGCATCATCCAGATCGTCGTCGGTCAGCTTGTGGTTGGGGGCGGGATCGAGCAGCGCGGTACTGCCCTGCTTTACCGCCAGCTTCAGGCTTTGCCCGACCGGCCCGGCGAAGAACCACTGCAGGTCGTAGTGGGCATCCTCTTCAAGTTGCACGGTGGCGGTGGTGTTGCCGGCAAAGTCCAGGTCGATCTCGTCGTTCCCCTGGGTCAGCCAGACGTGCCAGCGATGCACCTGCGCGCCGGCTGAAACCTTGATGGTGACATTGACTTTGGCCATCGTGGCGCCCCCCTTGCCGATCAGGCCATCATGCCCCAATTGACCGCACAGTACCGTGACGCCGGTCACGGGCAAGCTTGACGCAAGGAAAAGACATGGAAGCCCACGAAGCCCGCGAGCTGATCGAGGAGGCAATCGAAGAAACCGAGGCGCGGCACGAGGCTGCCGAGGTGGCCGAGAAGAAGGCGGAAAAGGGCTTTCGCGAGCGGGTTTCGGTGCTGGTTGGCGTCTTTGCGGTGCTGCTGGCGGTGGTGCACACCCTGTCGGCCAGCGCCCAGCGCGACAGCCTGCTGAAGTCGATCGAGGCCAGCGACACCTATGCCTGGATGCAGGCCAAGGAAGTGCGCGAGACGGTGCTGATCGCGGCGGGCAATGCCCCGGCGCTCGATCATGAGGTGCGCGCCGGCTTCATGGCCCAGGCGGTGAAGCTGCGGCAGGGTGACGGCAAGGGCCACTCGATCAACCAGCTGCAGGAAAAGGGTGGCGAGCTGCGCGCCGAATCGATCGCCAAGGCCCATGCCGCCGAGGGCTATGAGCTGGGCGAGACGCTGCTGCAGGTGGCGATCGTGCTGCTGTCGATCGCGCTGGTCGCGCAGAGCGAGCGGATCGTGAAGGGCGCCTGCGCCATGGCCGGCCTGGGCGTGCTGCTGGCGCTGCTGAACCTGGTGGGGCTGCAGCTGCCCTAGGCGGCCGTCAGGCGTAGCGCGCGTCGGCCTTGTCGCCAGCGGGCTTGAGCGGCTGGAGGGTCAGCGCGTGGGCGGCCAGTTCGTCGAGCCGGAACTGGTGTTCGAAGGCCATCCCGTGATCGAACCCGCGCCGCCACGAGACGCGGCCCCAGCGTTCGGGCAGGCCATCGATCAGCAGGCGCAGCGGCTGGCCGATCATCAGGTGGCCAAAGGCCTCGACCCGGGCGCCGCCCTGCGACAGATCCTTGAGGTTGACCGAGATCGCGGTCGAGCCGACGAAGGCCAGGCCCGGGGCCTCGATCTTCAGGCGGATCGGCCGGCGCGGCCAGGGGCTGGGTTCGGAGATGAATTCGCTGACGTCCACCGGTTCGGCAAAGCGGAAGCCGGCCTGATCGCCCTTGGTCCAGATCTTTTCGACCGGATAGATCTCGCCGTTGGCCAGCTGGAGGAAGACGAAGGTTTCGTCGGGCAGTTCGTGGAACAGCCGCAGGCGCAGCCCGGTCCACGATACGTCGCGCACCAGGCAGACATATTCGCCGCTCTGGGTGACCAGCTTGGCAATCCGCAGCAGCAGCGATGAACGATCGGCGCCGCGCAGCTGCGGCGCGGGGCTGGCAGGGCTGGTGGCAGTTTCTAACATCGCAATGCTTGCTCCGGCCACGCGGCAACCCGCGCGGTAAAGCCAAGCTAGCGCAACGTGGTAAACAAGGGTTTAAGGATAAGCCGCGGGGTGGCGGTTCAGCCAGGCCCGGTTTCGGGCCCGGCCCAGCCGGGCAGGTGGTGCGCGGCATGGCTGCGGGCAAGCTCCAGCGCCCGGGCCAGCGCGCGCTCGAAATGCTCGTCGAGCAGTTTCGGCTTGATCCGGTCGCGCAGGAAATCGGCCCAGAGGAATTCGCTGTAGGGCGCCGGGCTCTTGGCATAGCCGCCGGCCATGCGCAGCGCGCCGGCCAGGCTGCGATAGGGGTCGTCCACCAGCCCCGAGACATGGCGGGGCAGGGCCTTCCACTCGCGCCGCTTGCCGGCCTCGTCATAGGGGTGCAGCCAGTTGTGCGCGTCCATGAAGGCCATGAAGCGCTTCTTCGGCAGGTGGTGCAGCCGGGCCAGCACGGTGACCAGCACCTGTTCCTCGCCCTCTTCATGCAGCGCCCGGGCCAGGTGGTGGTGATCGACCAGCCAATAGACCTCGCCGGGGCCCAGCACCGCCGGGATCATGTGCCGGCCAAGGTATTCGCCGCGCTCGTGCGCCGGGCGGGTGCGCCATTCGGCCCGCTTGCGCTCCACCTCGCGCAGCCCGACGGTCAGCTGCGTGGGGCGCAGGGCGGCAATGGCCACCGGGTGCAGCACGGGATTGAGGCGGTGGGCCATGGCCATCGGGCAAGCTCCTGCTGGCGGCGGTTTAACCTAGACCACCGCGTCGCGCCAGCCATTGCCGGCCAGCGCGGCGGCATCTGCGACCGAGAAGGTGGCGCTCTCGGCCAGCTTGCGCTGGCCCGAGCGGCGCAGGATCAGCCGCACGGCATCGTGCGCCCGGGCAAGGGTCAGGTGCTGTCCGCGCCGGGCCAGCAGCGCGGCGAATTCGCCCAGCGCCTCGGCGGCGGTGCTGTCGAGATCGGCGCTCTGCTCAAGGCTCAGCACCACCCGCCCGGCACCATGCGCGCGGGCGGCGATGGCCGAAAGGGTCGCTTCGGCATTGGCGAAGAACAGCGGGGCATTGGGGCGGAAGATCGCCACGCCGGGCAGCCGCCGCGCCTCGCCGTGGCGGGCAAGGTCGACGAAATCGTGGCTCTCGCCCAGTCGGCCCAGTTCGCTGATCGAGGGGTGGGCAAGGTCGTACAGCAGCATGGCGATCGACAGGGCGATGGCGGCCAGCATCCCGCTCAGCACCCCCAGTGCCAGCACCCCCAGCGCAGCGGCCAGCGCCACCCACTGATCGCGGCGCAGGTGGAACAGGCGGCGGATCGGCGCGGGATCGAGCGCGTGGGTCAGCGCGGCGATCACCACCGCCGCCAGCACCGGTTCGGGGATCTGCGCGATCCAGCGTCCGGCGAACAGTGCCAGCCCCAGCAGGGCCACCGCTGCGCAAAGTTGGGCCAGGCGGCTCTGCGCCCCGGCGGCGGCATTGGCGGCGCCGGCGGAAAAGCCCGCGCCCACCGGCATGCCCTGGGCCATGGCCGAAGCCAGGTTGGCCAGCCCCAGCGCGGCCAGTTCGCGGTTGGCATCCAGCCCGTCGCCATGGCGCAGCGCCAGGTTGCGCATCGTCCCCCAGCTTTCGGCGAACAGGATCAACGCAATCGGCGCGGCCAGTTCGGTCAGCCGCGGCACCAGCGCCAGCGGTGGCAGGGCCAGCGCGGGCGGCGCCAGGGCGATGGGGCCGGCCAGCGCGATCCCCCAGCGTGCCGCCATGCCACTGGCGCCCAGGGCAATGCCCGACAGGATCACCAGCAAGGCGCCGGGCAGCTGTGGCAGGCGGCGCAACGCCACCAGCAGGGCCAGCGCGGCGGCGCCGGCGGCGATGCTGGCCGGGTTCCAGCGGGCCGCCGATCCGGCCAGCCCGGCCATGGTTTGCCACACCGGCCCGCCGGCAAGGTGCACTCCGGCCAGCTTGGGCAACTGGCGGATGATGATCGTTGCGGCCAGGCCAAGGGCGAAGCCGCGCAGCACCGGGCGCGAGATGAAGCCCGACAGGCTGCCAAGGCGGAACAGCGCCAGCGTGCCGAAGATCAGCGCCACCAGCGCGACCATGGCCGGGGCCAGGGTGGCGGGATCGGCGCCCAGGCTGGCAATCGCCGCCGCGAGGATCGCGGCAGAGGATGAGGTGGGGGCAACCACCGCGAAGCGGCTGCGCCCCGCCAGGGCATAGGCCAGCCCCCCGGCGATTCCGGCGGCAAGGGCGTGGCCCGGCGCCAGGCCGGCGATCCCGGCATAGGCCACCGCTTCGGGCAGGATCAGCCCGGCCACAGCCAGCCCCGCCAGCAGGTCGGCGGCGGGGGTGCGTGGCTCAGCCACAGCGCTCCATCGCCTCGCGGCCCAGCCGGGCCAGTGCGGGCAGGGTGGCGATCCGCTCGGCCGCTGCCGCGCTGGCGGCATTGCCGCGCAGTGCCCGGCCCTTGATCCCGTGGACGATCGCGGCAAGCCGGAACAGGTTGAAGGCCTGATAGAAATCCCAGTTGGCAATGCGCTCGCGCCCGGTGCGGCGGCAATAGGCGGCGACATAGTCGGCCTCGGTCGGAACGTTCAGCGCGGGGAGGTCCAGCCCGGCAAGGCCGCCCAGCGGATCGGCCGGCATCCGGTACATCATCGCGTGGTAGGCGAAATCGGCCAGCGGATGGCCCAGCGTGGAAAGCTCCCAGTCCAGCACCGCGATCACCCGCGGCTCGGTGGGGTGGAAGATCATGTTGTCGCAGCGGAAATCGCCGTGAACCACGCTGGTCTCGTCGCCGGGCGGGATCGCCTGCGGCAGCCATGCGGCCAGCGCGTCCATGTCGGGCAGGCGCCCGGCGGCTTCGTCCTCAAGGTATTGCCGGCTCCAGCGGCCGATCTGGCGGGCGAAATAGTTGCCCGGCTTGCCATAGTCGCCCATCCCGATCGCCACCGGATCGAACCCGTGCAGCTGGGCGATGGTGGCGTTCATCGCGTCGAAATAGGCCGGGCGCTCCGCCGGGGCCACTTCGGGGAACGACGAGTTCCAGAAGATCCGCCCCTCGACCAGTTCCATCACGAAGAACCAGCTGCCGATCACCGCATCGTCGTCGCACAGGCCATAGACGTGCGGCACCGGCAGGCCCGCCGCGCCCAGCCGGCTCATCGCCATGGCCTCGCGCTCCACGGCATGGGCCCCGGGCAGCAGCTTGCCCGGCGGCTTGCGGCGCAGGACGTAATGGCGGGTGGGGGTGGTCAGCTTGTAGGTCGGGTTTGACTGGCCGCCCTTGAACTGTTCGACGCTCAGCGGCCCGGCATAGCCATCGACATGGGCCCGCATCCACGCATCAAGCGCGCCTTCGTCAAAGGCGAAGCCCTCGCGGACCGGGGTGGTGCCGGTGTTGGCCGTGGCGCGGTCGGTCGACAAGCTGGTCTCCTCTCACTCGATCCCCGGTTGTTGCCGGAGCCGCGCCGGGGGGTCAATGGGGGCATGATCGCGGGGGGGCTTGATTTCGGCGGCGATATCCGCAGGCTGGCCCCGAACCGTCCATGCGAAAGGATCCGCCGATGCTCACCACCTTCAACCACCCCGCCGAGCTGGTCGGCAAGGAAGGCACCCAGTTCGGCCCGACCCCGTGGCTGAAGATCGAGCAGGACCGGGTCAACCTGTTCGCCGACGCCACCGACGATCACCAGTGGATCCACATCGATGTCGAAAAGAGCCGCCAGGGCCCCTTCGGCACCACCATCGCCCACGGCTACCTGACGCTCAGCCTGGTGGCCTATTTCGGCCCGCAGCTGATCGAGGTGAAGGGGATCAGCCATGCCGTCAACGTCGGGGCCGACCGGCTGCGCTTCATCTCGCCGGTGCCGGTCGGCTCGCGGATCCGCGCCCGCTCGGAACTGCTCAAGGCCGAGGAGATCAAGGGCGGCTATCAGGTGATGCAGCGGGTGACGATCGAGATCGAGGGGCCGGATGGCCAGCCGCTGCCCAAGCCCGCCGCCGAGGTCGATTCGATCGCCCGCTTCTACCCCGCCTGACCCGGCGCGCTGCCCGGCGATGCGCATCGCCCTGTTCGAACCCGAGATCGCCGGCAATGTCGGCGCGGTGCTGCGGCTGGGCGCCTGCCTGGGCGCGGCGGTCGACCTGATCGAGCCGATGGGCTTTGTCTGGGATGACCGCCGGGTGCGCCGCGCGGCGATGGATTACATCGACCACGTGGCGGTGGTGCGCCACCCGGACTTTGCCAGTTTTTGCGCCAGCATCGGCGCGGCGCGGCTGGTGTTGTTCAGCACCAAGGCCAGCCATTCGGCCTACGATTTCGCCTTCCGGCCCGACGATGTGCTGCTGTTCGGCAAGGAAAGTGGCGGGGTGCCCGAGGCGGTTGCCACGGCCTGCCCGGCGCGGGTGCGGTTGCCGATGCGGCCCGCGGTGCGCTCGATGAACCTCGCGATGTCGGCCGGCCTCGCGCTGGGCGAGGCGCTGCGCCAGACCGGCGGGCTGCCGGGAGCGACGGAGGCTGGTGCAGAAATCGCTCTAGCCTGAAGCGGGGTCTCCCATCAGCCATTCTGCGTGAGCAGGTTGTGCAATGCGCTTGGCGCCACGCCTAGCCGGCGGGCACCGCTTCGGGAAACTTCCACGTGCCATCCAGAATCTCGGCCCTCGGCCGATACAGCCGCACCACATAGTTCCACCCCGGCATGATTCGCAGGTAGTTAGGCGCCTTGGGGTCGCCGCCGAAATGGATGATGTACGAGCCGTCCTGGCTCTTCCGCGCGGTATAGCTGTTGAGCGAAATCGCATTTTCGGGGGCCTCGTAGAACCCGTCCTTGTTGTAGACGGTGATCGACCAGAAGGCGTCGACCGGCACATCCCTGACGGTCAGGCTGTAGGCCATTGCCCCATCGTTGTTTTTCGGAAACCTTGTGAAATAGAGCGCGTCCCGCTCGCCAATGCCGAAGATCCCGCCAGCCGTGCCGATCAGATGACGCACCGGATCGGTATCGGCCCGTGACCCGAAGATCCGGCGGCTGTCCGGCAGCCAGGGACCCATTTGCACGATGGCCTTGGTCAGCTTGGCCAGGCTGGCGTAATCCCAGTTGGGAATTTCAAACTTCCCGGGATCGGACTGGTACACCCTGACCTCATCCTGGGCTTTGGTCATGGCCAGCACATCGGCCGGATCTTCCGGGTTGACCAGGGTGCGGATCGACGCCTGAATGTAGCGCGTCCCCATCTTTTCGCGAGTGAAGGTGTATTTCCCCGGGGCATAGCTGACATGCTGGATGTAATGATCCTCGTTGATGATCACCAGCGTCTGGTAGCGACCGCGAGTGTCTGGCATTTCAATCGTGACCGGGTTGGTCAGGTCGAAAATCGCCGTGCTGTAGGGCGTGTCGCGGTTCATCCGAACCACCGGCTGCCTGTCGACCGGGATCGGTCCGCGCTCGACATGGAACCTGCCCAGGGCGCCCTGTTCGACGCGCTGCTTGAAGTGGCGGTCGGTTTCCGCCCGAACGTAGCTGTCGATTGTTACGGGGGTCAATTTCGGGGCGTCCGCTGCCGTCTTGGCGCTTTCCTCCGCAACGGCTGCCGCAGGGCACAAAGGGAGCAGCAGCACCGCCAACCAGGCCGACTTGAGCTTTGCCACGATCCACCTCTCTCTTTGTCCAGCGCAGTTGGTAATGGGCCGTCCGCCTGATCGCAACCGGTCACCAGCCAAACGCTGGTCGGGCAGGCCAATGCACAAGGATCCTGCCCGCCCGCTCCCGCCGCGTCCTGCCCGATGTTTGCTCGCTCAGCCAATCCCTGGCGAACGTCTACGGAGGGAGGCATGGTGCCGGCTAGAGGCTTCGAACCCCTGACCCCCTGATTACAAATCAGGTGCTCTACCAACTGAGCTAAGCCGGCGCTGGCTTGGCCCTTGCCTTACAGCGCGCCGAAGGTCCAGCCCTCGGTGCGGGCGACGGCATCGAGGCCGGCGGGGCGCCACGGCCCGGCCCGGGGCGCGGCGTGGCGCAGCCATGCGGCGGTGATCAGGGCATCGGCGGCATGATCGCTGATCGGTCCGGCCCCCGGTACCGGCGGGCTGTCCAGCGCGGCGAGCGCACGGTTGAGAGCCGCGTGATCGCGAAGCTTGGTCCGCCCCGGCGCACAGCCGCCCGCCAGGGCGGCGAGGCTGGTATAGATCTCGACCAGCGCCGAGCCGCTGGCGGGCAGGGGATCGATCGGCCAGACCGGCAGCATATGGTTCAGACGATGCAGCAACCTCATCCCGGAAAGACTTGATTTTCCTACCTGTGCCGCTCCGACCAGATTGAAGTTCGAGGTCGGCCGGCAGCCCATAGCCTGCTGGGCTGCCTCGGTCAGCCGCATCCGCCCGCGCCGGTCGGCCGCGCCGGGGAGGAGGAAGCGGTCGCCCTCGCGGCCGCCATGGCGGCGGAAGTGGCGGCTGGCTTCGGGGTGATCGACGAAGCTGGCAACGCCCAGATGCGGCTCGGCGGCGCAGATGTGTTCCACCAGCGCCCACAGGCTGCGCGCGTCGGCCGGGCTGGCGGCCCAGCCCGGAAAGAAGGCCCCGGCATCGGCAAAGGGCAGCGACTGGCCGAGGTCCATCCCCACCAGCGTATCGGCGGGCAGGTCGTGCACCAGCCAGTCGAGCACTTCGGCGCGGCTCCAGATGTGGCCCGGGCGGATCAGGCGGGGGGCGGTATCGCCTGCCGCGCATAGCGCCACGGCGATCCCCCGCTGGCGCTCGCCCGCCGCGCCCGACCAGTCGATCGCGGCGAAATGGGCAAAGCGGCCGGGCGTCATGCCCCGCGCCGCTCGGCCCGCCGTTTCTCCCACCATTCGAGCCGCTTCAGCACCTCGCGCTCGAAACCGCGTTCGACCGGGCGGTAAAAGCTCTGCGGCGTCATGCCGTCGGGCCAGTAATCGGCACCGGAAAATCCTTCAGGATCATTGTGATCGTAGGCATAGTTCGCCCCGTACCCGATGTCTTTCATCAGCTTGGTCGGGGCGTTGAGGATCGCGGCCGGGGGCGAGAGCGACCCGGTTTCCTTCGCGCTTTTCCAGGCTTCCTTCTGGGCCATGTAGGCGGCGTTCGATTTGGGCGCGGTGGCGAGGTAGAGGCAGGCCTGCACCAAGGCCAGCTCGCCCTCGGGGCTGCCGAGGAATTCGTAGGCCTGCTTGGCGGCAAGGCACTGGACCAGCGCCTGCGGGTCGGCGAGGCCAATGTCCTCGCTGGCGAAGCGGACCAGCCGGCGCAGCACGTAGAGCGGCTCCTCGCCCGCCGTCAGCATCCGCGCAAGGTAGTAGAGCGCCGCCTGCGGGTCCGATCCGCGCAGGCTTTTGTGCAGCGCGCTGATCAGGTTGTAGTGCCCGTCACGGTCCTTGTCATAGACCGCGACGCGACGCTGGAGGAACTGGCCCAGCCCGGCGGGATCGAGCGGTGCCGGGATCTGCGCGGCGTATAGCGTTTCGGCCTGGTTGAGCAGGAAGCGCCCGTCGCCGTCGGCCCCGGCGACCAGCGCCTCGCGCGCTGCGGTGGTCAGGGGCAGCGGGCCCTCCAGCGCCTCGGCCCGGGTCAGCAGCGCGCCCAGTGCCTCCGGCCCCAGCCGGTGCAGGATCAGCACCGCGGCGCGCGACAGCAGCGCGGCATTCAGGGCGAAGCTGGGGTTCTCGGTGGTGGCGCCCACCAGCGTCACCGTGCCAGCCTCGACAAAGGGCAGGAAGCCATCCTGCTGGGCGCGGTTGAAGCGGTGGATCTCGTCGACGAACAACAGGGTGCGCTGGCCCAGCTTTGCCGCCGTTTCAGCCTCGGCAAAGGCCTTCTTGAGATCGGCCACCCCCGAAAAGACCGCGCTGAGCGG
This sequence comes from Pseudomonadota bacterium, assembly GCA_018242165.1. Lineage (GTDB taxonomy): Bacteria > Pseudomonadota > Alphaproteobacteria > Sphingomonadales > Sphingomonadaceae > Novosphingobium. The sequence goes on from JAFECL010000017.1 coordinate 64,067, forward strand.
GGCAAACCGCATCCCCACTGCTTCGGCCAGCAGCCGGGCGATGCTGGTCTTGCCGGTGCCCGGCGGCCCCCACAGGATCATGCTGGAAAGGCGGCCGGCCGCCACCATCCGCCCGATTGCCCCTTCAGGCCCGGTCAGGTGTTCCTGCCCGATCACCTCGGCCAGCATGGCGGGGCGCAGCCGGTCGGCCAGCGGGGCGCTGGCGGGCGCGGCCCCGGCGTGGGGGCTGTCGGCGGCGAAAAGGTCGGCCATGCTGGCGGTGATAGCCGCTTTGGCCGCCAATGGCAGCGGGGGCAGGGCGGCGGCGCGGGGGAAAATTCACCAGGCTCTTGTCAAAAGGCTTTCAAGATATATCTTATAACAATCGAAAGGAGTTCATCATGCACAGACATCATCATCACGGCGAAGGCAAACACGGTCTGCTGGGCTTGTGGGCCATGGGCTGGCGCCATCGCGGCGGGCGGGGCAGCTGGGGGCCGTTCAGCTGGGACATGGACGACCGTTCGGGTCCGCCGGGCCGGGGCCAGCGGCGCGGCCGGGTGTTCGATGCGGCCGAACTGCGGCTGCTGCTGCTCGGGCTGATCGGCGAAAGCCCGCGCCACGGCTACGAGGCGATCAAGGCGATCGAGGAGCTGTCGGGCGGGCACTATGCCCCCAGTGCCGGGGTGATCTATCCCGCGCTGAACCTGCTGGCCGACGAGGGCCTGATCGAGCAGCTGGCCGGCGAAGGGCGCGGCCGGGCCTATGGCCTGACCGCCGAGGGTGCCGCCGAACTCGATGGCCGGGCCGAGGAATACCAGCAATTGCTGGGCCGCCTGCGGGCGCTGGCGGAAGAGGGCGAACGCCACCGCGCCCCGCCGCTGCGCCGGGCGATCGCCAACCTGTTCATGGCCCTGAAGGGACGGGCCAGTGCGGGCGACTACAGCCCCGACATGGCCCACCAGATCGCCGAGATCCTCGACGAGGCGGCTCGCAAGATCGAACGCCTCTAGGCCGTAGAACCACCCACGCCCGCCGCCGGTTGCATCGGCGGCGGGCTGCGGTATGTTCGGCGCAAAGAGAACGGGGGATCGGTGATGGAAATGCACGTTCGGGCGCGTACGCCGTGGCATCTGTGGGTGGTTGGCCTGCTCGCCGCGATATGGAACAGCTTCGGGGCCTATGACTATGTCATGACCCGCTCACGCGATCTCGAATATCTCAACTACGCCACCGATGGCCATGCCGCCGTGTTCATGAAATGGCACGATTCGGCGGGCTGGCTGGTGCAGATCGGCTGGCCGCTGGGGGTTTGGCTGTCGCTGGCCGGGGCGCTGCTGCTGCTGTTCCGCTCGCGCCATGCGGTCACTGCCTATGCGATCTCGCTGGGCGGGGCGGTGGCGAGCTTCGCCGCCCAGCTGATGGGTCCGTTCCCGCCCGAGATCAACCGGTCGGGCATGGCGGTGATGGCGGTGGTGATCAGCACCGCCATCACGCTGCAGCTGCTCTATGCCTGGTGGGTCGCCCGGCGCGGGGTGCTGGCCTAGGCCGGGCGCCCGCGGGCGCGGACCAGCCGCAGGTAGGTGTCGGCCACCGCCTGGTTGATCCGGTCCCAGCTGAAATCGCCGGCGCGCGCGGCCCCGGCGGCGCCATGCGCGGCGCGCAGCCCGGCATCCTCGACATAGCCGCGCAGCGCCTCGGCAAAGGCATGGATCGCGCCCGGGCGGATCAGCCGGCCCGAGCGGCCATCGTCGACCAGGCTTTCGCTGCCGGTTGCCTCGGCCGCCACCACCGGCACCCCGCAGGCCATCGCCTCGAGCGTGACATTGCCGAAGGTCTCGGTGATCGAGGGGTTGAACAGCACGTCCATCGCCGCCACCGCCCGGCCCAGATCGGCACCGCCCTGAAAGCCGGCGAACACCGCCTGCGGCAGGCGCGCCTCGAACCAGCCGCGTGCCGGGCCTTCGCCCACCACCAGCACCCGGTGCGGAATGCCGCGCTGGACCAGCTCGTCGATGGTGTCGGCAAAGACGTCGAGGCCTTTTTCCATCACCAGCCGGCCGAGAAAACCGATCACCACCTCGTCATCGGCCAGGCCCAGCCCGCGCCGCCATTCCGCATCGCGGCGCTGCGGGTTGAACAGGGTGCGGTCCACCCCCCGGCTCCACAGCGAGATGTCGTAATTCATCCGCTGGTCGCGCAGCACCTGGGCAAAGCTTTCCGATGGCGCGACCAGCGCATCGCAGCGGCGGTAGAAGCGGCGCAGCAGCGCGGTCAGCAGCGGCTCGATCCAGGCCATGTTGTAATAGCGCGGATAGGTGTCGAACCGGGTATGGACGCTGGCCAGCACCGGCAGCCCGCGCCCGCGCGCCCAGCTGACCACGCGATGCGCCGCCGGATCGGGCGAGGAAACATGGACGACATTGGGGGCGAATTCGGCCAGATCGCGGCGGATCCGGCCGGGCAGGCGGAACGGCAGGCGGTATTCGGCGCGGCCGGGCAAGGCGAAGCTGGGCAGGCTGACCAGATCGCCGGTGGGGGCAAAGGCCGGCTCGGCCACGGTGGGCGAATAGACCCGCACTGCCGCGCCCTGAGCGAGCAGATAGCCGACGAGCCGGTTGAGCGCCTTGTTCGCCCCGTCGGTCACCATGTTGTAATTGCCGCTGAACAGCGCGACGCGCAGCTGATCGGTGCGGGCGGAGGCAGAGGTGTTGGCCATCGCGAGCCTATAGCCGGGGTAAGGGTGAAGGGGAAGGTTTGGCTTGCCTTTGGCTCCTCGCCGCTTGTCGCGGCTGCGGCCCACCTCCCAACCCCGCTCCCCCGGCCCGACCACCCACAGGGTACATTCAATGGGTGGTCGGGCCGGGGGAGCGGGGTTGGGAGGTGGGGGCTAGGCCCGACCAGGGACTAGCCTGCCAAAGGCAAACACCAAAGGGCGCGCGGGGGCCCGACCCAGAGCCACCCGCGCGCCCCCCGCCCCCCGTTGAGGGTGCGGGACCAGAGGGTGCCGGATCCGGGGTGGCACCCTCCGATAGTTGATCATGCCTGGGGGAACCGGCGGGGGGCGGCTCGGTCTCGCCCCCCCGCCGGAAGCTGGTTCAGTTGCCGCGATACGGTTCGCCACGGCCCTGATAGGGATCGCCATAGCCACCCTGATAGCCGCCGCCGTAGCCGGGATAGCCGCCGCGCGGATCGCCATAGCCGCGCCGGTAATAGCCGTCGTCGCGGTCGCAGGGCCGGCCGTCGCGGTCATAGCGGTGGCCTTCGCGATCCCAGTAATAGCCATCGCGCCAGACCCAGCCTTCGCGATAGCCGCCCTGGGCATAGTAGCCCTGGTCGCGGTGATGGTTGCTGCCGGCCGAAGCGATGATCGCCCCGATCGCCAGCCCGAAGATCCCGGCGGCAATCGCCGTGCCGGTGTGGTCGCCGCCGCCGCGCCCGCCGCGATAGCTCTGCGCCGAGGCGGGGGTGGCCGAGGCGAGGGTGGTCGCGGCCAGGGCGGTGGCCAGCACGGTCTTCCGGATAATGCCAGTCATCTTGCGTCTCCTGACGCGCGGGGCGGGAAGGAATTGCCGCTGGTCCGTCGCGTTGATGCCCTTCTAGGCCGGGCTGGCTGAATGGCGGCGGAAGCGGGCTGGCAGCATTCGTTCAGGTAAGTAAAAAGATTCGTGAACGGATTTTACAATTGCCTATCGCGCCGCCGCGCCGCAGGGTGATCGGGCAGGCAGGAGTACGCGCGATGAAAGTGATGCCGATGCTGATCGTCAGCCTGGTGGTCAGCGCCCTGATGCTGGCGCTGGGGCTGCACGCCGCGGCGCAGCTGCCGGCGGGGGCGATGCTGCCGATCCACTGGAACGCGGCGGGCGAGGCCGATGGCTGGCAGAAGGCGGTTGACGCGGTGTGGGTCATGCCGCTGCTGGCGCTGGGGATCACGGGTGTGCTGGCCATGGTGCCCCGGCTGGAGGCGCTGCGCGAGAATGTCGCCGCCTCGGCCCCTGTGGTGCGGGTGGCCTGGGGCGGATCGCTGGCGCTGCTGGCGCTGGCGCAGGCAATGATCGTTGCCCCGGCCTTCGGCTGGCACCTGCCCGCTTCGCTGCTGCTGCTGGCGGTGGGGGGCATGTTCCTGGCGCTGGGCAACCTGCTGCCCCGATCGCGCCCGGGCTATTTCGTGGGCATCCGCACCCCGTGGACCATGGCCGACCCCGACAACTGGATCGCCACCCATCGCCTGGCTGGCAAGACCTTCATGGCCGCCGGGCTGGCCTTCGTGCTGGCGGCGCTGCCGGCCACGCCAGAGGGGCTGCGGCTGGTGCTGGTCGGGCTGGCGGTGGTGCTGGCCGGGGTGGTGCCGATCGCCTGGTCCTGGCACCTGTCGCGCAAGGGCTAGGCTTGGACGGCACCGCGATCGTCTGCGCCACCCGCGCCCATGGCGAAAGCGGGGTGATCGCCCGGCTGCTGACCGCCGAGGCGGGGCTTCAGGCCGGTTATGTCGCCGGCGGGCGGGGGCGGCTGCTGCGTCCGGTGCTGGTGCCGGGCAACAGCGTGGCCGCCGAATGGCGCCCGCGCCCCGGTGGCCAGCTGCCCGGCCTGCGGGTCGAGCTGGTCGCCAGCCGCGCGCCGTTCCTGGCCGAACCCTTGCCGGCCGCCGCGATCGCCTGGGCCACCGCGCTGGCCGCCGCCGCGTTGCCCGAACGCCAGCCCTATCCCAGCCTCCATGCCGCCTTGGGGGCCTTGCTCGACGCCATCTGCCATGCCCCCTCGGCGCGCGGCTGGCTGCCCGGCCTGCTGGCCTACGAGGCGCTGGTGCTGCGCGAGCTGGGCTATGGCGGTGCCGCGCCCGAGCCGGTGGAGGGCTGGGCCGGGGCGCTGGGCCAGTTCGACCGGCTGGGCCAGCGGCTGGCGCGCTATGTGCTTGCCGAAAGGCGCGGCGATGTTATGGCGGCGCGCGCCGTGCTGCGGGCACGGCTGGAACGGATCGCAGGATAGGGTAGGGCGCATGAAGATTGCGGTTTTCGCCGGCGACGGGATCGGGCCGGAAGTGACCGAACAGGCGGTGCGGGTGCTGCGGGCGCTGGGCCTGCCCGGGCTGGAACTGACCGAGGGCGATGTCGGCGGCGCGGCCTATAACAAGCACGGCCACCCCCTGCCTGAAGTAACGCTGGCCACGGCCCGCGCGGCCGATGCCATCCTGTTCGGCGCGGTGGGCGATTTCTCGTGCGACCATCTCGAACGCCACCTGCGCCCCGAACAGGCGATCCTGGGGCTGCGCAAGGAATTAGGCCTGTTCGCCAACCTGCGTCCGGCGCGGCTGTTCGCGGGGATGGAGGGCTTTTCGGCGCTGCGCCCCGAGGTGGCCGGGCAGATCGACCTGCTGATCGTCCGCGAGCTGAACGGCGATGTCTATTTCGGCGAAAAGGGCATCCGCACCCTGCCCGACGGGCGCCGCCAGGGCTGGGACATGATGGCCTACGCCGAGGATGAGGTGCGCCGCATCGCCCATGTCGGCTTCCGTGCGGCGATGGGCCGCAAGAAGAAGCTTTGCAGCGTCGACAAGGCCAATGTGCTGGAAACCAGCCAGCTGTGGCGCAACGTGATGATCGAGGTTGCCGCCGAATACCCCGAGGTGGAACTCAGCCACATGTATGTCGACAATGCCGCGATGCAGCTGGTGCGCGCGCCCGGCCAGTTCGACGTGGTGGTCACCGGCAACCTGTTCGGCGATATCCTCTCGGATCAGGCCAGCATGTGCGTCGGCTCGATCGGGCTCCTGGCCTCGGCCTCGCTGGCCGAGGGCACGAAGGGCCTCTACGAGCCGATCCACGGCAGCGCGCCCGACATTGCCGGGCAGGACAAGGCCAATCCGCTGGCCACGATCCTCTCCGCCGCGATGCTGCTGCGCCATTCGTTCGGGGCCGAAGCCCCGGCGGCGCGGATCGAGGCGGCGGTGGCCCGGGCGCTGGGCGACGGGGTGCGCGGGTTCGACCTGGGTGGCAGCATGGGCACCCGGGCGATCGGCGATGCGGTTGTGGAGCGCCTGTGATGACCCTGCGGCTTGGCATTGTCCTTCCCACCTATAACGAGCGCGGCAACCTTGCCGGGATGGTCAAGCGGCTGGATGCCGCGCTGGCCGGGATCGGCTGGGAGGCGATCTTCGTCGATGACAACAGCCCCGACGGCACCGCCGACGAAGCCCGCGCCATTGCCCGCGAAGACAGCCGGGTTCGGGTGATCCAGCGGATCGGGCGGCGCGGGCTGTCCTCGGCGGCGATCGAGGGGATGTGCGCCACCTCGGCGCCGGTGGTGGCGGTGATGGATGCCGATCACCAGCACGATCCCGCCCTGCTGCCCGGGATGCTGGCGGCGATCGAGAGCGGGGACTACGACCTCGCCTATGCCAGCCGCTTTGCCGAGGGGGCCAGCACCGAACAGTGGGGGCGGCCCGACCGGGTCAAGGCCAGCGGCATCGCCAATGCGCTGGCCCGCCGGGTTACCGGCGTGGAACTGTCCGATCCGATGAGCGGCTATTTCATGCTGCCCACCGCGACGCTGCGGGCCGACGCGCACCGCCTGTCGGGTGTGGGCTTCAAGATCCTGCTCGACATCCTCGCGACGGTGAAAGCGCCGCTGCGGGTGAAGGAAGTGCCGCTGGACTTTGCCGCGCGCGCCGAGGGCGAGAGCAAGCTGGACCGTACCGTGGTCTTCGAATTCCTCGTCGGGCTCTACGACAAGTGGCTGGGCCGCTTCATCCCCACCCGCTTTGCCCTGTTCGGCACGGTGGGCGCGGCGGGGGCGCTGGTGCATTTCGGGGTGCTGGCCATGGTGCTGCACCTGTTCGGCGCGCGCTTCGCGCTGAGCCACTATCCCAAGGAAGCGGCCTTCATCGTCGGCCAGACCGTCGCGGCGCTGGTGGCGATGACCTTCAACTTCGCGCTGAATAACGAGCTGACCTATTCCGACAAACGCCTGCGCGGCCTGTTCCCGGTGCTGCGCGGCTGGGCCCAGTTCGCGCTGACCTGCTCGCTGGGGATCGTCACGCAAATCGGCGTGGCGACGGCCTTGGTGCGGGTGGGGGTACATGCCTATCCGGCTGCTGCTGCCGGCATCGTGCTGGCCTCGGTGTGGAACTTTGCGCTGAGCAGCAAGTTCGTCTGGGGGAAGTACTAGCGCCAGCTATCCAGCCACATCCATTGCACAAAGCTGTCGCGCCCGTGGGCCAGCGGCGCGGCGGACAGGATCGGGTAGAACTGAACGAAAGTGCCCAGGCTGGCGGCCACCAGCATCGGCCCGGCCCATGACCACCAGCGCCCGGCGCGCCACAGATCGTCGAGCGCCAGCGCCAGCAGCGCCATCAGGAAGGTGCCGGCCAAGAGGTAGTGGTAGTAGAACTGCACCGGCTTGCCGTTCAGCGCCCACATGGCGAGGCACATGGCGTAGAGCACCAGCAGCGCCAGCGCATCGTGCCGCCCGCGCGCCAGCGCCGCCCACAGCGCCCAGACCAGCGCGCCAAGGCCCGCCCACATTGCCACCGGATTGCCCACCAGCAGCACCCCGCGCTGGGCACCGTCGACCGGCTCGTAGAGGTACCAGATCGGCCGCAGATCCAGCACCCATTGCCACCACTGGCTCTGATAGGTGTGATGCTGGGTGACGCTGGCCTGCAGCTGCAGCATCATCTTGTGCCAGCCGACGATCCCTTCGGGCCCGATCGGGTGGTCGCTATAGCCATAGGCCGGGGCAAAGCTGGCCCAATAGACCAGCAGCGGCACGGTGCCAAGCCACAGCGCCGCCTCGGCCAGGCTGATGCCGGGGATCGGCGCACCATCGCGGCCGAGCAGGTCCAGCCGCCCGGTCGCCGCCAGCCGCAGCCCGGCAAAGCCCAGCCCCAGCACCAGCGCGACGGGCGCCATGCTCCACTTCGCCGCCAGCGACAGGCCCAGCGCCACGCCCGCCAGCGCCAGATGCCGCCGCGCGCCATCGGGCCGGGCGACCGCCACGGCCACCTGCCACAGCGCCACCATCGCCATGCCGGCCATCACCATGTCGAGCATGGCGATCCGGCTCTGGACGAACCAGGCGAAATCGCCGGCCAGCAGCAGCATGCCCGCCACGGCGGCAAAGCGCCGGGCCGACAGCCACCACAGCGCCCGGCCAAAGGCGAACAGCCCCAGCGTGCCCGCCAGCAGGCTGGGCAGCCGCCAGGCCCAGGGTCGATCGCCCAGCAGGGCGATCGCGGCGGCGATCGCCTCCTTGCCCAGCAGGGGGTGCTCGGCATTGGCCATGTGCCCGGCCAGCAGGGCGCGGGCGGCGGGCAGGTAGTGGATCTCGTCAAAGAACGGCCGGGCCGGGGTGCCAAGATGCCATCCGGCCAGCACCATGAAGCCCAGCGCGATGGCCGCCTGCCAGCGCAGCGGGTCCTGTTCGGGGGCGGCGTTCATGGCGTGATGCCTAACGCCGCCATGCCGGGCAGGCAATGGCTTGCCCACCCGCCTGCGAGCCCTTAGAGCCACGCCCATGAAACGCACCACCGGACAGAACCGCGAACTGACCCGCACCTGGCGCCCCGCCACCCGCGCCGTGCGCGGCGGCACTTGGCGCAGCGATCATGGCGAGACCAGCGAGGCGATCTACGTCACCAGCGGCTATTGCTACGAGGATGCCGCCACCCCCGCCGCGCGCTTTGCCGGCGAGCAACCGGGGATGACCTATGCCCGCACCCAGAACCCTTCGGTGCAGATGCTGGAGGAACGCATCGCGCTGATGGAGGGGGCCGAGGCCTGCCGGGTGCAGGCCAGCGGCATGGCGGCGATGACAGCCGCGATGCTGTGCCAGCTTTCCGCCGGCGACCACATGGTGATCGGCCGCGCCGCCTTTGGCCCCACCCGCTGGGTGGCCGACAACCTGCTGCCGCGCTTCGGCATCGAAGTGACCACCATCGACGGCCGCGACAATGCTGCGTGGGAGCGGGCGGTGCGCCCCAACACCAAGGTTTTCTTCTTCGAAACCCCCTCGAACCCGACGATGGACGTGGTCGATATCCGGGGCGTTTCGGCCATCGCCCGCGCGCACGGGGTGCGGACCGTGGTGGATAACGCCTTCGCCACCAGCGCCCTCCAGCGCCCGCTGGAGCTGGGGGCCGACGTGGTCGCCTATGCCGCCACCAAGCTGATGGACGGGCAGGGCCGGGTGCTGGCCGGCGCGGTCTGCGGCAGCGCCGATTTCATCAACAACGTGCTGCTGCCGTTCCAGCGCAACACTGGCCCCACGCTGGCCCCGTTCAACGCCTGGGTGGTGCTGAAGGGGCTGGAAACGATGGACCTGCGCGCCCATGCCCAGGCCGATGCGGCGCTGGAAGTGGCCCGCTTCATCGAAGGCCGGCTGGGCGCGGTCAATATGCCGGGCCTGCCCAGCCATCCGCAGCATGATCTGTGCATGAGCCAGATGAAGAAGGCCGGATCGGTGTTCAGCTTCGAGGTGCCCGGCGGCAAGGCGGCGGCGCATGCCCTGCTGGATGCGCTGGCGCTGATCGACATCTCGAACAACATCGGCGACACCAAGAGCCTGATGACCCACCCCGCCACCACCACCCATTCCAGCCTGACGCCGGAGACGCGGGCGAACATGGGGATCACCGACGGGATGCTGCGGATCAGCGTGGGGCTGGAAGATGTGCAGGATCTGATCGAGGATCTGGATCAGGCGCTGACGGCGGCGGGCTGCTGAACCCGCCGGCTGCCGCAGCGGGCGCCGGAAAGTTCACTGCCGCCACGCTGCGGCAGCGCCAGGGCGCGCGCATTCCACGAAAAACGCCGGGCCAAGCTATTGATAACAGGGCATCTTCACAAACGTCACCCGTATCGCGTGTGGAGGAAAAGTTTTCCTGAAACTTTTCCCTTGCGAATCAATGCCTTCACTCATGTCAAAGAACAGCCCCGTGGCTGGCATGGGGCGGGGGTGTAGGAAAGCGGTTTTGTGGGGGGGGGGGCTGCAGAACGGTTAGTTGCCTTGTCACAGCAATTCCCCAATGATTTGGCTCACGCGTTGCCAGCCGCGGGTTATGGGGCATTGAGTCACAAGAAGTTATAGAAATGGCGGGGATTTTGTAGATTGCTGATCCCTGCGCATTTGTTAGTCTCGGCACATGCCTATACCAGACTACCAATCACTCATGCTCCCTGTTCTGACGATTGCGGCACAAGGTGAGACCCGCGCAGCTGTAGTCGCTCAGGCAATTGGCGACCAGCTAGGTTTAAGTGACGAAGAGCGCTTAGAAATGTTGCCCAGCGGCAAGCAGAGCGTGCTGATCAATCGAATTCACTGGGCGAAGTTCTACATGTCTAAGGCAGGTCTAATAGACGTGCCGAAGCGCGGGGTGTTTGTTGCCTCGGCAAGTGGCCGTGCCCTGTTGGCTACTAAGCCCTTGCGTATCGATGTGGAGCTATTGAAGTCTTTTCCTTCATTCGCGGAATTCTACCGCCAGGCATCCGAGCGGGAAGAGGTGGCGGTTTCTCAGGCGGTGTCGTCAATTGCAGCGCTGGACGCCACGCCAGAAGAGCAAATTGAAATTGCCCAAAGTACGTTAGCAGCAGCACTCAAGGCGGAGCTGTTGCAGCGCGTTTTGGAGCAGTCACCAACCTTCTTTGAAGGCTTAATTGTCGATCTGCTCGTAGCGATGGGATACGGTGGATCGCATGAAGATGCAGCACGGCAACTCGGGAAGTCGGGTGATGGCGGCGTTGATGGCGTGATCGACGAAGATCGGCTTGGACTTGACCGTATTTATGTACAGGCCAAGCACTACACTGCAGGTTCGGTTGGCAGGCCTGAGGTTCAAGGTTTTGTTGGAAGCCTGGTCGGCCTAGGCGCGAATAAGGGCGTCTTTGTTACAACATCTGGTTTCAGCAAACAGGCGTTGGACTATGTCAGGGGACTACAGCAGCGAGTTATCCTGATTGATGGGGCACGTTTGACGGAGCTGATGATGGAATATGGTGTGGGCGTCCGCACTAGCAGAGTGATCGAGGTCAAGCGGCTTGATGAAGATTTCTTCTCGGACGGTTTTTGATGCCTGGTTAGCCGTTTTAGGCAATGTTCGCCGCCTTGCCGCCCCCGCCAATCCTCGCTAACCTTTGCCCATGCACCAGCTGTTCCAGCATGCCGCCACCACTGATGGGATCACCGTGCGGGTGGCGGTGTCGTTTCTGCCCGAGCAATCGCGCGCGCCTGCGGCGGGGCAGGCGGGGACGTGGTTCTGGGTCTATCACATCCGCATCGAAAATGGCTCGGACGAGACGGTGCAGCTGCTCACCCGACACTGGCGGATCACCGATGGCGCGGGCGAGGTGCATCTGGTCGAGGGCGAGGGGGTGGTGGGCGAAAGCCCGGTACTGGCCCCCGGCGGCAGCCACGATTACGTTTCGGGCTGCCCGCTGGCCACGCCGCACGGCTCCATGCAGGGGCATTACACCTTTGCCCGGCTGGATCGCGGTGGCGAGCGGTTTCGCGCGGCGATTCCCTTCTTCCCGCTGGCGGCTCCGGCCACGGCCAGCTAAGCCCGCGCTGAAATGAAGCGCACCCATCTGCCCCTTAACGCCCTGCGCGTGTTCGACGCGGCGGCGCGGCATCTGTCGTTCACTCGCGCGGCGGACGAGTTGGCGGTTACCCCGGCGGCGGTGGGCCAGCAGATCCGTGCGCTGGAAGACCTGCTGGGGGTGGTGCTGTTCCGCCGCACCGCCAAGGGGCTGGAGCTGACCGCTGAGGGGGAGGCGGGGCTGGCCCCGCTGCGCGCCGGGTTCCTCCATTTCGAGGATGCGGTGCAGGCGATGCAGGCCGGGCAGGCCAGCCACGTCTATACGCTGGCCGCGCCGCGCGATTTCTTCGCCGCCTGGCTGGCGCCGCGCCTTGCCGCCTTTCGCGCCGCCAATCCCGAGGTGCGGATCGCGCTGGTCGACAGTGCCCATGCCGATTTCACCGAGGCGAACCTCGACCTGGCGGTGCGGCTGGCCGATGGGCCGGGCGCGTTCGAAGGGGTGATGCTGGGCACCGCGGCGCGGGTGACGCTGGGCGAGGGCGAATGGATCGCCTGGCCGGGCGACCCCCACCCCGCCGGCGAGGGGCAGGAGGCGCCGCTGAGCGTGGGCGATGCCGGGCAGGCGATGGCGGCGGCGGCGGCGGGCATGGGCCGCGCCCGGGTGCCCGAACTGCTGGCGCGCGGCTGGGCTGAACTGGGCCGGATCGCCGCGCCGAATGCGGCCGAACCGTGCCGGATGGCCTATTGGCTGGTCGCCCCGCTGCCGCAGTGGCGGCAGAAGAAGGTGCGGGCGCTGGTGGCCCACCTGACCGCCGGCTGACCTTTATTACTTCATCCGCCCCCGCGCATCGAGCCGGGTGAGCAGCGCGTCGAGCCGTTCGCGCAGTTCGGCATTTTCGGCGCGCAGGCTGTCGATCTCGCTCAGCGGCTGGGCCGGGGGCGCCGGCGGGCTCAGGTCGCGCGGCACCACCGGGCCGCGCGGACGCGGCGTGGCCGGGCGGCGCAGCAGGCCCAGGCTGAACAGGCTGGCGGCGCTTTTCAGCCAGGCCCCGATCGCCCCGACCAGGCCCTGTGGCGGGCGGGCCGGCGCGCGGTTGCGTGGCAGCGGCGCGGCGCCGGCGCTGTCGGCCGGGATCCACAACTGGCGCCGGGTGGCCAGCGCCGGGTGCGGTGGCAGGCTGGCGGTGACGCTGGGCGCCGGGCCGGTGCTGGCCGGCGGAGTGGTGCTGGCCGGTGGGGTGGCGCGCCACGGCGAGGTGGCGGGGGTGACCAGCGCCTCGGCCAGCCGGGGCAGGGTGACCGCCGGCGGGGTTGGTTGCGCGACGGTGGCGGGTGCGGCCGGCGCGGCGGGGGCCTTGCGCTTGCTGGCGGGGCGCTTGGCGGCCTTGGCCTTGGCCGCCTTGGTCTTCGCGCCCCTGGCCCCGGCTTTGCGCGGCTTGGCGGCGGGTTTTTGGGCGGCGGGCTTTTGTGCGGCGGCTTTGGGTTTGGCGGTGGGGATGATCAGCAGCGCTTCGGCCAGGCTGGGGGGGGCTGGATCGGGCATCAGCGGCGGGGCGCCGGGGGGCAGGTTGGTTGCTGGCGACAGGCTGGGTGGAGGCAGGAGCAACAGGGGCGGCGGGCTGGCGGCGATCGGCGGGGCAACACTGGGGGCCCGGGGGGCGGCCCTGGCCCGACGGCGGGCGGGCCTGGCCGTGGCAGCGGCGGGGGGTGGGCCAGCATCGGCCACACCGGTGGGACTATCGGGGCCATCGCGCATCGGCTCTTCCAACCTCCTCCCCCGTTTTGGGGACGCATCCCGACCGGGGATGTCTCCCTGCTGGGGGCTCTGGGCCCGGCCGGGTGGCCGGGAAGGCATTCAGGCAAATCGTCGGCAGGCTTTTATAAGTAGAGTTACGTAGTCCGAATAATGCTTAACTGACAGTTAAATACCGCATTCAGGTGGTGTGGGCCAGTGGCGCCCACAAGATGTAGTTCGCCAAAGCGGCGATACTGCCCCGCTGGAAGAAGTTTTCCGGGGAAAACTTTCCCCCGGCGCCGGTTTGGCCGCAGCGACTCGGTGCGCCTATTCCATCACCCAGCCGTGGCTGGCAATCAGCGACTGCCCGGTCAGGGCATTGGTGGGGAAGGCGGCGAAGAACAGCGCCAGCTCGGCAATATCGTCCACCGTGGTGAACTCGCCGTCCACCGTCTGGCCCAGCATCACCTTCTTCACCACCTCCTCTTCGGAGATGCCCAGCTCGCGCGCCTGCTCGGGGATCTGCCGGTCGACCAGCGGGGTGCGGACGAAGCCGGGGCAGATCAGGTTGGCGCGCACGCCCTTGGGCCCGCCCTCTTTCGCGATGGCGCGGGCGAGGCCGGCCAGCCCGTGCTTGGCGGTGACATAGGCCGACTTCAGCGGGCTGGCGGCCTTGGAATGGACCGAACCCATCAGGATCACGCTGCCGGCACCCGCCGCATACATCCCCGGCAGCACCGCGCGGGTGGTGAGGAAGGCGCCATCGAGATGGATCGCCAGCAGCCGCTTCCAGTCGGCGAAGGAAAAGGCCTCGATCGGGTTGACGATCTGCACCCCGGCATTGGCGACCAGCACCGAAACCGTGCCCCACCGCGCCTCGATCGCGGCCACCCCGGCGGCCACGGCTTCCTCGCTGGAAACGTCCATCGCCAGGCCAAAGGCCTCGCCCGGGCCCATCGCGGTCAGCTCGGCGGCGGCGGCCTGCGCCCCGGCTTCGTTCAGGTCGGCCACCGCCACCCGGGCCCCTTCGGCCACATAGCGCCGGGCGATGGCCAGCCCGATCCCGCTGGCGGCGCCGGTGACAAGGGCGATCTGGTTGGCAAGCTTCATCTCGGGCTCTCCGCAAGCAGGGCGGCATCGGCGGGGGTGTCGACGTCGCGGGTGAAATGGTCGGTCGCGGCCTCGTGCCAGGCCACCTGCTCGGGCCGGGCATCGATCAGCGCGCGGGGGGTGGCGGCAGGCTCGTCACACAGGGCGCGGGCCGTCGCGGTGGGCAGCAGCACCGGGTTGCCGCGCTGGCCGTGGTGGCGCGGCACCACGATCCGCTGGCCATCGTGCGCGGCGAACGTGGCGATCAGCGCGGCGATGTCGGCGCCGGTCAGCCATGGCTGGTCGGCCAGCGCGATCAGCACCCCGGCGCCATCGAGCGTGGCGGCGGCAAGCCCGGTGCGGATCGAGCCGGACTGGTTGGCGGCGGGATCGGGATTGGTGGCGATTCGCAGGTCCAGCCCGGCAAGGGCGGCGCGGTGTTCGGGCCGGTCGGGCCGCAGCACCGCCAGCAGCGGCATCCCCAGCGCGCGATAGAGCCCGGCGGAATGGGCCAGCAGGCTGGTGCCGCCGGGTAGCGGCAGCAGCAGCTTGTCCACCCCCGCCATCCGCCGCGAATGGCCGGCGGCCAGCAGGATCACCTCGATCTGGGCGGGAACGATCATCGCCGCGCCGCTCTGCCCGAAATTGTGCGGGTGCGAAAGGGGCCTAGAAAAGGCCCTCACCCTTCGTCGGCGTCAGGCCCAGCCGCGCCGCCCGCGCGGGCAGGGCCGCGTCGAGGGCAATGGCGGCGGCGAATTCGGCCTTGGCCTCGGCGCTCTTGCCCTGCGCGGCCAATGCCAGCGCCAGCCCCCAATGGGTCCAGCCGGTCTTGGCCAGCCGGGGCAGAACCCGGCGATAGGTCGCCTCGGCCTCGGCCATCTTGCCCTGGCGGACCTGCAGCAGCGCCAGCGTATCGAGATAGCCGGGATTGTCCTTGCTCAGCCGCAGCGCGCGCTGGCTGTCGGCCAGGGCCGCCTCGATCTCGCGGTTGGCCAGCGCCCGGGCCCAGGCGCGCATGTTCAGCGCCACGCCCAGCCCGCCATCTTCGGGGTGGAGGCGGATCCAGTCGCTGATCAGCGCCACGGCGTCGCCCGGCTGATCGAGATCGATCATCGTTCCGGCAATCGTCAGGCTCTCGGGCGATCCCGCCCGGGCCCCGGCGCGCGCCGCGGCCAGATCGGCGGCGGCACCGGCGGAATCCCTGGCATGCAGCCGCACCTGCGCGCGCAGCAGCCGCGCGTCCAGCAGTGCCGGATCGGCCTGCAGCGCGGCATCCAGGTCGCTCTGCGCGCCGGCCAGCTGGTGGCTGGCCAGCCGGGCCCGGGCGCGGGCCAGACGATAGCGTGCCTGCCCCGGCTCCAGCGCCAGCGCGGCATCAAGGTCGGTCAGCGCGGCGGCAGCCTCGCCGCGCGCCAGATGGCCTTCGCCGCGCGCTGCCAGCCCGGCGGCATCCTTCGGCTCGGCGGCACCGGCCGGCGCGGCGGCGGCCTTGGGCGGGGCGCTGCCGGTGAACATCCGCCCGCCGTTGTAGGTGAAATAGAGCTTGCGCTGGCTGAAGCTGATCAACAGGTGGTGGGCGAGGAAGAAATCGATCCCCAGCAGCATGTCGGGCCCCGAGGGGCCGCCGATAGTCCCGTCGATGATCCGCATCTTGCTGTGCTGGATCGCCTCGCTGCCAACCTCGAACTTGTCGACCGGGGCGATCCACGAACGGACGGTGCGGCTGCCGATCCCGCCATCCTGGCCAACTTCGGTGACCCCCGGGGCGTTCATGTCGATCCCGGCCTGCAGCGCGGCGCGGCGGGTCAGCAAGGTGGCAGTGGCGCCGGTATCCAGCTCGGCGATCACCTTGTGCCCGTTGATCAACACCGATACCCGGGCCTTGAGATCGTGTTCCCCTTCCGCCGGCAGCAGCGCGGCTTCCTGCCAGTTTCCGTTCTGCGCCCAGTAGGCCAGCGCCTTGTTGCGGCACCCCGTCACCTTGAGCAATTGCAGCAGCCCATTGGACAGATCGGTGTCGAGATCGCCGATCCCCAGCACATTGTCGCCCAGGATGCCGCCGCCGGCATCGCTGCCGCCGACGATGAACATCACGTTCCTGATGGTGGTGTTCAGCAGGCCCAGCTGGCGGACGGTGGTCACTTCCACCCGCGCGTCGCCCCCGATCCCCGAAACGTAGAAGCCGTTCGGCGCAGGGTCCATCTGCAGCCCCATGCCGGCGGCCATGGCGCGCGGCATCATCGAGAAGAAGCCCCCGGTATCGACAATGAACCGGGCATCCTGCCCGTTGACCTTGAGGGTGGTCAGCGCCCGGGTGCCGACCATCTCGATCGGAAACTTGCCGTAGCTGGCCATCTGGCAGCTTTCGGCCCGGGCAGCGGCCGGGGCAACGGCGACGCTCAGGGCGACGGCGGACAGCGTGGCAAACAGGGCGCGGGTGTGACGCATCTTGGGAAATCCCCCCGGATATCAACGGCAAGACCATGCTTGCAGGTCCGGGGCCAAAGCGCAACCGGCAAAGGAAACGGGCGCGATCCCGCCAGACCGCGCCCGTTCCCCGCTTTGCCGGGCGGTCAGGCGATCAGAAGCGCACCTGGCCGAAGATCCCCACCTCGTCGTAGGTGCCGTTGCCGGCGCAGGGCGCGGCAGCCAGCGCGGCGGCCGTGGCAAAGGCGCTGGCGGTGGCCACCGGGGCGCAGCCGATCAGGCCGTTCTGGGTGCTGATCGCGCCGTTGTTGACGATCTCGCGCTTGTAGACCAGCGCCAGGTCGACGATCTTCACCGGTTCCCACTGCAGGCCGATGTTGAAGTAGTTGTCGTTCACGCTCGGCACGTTGCGGTCGTTCGGGCGGGCCCATTCGTATTTGCCGAAGATCGACCACTTGGGGGCCAGGGTGTAGTTGCCGAAGATCGAGGTGCCCTTCGCCGCTTCCTCGGAATAGGCGGTGGTGGCCGGGTTGGTGGTCACGTTCTTCCAGTTCCTGGCATAGAAATATTCGATGCCCAGCCCCAGCTTCTCGTTCCTGAACCCGGCGGCCAGATCGACGCGGCTGGCGGTGTGGAAGGTGGTGGGGGTGGCGGCCTGGACATTGTTGCCCAGCTTGCCGATATAGCCGCCCACCGCGCCCCACAGGCCGTGATAGTTGACCGAGACGCGGCCCTCGACGTCGATGCTGTTGGTCACCCTGACGTTGCGATAGCCGGCGCCATCGATCAGCGAGACCTGATAGCTGATCAGCTTGTTGGCCAGATCGCCGCCGATATGGACACCCCAGTCGGCCGAGGTGCCATAGCCCAGCCGGTCGGTGAGCACGTTATCGATGTGGCGATAGCCGTTCTGGTTTTCGATGTAGGGCACCCACGGCAAGTCGGCCGCGCCGACGCGGATCCACAGCGCCGGGTCAAGCCTGGCCTCGAGGTAGGCCTTCTTGACGTAGAAGCCCTTGCCGACCAGCGCGACGTTGCTGATCGCCCCGGTGCCGGTATTGGCCGCGGGGGTGGCGAAGTTGGCATTGGCGGTCTGGCCCAGGACATTGGCGATATCGGCGGTGACGTTCATCGCGAACCTGTCGCTGAAGCGGTGATCGACCCCCAGGTACATCCGCTTGATGTTGAGACCGGTGCCGCTGGCGGCGGTCTTGGTGCCGGAATTCTGCTGGTTGATCGTGCTGATGTTGAAATACATCCGGCCCGACACGCGGGTATCGGCGGCCCACTTCACCGCGGCGACGGCCCTGTCGGCCTTGACCACGCCGGTCTGCGCCTTTTCGGCCACGGCCAGCGCCTTGGTCGCGGTGGCCTGCGCTTCGTCGGCGCGGGTCTGGGCGGCCTGGGTGGCCTGCGCCATCTGCGGCGCGGCACTGGCCTGACCATCGAGGCGGGCCTGCAGCGCGTTCAGCTGTGCCTGCATCTGGGCGATCTGCTGCTGGGCCATGGCCAGCTGTTCGGCCAGGGTCAGCTGGCCTTCACCGGCCGGCGTGGCGGCCTTGTGGGCGGCATGGCGGGCCGATTTGGCCAGCGCCGCGCCGGGCGTGGCGGCCAGCGCGATGGTCAGCGCGGCGCCAAGCGCATGGGGCGCGATCGTGGATTGAAGACGCATTCCTGGTGCTCCCTGTCACAGGTTTATGGTCCGGCCGGACCAAGGCACTGACGAATCATCTGCCCGCCGGCTGGCTTCCCGCGAGCGCTAGGCCGGCTTTGTGACAGAGTCGCGTCCGAAATGTTACACCGAAGTCTGGCGCGGTTTTCAGGGCAGGGCGGTCACCTGCCGGGCAAAGGCGGCGGCATCGGCCAGCACCGGGGCGCGGCCCCGCAGCGGGCGGGCCAGCGCGGTGACAATCCCGACATGGCCCACCCCGGGGTAGGTCCGCCGCTGAACCGGCACCCCGGCGCGGGCCAGCGCGGCGGCCAGGCTTTCGGCATTGCGCGGGCCCACGGTCACATCCTTGCCGGCCACCGCCAGCAGCGCCGGCGGGGCACCCGGCGCCACGTGGTTGATCGGCTGGGTGGCGGCCAGATCGTCGGCCTGGCCAAAGGCGGCCCGGGTGGCATCGCTTTTCAGCGGTACGAAATCATAGGGGCCAGCGAGGCCGATGAAGCCCTTCAGCCACGGCCGCTCGCCCAGCCAGCGCGCATCATAGGCCAGCATCGCCGCATTATAGGCCCCGGCGCTGTGGCCCATCACCACCACCCGGTTGGGATCGCCGCCATATTCGCCGACATGGGCGCGCACCCAGCGCAGCGCCGCCGCGCCATCCTCGAGAAAGGCGGGATAGCGCACCTGCGGCACCAGCCGGTAATCGGGCACCGCCACCACGAAGCCCTGCGCCGCCAGCGCCCGGCCGGCAAAGCCATAGCCTTCGCGCATCCCCGAATTCCAAGATCCGCCATAGAGGAAGACGATCACCGGCAGCGGCGCGCC
>JAFECL010000018.1:0-1771 GCA_018242165.1 Pseudomonadota bacterium
CAGCTGGTTCTCGTCGCGCTGCGGGGCGGTGCAGCCCTCGAGATAGGAAACGTAGGCCCCCTTGTCGGCGACGATCAGCGTGCGTTCGAACTGGCCGGTATTCTCGGCATTGATGCGGAAATAGGTGCTCAGCTCCATCGGGCAGCGCACCCCCTCGGGCACATAGACGAAGGTGCCGTCGGAAAAGACCGCGCAGTTCAGCGCCGCGAAGAAATTGTCCTCGACCGGCACCACCTTGCCCAGCCACTTGCGGACCAGCTCGGGATACTCGCGGATCGCCTCGGAAATCGGGCGGAAGATCACCCCGGCCTTTTCCAGCTCGGCGCGGAAGGTGGTGGCGACCGAAACCGAATCGAACACCGCGTCCACCGCCACCTTGCGCGCACCCTCGACGCCCGCCAGCACCTTCTGCTCTTCGAGCGGAATGCCGAGCTTTTCATAGACCCGCAGGATCTCGGGATCGACCTCGTCCAGGCTGCCCAGCGCCTTTTTCGGCTTGGGCGCGGCGTAGTAATAGGCATCCTGGTAATCGATTGCCGGAATGTTCAGCCTGGCCCATTCGGGCATCGGCATCGCCTGCCAGCGGCGGAAGGCCGCGAGGCGCCAGTCGAGCATCCATTCCGGCTCGTTCTTCTTGGCGCTGATGAACCTCACGGTTTCTTCCGAAAGGCCCTTGGGGGCGAATTCCTGCTCGATCTCGGCATGCCAGCCGTGTTCGTAGTCCGCCACCTTGGCGGCAGCCTCGCGCGCCGCCTGATCCTTCACGTCCTCGCTCACGGCTGCACCTCCGCCATGCGGGGCGCGGTCAGCTGGGTCAGCGCCACCCCGGCCAGCGCGCCGCGCAGCGTGGCGTTGACCAGCGGCCAGTGCGGGCGGACCGAACAGGCCGCCTCCAGCGTGCAATCGTGCCGCCCTTCCTCGCAGCAGGCCGAGAGCGCGATCGGGCCCTCCACCGCCTCGATGATGTCGGCCAGGGTGATCGCCGCGGCCGGCCGGGCAAGCTTCAGCCCGCCACCCGCGCCGCGCGCCGAACGCAGCAGCCCGGCGGCGGTCAGCCGGCTGACCAGCTTGGCCACGGTGGGCGCGGGCAGGCCGGTTTCCTCGGCCAGCTGCACCGCCGAAACCCGCTTGCCACCGCAATGGCGCGCGGCGGCGGCCATCGCCACCACGGCATAGTCAGCCATGCTTGAAAGACGCATCGCGGGCCCCGAATCCTTGAATAAGACCAAACCGGTCTTATTCGCCTAGCACCGCGCATCGCCCGCGCCAACCGGGCAGAGGCAAAAAAAGCGGCTCTCCCGGGTGATGGGGAGAGCCGCTCTAGGTCCAGGCGCCGCTGCGTGCATCGCGCGGGCCCTTCGGGTCGCAAAGGGGTATTACCACGCCCCGGGGGGGATGAATTGTAGGGAAACGTCAGAACTGGTGCGGGTGCTGACGCGAATGCTCGAAAATGGCGGGAATCGACTTGGCCGCCGCTTGCTGCCATAGCCCGCGCCATGCTCTACCCGCTGCTGCGCCCGCTGCTGTTCACGCTCGATCCCGAACGCGCCCACCGCGCCACGATCCAGCTGCTGAAGGCCATGCCCCACCTGCCCGCGCCTGCCGCCGGGCCGCTGGCGGTCGAGGTGGCGGGGATCCGCTTTCCCAATCCGGTGGGCCTTGCCGCGGGCTTCGACAAGGATGCCGAGGTGCCCGATGCGGTGCTGGGGCTGGGCTTCGGCTTTGCCGAGGTCGGCTCGATCACCCCGCTGCCCCAGCCGGGCAACCCCAA
>JAFECL010000018.1:1865-8689 GCA_018242165.1 Pseudomonadota bacterium
GCGGCAGACCGGGTGGCCGACTATGCCGCCGGGGCCGCGCTGTTCGCCCCCCACGCCGCCTATCTGGTGGTCAACGTCTCCAGCCCCAACACCCCCGGCCTGCGCGCCCTGCAGGACGAAGGCGCGCTGGCCGCGCTGCTCGATGGCGTGCTGGCGGCGCGCGGGGCCGATGGCCCGCCGGTGTTCCTGAAAGTCGCCCCCGATCTCGAACCCGCCGACATCAAGGCCATCGCCCGGATCGCCAGCGACAAGGCGCTGGGCGCGCTGATCGTCAGCAACACCACCATCACCCGCCCGCCGCTGCAATCGACGCAGGCGGGCGAGGCCGGCGGCCTGTCGGGCGCGCCCTTGCGCGATCTGGCGCAGCAGCGGCTGATCGACTTCCGCCGCGCCACCGGGGGCAGCGTGCCGCTGGTCGGCGTGGGCGGGATCGCCAGCGCGGCGGATGCCTGGGCGCGGATCCGCGCCGGGGCCAGCCTGATCCAGCTCTACAGCGCGCTGGTTTACGAAGGGCCGGGCCTGGCCCGCCAGATCACCTGCGGGCTGGAAGCCTTGATGAAACGCGACGGCTTTGCCAGCATTGCCCAAGCTGTGGGAGTGGACGTGCCATGCTGAACTTTCGCCTGATCCTGCTTGCTTCGGCGCTGGCGCTGCCGCTCGCCGCCCCGGCCAAGGCGCCAGCGCACCGCGCCCAACCCGCCAAATCCGCCCCGGCCAAGCCCGCCCCCGCCCCGCTCTACCCCCACGGCATGGTCTCCGCCGCCGATCCGCGCGCGGCGGCCGCCGGCGCCGAGATGCTCCGCGCCGGGGGCAGCGCGGTCGACGCGGCGCTGGCGGTGATGCTGGCCTTGACCGTGGTCGAGCCGCAAAGTTCGGGCATCGGCGGCGGCGGCTTCCTGCTCACCGACGATGGCAAGGGCCACCTCGCCAGCCTTGACGGGCGCGAGCGCGCCCCGGCCAAGGCCACGCCCGACTGGTTCATCCGCGATGGCCAGCCGATCGGCATGCCGCAGGCGATTGCCGGCGGGCGCAGCGTGGGCGTGCCCGGCAACATCGCCCTGATGGCCGAGGCGCACAAGCGCTGGGGCAAGCTGCCCTGGGCCAAACTGTTCGCCCCCGCGATCCGCCTCGCGGGCGAAGGCTATGACATCTCGCCGCGGATGAACCGGATGCTCGGCTGGGCCAGCATGACCGGATCGCTGACGCCCGAGGGCCGCGCGCTGTGGTACGGCCCCAACGAGGAACCCCTGCCCGCCGGCACCCATGTCAAGAACCCGGCGCTGGCCGCCTTCTTCACCCGCCTCGCCAAGGAAGGCCCCGCCGCCTTCTATGCCGGCAGCAATGCCGTGGCCGTGGCCCGGGCGGTGAACAATGCCCCGGTCAACCCCGCCCCGCTGGCCGCCAGCGACCTTGCCGCCTACAAGGTCACCCCGCGTGAACCGCTGTGCACCCAGTATCGCGGCTGGAAGCTGTGCGGCATGGCCCCGCCTTCGTCGGGCGCCACCACCGTCTTCGGCGTGCTGGGGATGGTCGAACGCTTTGACCTGGCCGCGATGGGCAAGGACAGCCCCGCCGCCTGGCACGTCATCGCCGAGGCGATGCGGCTGGCCTATGCCGACCGTGACCGCTACCTTGCCGATGCCGATTTCGTGAAGGTGCCGGCCAAGGGCCTGATCGACCCGGGCTATCTCTCGGCCCGCGGCGCGCTGATCGCGCAGGATCACACCATGCCCACGGCCCCCGCCGGCACCCCGCCGGGCGCGCAGCTGGCGCTGGCCGATACCCTGACGCCCGATGTCCCTTCCACCAGCCACTTCGTCACCGTCGATCCGGCGGGCCGGGTGGTCTCCTACACCTCGACGGTGGAAAGCCCCTTCGGCTCGGGCCTGATCGTCAACGGCTACATCCTCAACAACGAACTGACCGATTTCAGCCAGGTGCCAGTGCGTGACGGCATGCCGGTGGCCAACCGGGTCGAGGCCGGCAAGCGGCCGCGTTCGGCGATGAGCCCGACGCTGGTCTATGATCCCGCCGGCAAGCTGCGCCTCGCCATCGGCGCCGCCGGTGGCGCGACCATCCCGGCGCAGGTGGTCAAGGCGATCATCGCGGTGATCGACTGGCACCTGCCCGCGCGCGAGGCGATCGCCCTGCCGGTGATCTTCGCCCCCGGCGATACGGTCTTCGTCGAGAAAGGCACCAGCGCCGAGGCCTTGATCCCGGCGCTGACCGCGCTGGGCCACAAAGCGATGGCCCGCGACGCCAGCTTCAAGGCCAATGCCATCGAAATCGTCGACGGCGAACCCGTCGGCGCCGCCGACCCGCGCAGCGAGGGGAGCGCGGTGGCGCCCTAACCCACCTTGCCGCTACGGCCACCCTCGCCTAGACTTGCCGTCTTTGGGTGGGGGCGCGGCTAACAGCGCCGGGGGATTATCGCGTGGACATTTCCGATTTCGACCGGGCCAGCAATCTGGTCAGCCTGTTCCTTTCGCGCGCCGATGAACGGGGCGAGGCGCCGTTCCTGTGGGCCAAGCTGGGCGGGCAATGGCAATCGATCTCCTGGGCCGAGGCGGCGCGGCGGGTCTGCCTGCTGGCCGAATCGCTGGTGGCGCTGGGGCTGCAACCGGGCGACCGGGTAATGCTGGTCTCGGAAAACCGCCCCGAATGGTGCATCGCCGATTTCGCGGTGATGGCGGCGGGCGGCATCACCGTGCCGGCCTATGTCACCAACACCACCCGCGATCACCTCCACGTGCTGGAAAACTCCGGCGCGCGGATGGTGGTGGTGTCGGATGCCAAGCTGGCCAAGGCGCTGCTCCCCGCGATCCTTGAAGCGGGTGAGCGCACCCGGGTGATCACCATCGAGCCGATCAAGCAGCCCCAGGCCGGGACGATGACCTTCCACCCCTGGGCCGATCTGGTGCAGGGCGATGCCGTGGCCGCCCGCGCGGCGGTGGATGCCCGCGTCGCCACGATCACGCGCGAGGATACCGCCTGCCTGATCTACACCAGCGGCACCGGCGGCGCCCCACGGGGCGTGATGCAGCACCACGGCGCGATCCTGATGAATGTCGATGGCGCGGCGCGGGTGCTGGCCGAGGATTTCGGCTGGGGCGACGAAGTCTTCCTGTCGTTCCTGCCGCTCAGCCACGCCTACGAACATACCGGCGGGCAGATGCTGCCGGTGGGGATGGGCGGGCAGATCTACTACTCCGAAGGCCTCGAAAAGCTCGCCAGCAATATCGAGGAAGTGCGCCCCACGGTGATGGTCGTCGTCCCCCGCCTGTTCGAGGTGCTGCGGACCCGGATCATGAAGCAGATCGAAAAGCAGGGGAAGTTCGCCAATTTCCTGATGAACCGGGCAATCGGCATCGGCGAGCTGATGAACCAGGGCCGCAACCGCAAGCGCGACGCGCCGATGAACCTGCTGCTCGATCGCACCCTGCGCCCCAAGATCCGCGCCAAGTTCGGCGGCCGGCTGAAGGCGCTGGTCTCGGGCGGCGCGCCCTTGAACCCAGAGGTCGGCGCCTTCTTCCAGACCATGGGCCTCACCATGCTGCAAGGCTATGGCCAGACCGAGGCCGCGCCCGTCATCAGCTGCAACCGCCCCAGCGCCGGGCTCAAGATGGACACCGTCGGCCCGCCGATGCGGGGGGTGAAGGTGCGGATCGCCGAGGATGGCGAGATCCTCGTCCAGGGCGAGCTGGTGATGAAGGGCTATTGGCGCAACAAGCCCGAGACCGACCGGGTGCTGAAAGACGGCTGGCTCCACACCGGCGACATCGGCCACCTTGATGACAAGGGCCGGATCGTCATCACCGACCGCAAGAAGGACATGATCGTCAACGACAAGGGCGACAATGTCTCGCCCCAGAAGGTGGAAGGGATGCTCACCCTCCAGCCCGAAATCGCCCAGGCGATGGTCTATGGCGACAAGCGGCCCTACCTCGTCGGCCTCTTGGTGCCCGATGCCGAATGGGCGCTGGAATGGGCGCGCGACAATGGCGAAAAGTTCGACATGAAGGCGCTGCAAGACCTCCCCGCCTTCAAGACCGCGCTGCGCGCCGCGCTCGACCGGGTCAACGCCGACCTCTCGGTGATCGAGAAAGTCCGCCAGTTCACCCTGGCCGACGAACCCTTCTCCATCGAGAACGAGGAAATGACCCCAAGCATGAAAATCCGCCGCCACAAGCTGAAGGAGCGTTATTCGGCAAGGCTGGACGGGTTGTATCGGGGGTAGGCGCGGTGGCGGGCATTGTGCGGACCGGAGGCTGGCTTGCCGCGCTCGCGCTGTTGCACGGCTGTTCGTCCGACAAGGCGGCAACCCTATACCGCGACAATCGATGCGGCGGGGCGCCTGTCTGGTCGCGCCCGGGAATCGAACGTGGCGAACTGGTCGAGTTTAACCGCCTATCCTTGAAAAGCGACAGGCTATTCTGGAATGGGTATCCCGTAACTAGTTGGGACGTAATGGATCTTTTTCAAAAGATCGACCGCATGCCAATTTCCCCGGTGCTGGTTTTCACGGTCGACGATGCGGAGCCGTGCGGTGCCGTCTTGAAAGCGCGAGGCATGCTGACCCGAATGCAGCAATGTTCGCATTTTCATCATTGCGCCGAATATTCGGAAGCGGATTGGCGCAAGGAACGCACCCCGCCGCCGCCACGCTAGACAAAAATAGCGCTTTCCTACACGAACCATATCGGTTAAACACCCCGCCCATCCGCTCCGGCCAAAGGCCTTGGACGGCGCGGTGTTTCAGGTCGGCGCCGGGGGCTGTGGCGGATGCAAGTCGTGGCCGCGCCCCTACGTCCAACCGTTCGGGGGCCGGGGTTCGCCCTGCCCGGAAGCGCGCGATCTGCGAGCCCGCCCGCGCTTCCCGCCACCCGTCTGTTCCAGGGCCGAGCCGGGCTGCAGATGGCTGTGTGCAGCGCTACCCGGCCGTTCGCGAGCGTCGCCAGCCCCGGCATCCGCCCGATCACGCGCTGGGACGCCCCGGCGCCGGCCTGATGTTCCGATCCTGCCCTCCGGCGTTAGGCCCGCATTCGCCAGCGGGCGATGGCTCACGCCCGCGCCAGCCGCGCCTGCAAATGGCGCAGCGTCAGCCCGCTCAGCGGATCGCGCCACGCCGGGGCAATCGCGGCGGCCGAGCCCAGCACGAAGGCCCGCTCGCGGAACGCCTTGTGCGGCACCACCAGCCGGGGATCGGCCCAGCACCCGCCGCTCCACAGCACGATGTCGAGGTCGAGCACCCGGCTGCCCCAGCGCTGCCCGCCGCGCCGCCGGCCCATGCCCCGCTCGATCCGCTTCAGCAGCGCCAGCAGTTCGGGCGGTTCCAGCCCGGTTTCCACCACCATCGCCCCATTGGCATAACGCCGGCGCGAGGGGCCGATCGGGGCGCTTTCCACCAAGGGCGCCATGGCCACCACCCGCAGCCCCGCCCCCGCCAGAATGCCCGGCAAGGCCGCCAGCACCCGGCGCGGCGGCCCGAGGCGCGGGTGCCGCACGTTCGAGCCGAGCGCGATCAGGTAGCGGTGCAAAGCGATCAGATATCCTGCGCCAGCCGGCCATACAGCTGGGGCCGGCGGTCGCGGAAAAAGCCCATGCCGGCGCGGTGCTTCGCCGCCCGGGCCAGGTCGAGCCGGGCGCTGAGCACCCCGGTTTCGCTCGCGCCATAATCGGCCAGCAGATCGCCCCATTCGTCGGCGATGAAGCTGTGGCCGTAAAAGCTTTGCCCGTCCTCGGTCCCGATCCGGTTGGCGGCGGCCACCGGCATGCAATTGCTCACCGCATGGCCCAGCATCGCCCGCCGCCACATCCGGCTGGTGTCGAGGCTGGCGTCATAGGGTTCGGAGCCGATGGCGGTGGGATAGAGCAGCAGGTCGGCCCCCATCAGCGCCATCGCCCGGGCGCATTCGGGGTACCACTGATCCCAGCAGATCCCCACGCCCACCTTCGCCCCGGCCACGTCCCACACCTTGAAGCCGGTGTTGCCGGGGCGGAAATAGAACTTTTCCTCATAGCCCGGGCCGTCGGGAATGTGGCTCTTGCGATAGGTGCCCTGCACCTCGCCATCGGGGCCGATCCAGGCCAGGGTGTTGTAATAGTGCTGCCCGTCGCGCTCGAAAAAGCTGGTGGGGATCGCCACCTTCAGCTTCGCGGCCAGCTTGGCCATCGCCACCACGCCGGGGTGCTCCATGGTCGGCCGGGCGAGGGCAAACAGCGCCTCGTCCTCTTCGCGGCAGAAATAGGGGCCGGAGAACAGCTCGGGCGGCAGCACCAGCTGCGCCCCAGCGGCGGCGGCCTGCTCGACCAGCGCGGCAACGGCGGCGATATTGGTCGCCTCGTCGGCATGGCCCAGTTCCAGTTGCAGCACGGCGATGGCAAGCGTGGTCATGGCCGGCTTGCTATCGGCGGCCGGGCACAAAGTCCATATTGGCATTGCCGGCAGGCGCCCTATCTGTAGCCAAAGCGGCGCGCCGCGCGAACTGGCGGGCAGACCCAACGAAGGAGATCACACCGATGGCCGAAGCGATTGTTGCCGGGGGCTGCTTCTGGTGCACCGAGGCGGTGTTCCGCCAGCTGGCCGGGGTAAGCCAGGTCGAAAGCGGCTATATCGGCGGCCACGCGGCAGAGCCGACCTACAAGCAGGTCTGCACCGGAGCCACCGGCCATGCCGAGGCGATCAGGATTACCTTCGACCCCGCGGTGCTGGCGCTCGACGATCTGCTCGATGTCTACATGGAAACCCACGATCCCACCCAGCTGAACCGCCAGGGCAACGACATCGGCACCCAGTACCGCAGCGCGATCTTCCTGTCCGACGA
>JAFECL010000018.1:8720-9161 GCA_018242165.1 Pseudomonadota bacterium
GCGCCGATCGTCACCACCATCGAGGGCCCGGCGCACTTCTGGCCGGCCGAGGACTATCACCAGGACTATTGGGTGGGCGAAGGCCAGCGCAATTCCTACTGCCTGGCGGTGATCCCGCCCAAGCTGGCCAAATTGCGCAAGGGCTTTGCCGGCAAGCTGAAGGGCTGACAGGCCACCACCGCCCTGCTACCCCCGGGGCAACACCTCGGGGGAGAGAGCATGGAACGGCGGCTGACCTGGTATATCCTGTTTGCAATGCTGGCAGGGGTGGCGCTGGGCGCCGCGCTGCACGCCTGGCTGCCCCCCACGGATCCGCTGCTCGGCACGATTGCCGATGGCCTGCGGCTGTTCGCCGACGTTTTCCTGCGGCTGATCAAGATGATCATCGCCCCGCTGATCTTCGCCACCGTGGTGACGGGGATCGCCGGCATGGGCGATTCG
>JAFECL010000019.1:0-11740 GCA_018242165.1 Pseudomonadota bacterium
CCGAGCCAACCATTGCGATCTTCATGGATTGCGTTCCGTTTCCCGCGAGGGCGCTGCTATCGCGCGCCCTAGCCGACTTTGCCGCCGCTGCCTAGGCAAGCGGCCGGTGGTGGATGGTAACCCCGCCCTCGCCGGCGCGGGCCTCGATCAGCCGGCGGCGGCTGCCTTCAAGGCACAGCGCGCTCAGCACGTCGGACATGTAGGCCCCGGTATCGATCCCGATCCGGTTGGGGCGAACCTCGACGGCTTCGGTGATGGTATGGCCGTGCACCACCACCGCGCCGTGATCGGCGGGGCTGGTGATGAAGGCCTCGCGGATCCAGCGCAGGTCGGACAGCGTCTGGTCTTCCAGCGGCTGGCCCGGGCGCACCCCGGCGTGGACGAAGGCATAGTCGCCGAACCGGATGCGATCCTCGAAGCCGGCGATGAAGTCGATCGTCTCCGGCGGGATCGCCGCGCGCATCATCGCCTGCACTTCCTCGTAGGTGGCAAGGTCATAGGCCGCCTCGTCCACCCCGAAGCTCAGCACGGTCTCGCGGCCGCCGTGGCGCAGGAAATGGCGCATCACCTCGACGCTGTCGAAGCTTTGCAGCATCATTTCCTCGTGATTGCCGGCCAGGATGCGCACCGCGCGGCGCTGCTGCCAGTCGCGCGCCAGGGCCAGCACCCCGGCGCTGTCGGGCCCGCGATCGACCAGATCGCCCAGCAGGACAACCGTGGTTTCGGCCGGGGCGGCAGCGGCATCATCGGCGTCGATCGCGGCAGCCAGCGCGGCAAACAGGTCCAGCCGGCCATGGATGTCGCCAACCGCATAGACCCGGGTCCCCGCCGGGACGGCGGGCGCGCCGGCCCGGCCCGCGGCGGGGGCGGCATCGGCTTCGGCGGCGGGGCCGCGGAAGATCTGGCGCAGGGCTTTCAGCATCGGGGCAGGCGCCTATAGTGCCCGAAAGGGGGCTGGCGCAAGGGCGCCGGGCCGTGCCAGAATGGCCCATCAGCCGATCTTCAAGAGGCCCGAGACTGTCATGATCCGCTACCTGCACAGCATGATCCGGGTGACCGACCCGGCCGCAACCGTCGCCTTCTTCGAGCTGATCGGCCTGAAGGAGACGCGCCGCTATGAAAGCGCCGGCGGGCGCTTCACCCTGATCTATCTGGCCGCACCGGGCCAGGAAGAGGCCGAGATCGAGCTGACCTGGAACTGGCCGGCCGAGGACGGATCGGCCGAAACCTATACCGGCGGGCGCAATTTCGGTCACCTCGCCTTCCGGGTCGACAATATCTACAAGACCTGCGCGGCGCTGCAGGCCGCCGGCCACACCATCCACCGCCCGCCGCGCGACGGGCACATGGCCTTCGTCAAGACGCCCGACGGGATCTCGGTGGAACTGCTGCAGGATGGCCGGGTGGAACCCGCCGAGCCGTGGCTGTCGATGGAGAACGTGGGAAGCTGGTGAGAAGCTATGGCCTGGTGTAAGGGGCTTCATAACTCCTTGGTCTAGTGATCGCGGCTGACGCCACGATCCGGACACCTCCCCCCTACTTGCCCTTCTTGGGCACCGTAAAGCTGCCCGAAACGCGGCCACCCGGGCCTGCGCTGGTGGTGGTGAGGTGGCTGTTGAGGTCGATCACCAGGCGCCCGCTGCGCAGGTTGTCGCCCCCGGCGCGGGTCAGCACCACGTTGCCGGCCAGAGTGATCACCCGGGCGTTGAAATCGTAGGCCGCGACATCGCCCCGCGCGCTTTCGTCGCCACGCGTCACCGTCACCCCGCCGCTGGCATCGAGCCGCTGGATCTGCAACGAGCCCTGGTTGGCATATTCCACCACGGTGCGCGGTGCGCGCACGGTCAGGTCGCCCTGGGTGATCCGCACGTCGCCCGAGAGGATCACGCGATGCTCCTTGTCGAGCAGCTCCATCCGTTCGGCGGCATAGTCAACCGGCGCATTGGCATCGTGCCCGGCAAAGCCCGAGGCGCCCACCTGCCCGGCGGCCAGCAGCGCGCCCGCGCCCAGCGCCATGCCTGCCACCAGCCGAACCAGCATTGCGCGCGAAACCCCTGTCATTGTGGCATCCTGACCTTGCCCGGCACCATCCGCAGGTGCGCCTTGCCTTCCAGCCGCAGCACCCGCTGCGCGAAATCGGCCGATACCCGCTCGGCGCTGAAGGCGCCAGCCGGGATCTCGCCGGAAACCCCGCCCTCGCCAAAGGCCCGGCGGGTCTTGAGATCGATCGCCACCCCGGCGGCATTGAGGCTATAGCCCTCGCCGATCCGGAAGGTGACCGGGCCGTTGACCACCATCCGCTCGTTGCGGATGTCATAGCGCCCCTCGCGCGCGCTGACCGAAGCGGGGCCGTCCGCCATCTGCAGCCGCGCGGTCAGGTCGCTCATCACCACCACCGGCTCGCTGGCCGAATGCTGCACCGCCTTGCCGGCGCTGACCGCGAAGGCACGGCCCTGATCGTCCTGCCCGCGATAGGTCGCGCCGGTCACGGTCAGGCGTTCCTCGGTCATCGCCACGCGCTTGCGGTCAAGCAGGAACGAGACCTCGTTGCGCGGGGCGAGCGGCGCGACCACCATCACCCCCAGCAGCACCCCCACGCCCAGCGGCAGCCAGCGCGAAGTCCGAGCCAGCACAGCATCGTGCGGCCCGCCCGGCGTCGCCCAGGCGCGGCGCCGGTCGCGGGTCAGATCGGCGGCGAGGGTCATCGCCGGTTAGGCCGATTCGTGGCTGAAGATGTCGTGATCGGGCCAGCCGGCCAGATCAAGTGCGGCGCGGTGCGGCAGGAAATCGAAGCAGGCCTGCGCCAGTTCGGTGCGGTGCTCGCGCGCCAGCCGCTCGACCAGGATGGCGTGGGCGGCGTGGAGATAGCGCACATCGCTGGCGGCATAGTCGCGCTGCGCTTCGCTCAGCTCGGCCCCGCCCCAGTCGCTCGATTGCTGCTGCTTCGACAGTTCCTTGCCCAGCAATTCGCGGACCAGATCCTTCAGGCCATGGCGGTCGGTATAGGTGCGGGTCAGCTTGCTGGC
This sequence comes from Pseudomonadota bacterium, assembly GCA_018242165.1. GTDB lineage: Bacteria > Pseudomonadota > Alphaproteobacteria > Sphingomonadales > Sphingomonadaceae > Novosphingobium. Next base: position 3,027 of record JAFECL010000019.1, read on the forward strand.
GATCTTGGTGCAGAACACCGGCGTGGCATCCACACCCAGGTAATGCCTGATTGCCGCCAGATCGAAGCGGGCGAAGTGGAACAGCTTCAGCCGCGCCGGATCGGCCAGCACCGCCTTGAGATTGGGCGCGGCATAGCTCGAGCCGGGGCCGAAGCGGACGAGATGTTCGTCACCCTTGCCATCGGCGATCTGCACCACGCACAATCGGTCGCGCGGGGTGATCAGCCCCATGGTCTCGGTATCGACGGCAACGGGCCCGGGCGCCAGCACGCCTGCGGGCAAATCCTCTTCGTGGAGATAGACAGCCATGGGGCAAGGTGCTTAGGCGCTTGGGACGGCGCTGAAAAGCCCCCCACCCCGCCGGAGAGCCCGATGGCCCAGGACGAAGCCCTGCCCCCCAGCTGGCGTGCCGCGCTGGCCCCCGTGCTGGCCACCAGCGAAGCACGCCGGCTGGGCGGCTTCCTCAAGGCCGAGGAGGCGGCGGGCAAGGCAATCTATCCGCCGCGCGGCTGCCGGCTGGCCGCGCTGGAGCTGACCCCGCTGGATGCGGTGAAAGTGGTGATCCTGGGGCAGGATCCCTACCACGGGCCGGGTCAGGCCCACGGCCTGTCGTTCTCGGTGCCGCAGGGCGTGCGGGTGCCGCCCAGCCTGGTGAACATCTACAAGGAACTGCACGCCGATCTTGGCCTGCCGATCCCCACCCATGGCAACCTCAGCCACTGGGCGCGGCAGGGGGTGCTGCTGCTCAACAACGCCCTGACGGTCGAGGATGGGCGGGCGGGCAGCCATGCCGGGCTTGGCTGGGAAGCCATTACCGACGCGGCGGTGGCGGCGGTGGCGGCCAAACCCGAGCCCTGCGTCTTCCTGCTGTGGGGCAACCATGCCCGCAAGAAGGCCGAGCGGGTGGCGGGGCTGGGCCGCGACACCCACCATCTGGTCCTCACCGCACCGCATCCCAGCCCGCTTTCGGCCCATTCGGGGTGGTTTGGCTGCAAGCATTTCAGCAAGGCCAACGCCTTCCTTGAGGCGCAGGGGCGCGGGGGGATCGACTGGCGGGTGGATTAACCCGAAAGCCGCGCTATGGTGCTGGCATGACGCGGGAAATTCCATCGTGGTAGCCCTGACTGCGACCGTGGCCTACCTCGGGCTCGAGGCCCGCGCGGTCGAGGTGCAGTGCCAGATCGCCCCCGGCCTGCCGGGCTTTCATCTCGTCGGCCTGCCCGACAAGGCGGTGAACGAGAGCCGCCAGCGGGTGCAGGCGGCGCTGGCGGCGATGGGCCTGTCGCTGCCGCCAAAGCGGATCACCATCAACCTTTCCCCCGCCGATCTGCCGAAGGAGGGTTCGCATTACGACCTGCCGATCGCGCTGGCGCTGCTGGCGGCGATGGGAGTGACCGACGCCGAGCAGCTGGCCGATCACGTCGCGGTGGGCGAACTGGCGCTGGATGGGCGGATCGTCGCCTCGCCGGGGGTGCTGCTGGCCGCGCTCCATGCCCACGGCGCCGACAAGGGGCTGATCTGCCCGGCGGCGCAGGGGGCCGAGGCGCGCTGGGCCAGCGGGGTGCCGATCATCGCCGCGCCCGACCTGATCAGCCTGCTGAACCACCTGAAGGGCCTGCAGGTGATCGAGCCGCCCGAGCCCGGCGCGGCCGAACCCGCCGCCCACGGGCCGGACCTGCGGCAGGTGAAGGGCCAGGAAGTGGCCAAGCGCGCGCTGGAGATTGCCGCCGCCGGGGGCCACAACCTGCTGATGATCGGCCCGCCCGGCGCGGGCAAGAGCCTGATGGCCGCCTGCCTGCCGGGAATCCTGCCGCCGCTGACCGCGTCCGAGGCGCTGGAAGTCTCGATGATCGCCTCGGTGGCCGGCACGCTGGAGGGTGGGCGAATCAGCCGCGCCCGCCCGTTCCGCGCGCCCCACCATTCGGCCAGCATGGCGGCGCTGACCGGCGGGGGGCTGCGGGTGCGGCCGGGCGAGGTTTCGATGGCCCACCTTGGCGTGCTGTTCCTGGATGAATTGCCCGAATTCCAGCGTGCGGTGCTCGATTCGCTGCGCCAGCCGCTGGAAAGCGGCGAGGTTTCGGTGGCCCGGGCCAATGCCCATGTCACCTTCCCGGCGCGGGTCCAGCTGGTTGCGGCGATGAACCCGTGCCGCTGCGGGCACCTGGGCGATCCGGCGCTGGCCTGTTCTCGCGCGCCGCGCTGCGCGGCGGACTATCAGGCCAAGGTTTCCGGCCCGCTGCTCGACCGGATCGACCTGCACGTCGAGGTCGATCCGGTCAGCGCCGCCGACCTGACCCTGCCCGCCCCGGCCGAGGGCTCGGCCGAGGTTGCCGCGCGGGTCGCCACGGCGCGGGCCCGGCAGGCCGCGCGGCTGGAGGGCACCGGGCGGCGCACCAATGCCGAGCTTGATGGCGACCTGCTCGACGCCCACGCCACCCCCGATGCCGAGGGGCAGGCGCTGCTGCTGCAGGCGGCGGGGGCGATGCGTCTCTCGGCGCGGGGCTATACCCGGGTGCTGAAGGTGGCGCGGACCATCGCCGATCTGGCCGGGGCGGAAGGCATCACCCGCACCCATGTGGCGGAAGCGCTAAGCTATAGGCGGCAGGCGCCCAGGGCCTGATCAGCAGCCCTCGGCCGGCTTGCCCAGATCGGCGCGGTGGGCCCAGTGCAGCTCGCCCTTCGACAGCACCCGGCCATCGTGGGCCAGCACCGCGATCGGCGCCACCGGCAAGCCATCGCGGGTATCGACCAGCACCGGGTCGGACGAGACCCCGAGGCCATATTTCTCGCCCCACTGGCGCAGCGCCAGCATCGCCGGCAGCAGGTCGCGGCCCTTGTCGGTCAGCCGGTATTCAACCTTGCGCCGGTCATCCGCCATCTGTTCGCGCGCGAAGATGCCGTGTTCGACCAGCCGGGCGAGGCGATTGGCAAGGATGTTGCGGGCAATGCCCAGCACGGCAAGGAAATCCTCGAAATGCATCACCCCGTTGAAGGCGGCGCGCAGGATCATGAACGCCCAGCGCTCCCCCATCACCTCGAGCGCGCAGGGCAGCCCGCAGTTCTGGATATCCTTCAGCTCGACGGCGAGCGGCGAATCCGCCGGCGCCTCAAGCGGGGGCATTTTGCTGGCTGTCGACATTCTCTCTCCGCGCCCTGTGTATCGCAGTTTTGCCGTGGTGCAAAAAAATTTGCGTTTCCTCTTGCAACGCATCTTCTAGCGATATAGATGGCTCTTCGCAACTTACATTGCTGCAAGTTCCTCCCCCACCCCGCAGCATGATGAAAGGAGAATACCCATGATCACCGCGCTTCGCGGCAAGCTCGCGCTCGCCCTTACCGCTGCCCTTGCCGCCGCCCCGCTGCCCGCGATGGCTGCCGGCCCGCAGGTGTTCACCGCCACGCTCAAGGCCCCGTTGGCCGCGCCGCGCCAGGCGATCATCGATGGCCAGATGTGGAACTGCACCGGCGATACCTGCACCGCGCCCGACGAGGGCCAGCGCGCCGCGGCGATCTGTGGCCAGGTGGCGCGCAAGTTCGGCGAGCTGACCCACTTCGTCGCCTCGAACAAGGAACTGACTGCGGACAAGCTGGCGCGCTGCAATACCGGCCGCTGACCATTCAGGCCCCGGAGCCCACTCTCGCAGGCTCCGCATCGTCTGGCCCCTGCCCGACCCCCGGGCAGGGGCCATTTTTGTGGGGCGTCAGCCGATCAGGCGGCGTCCCCGCAGGTCTTGCGCCAGCGCGCCAGCCGCGCCGAAATGGTGCACCTGCCAGCCCAGCGCCGCCGCCGCCGCGACATTGGCGGCATTGTCATCGATGAACAGCATCTCTGCCGGGCGATGGCCAAAGCGCCGCGCCGCCAGCGCGAAGATCGCCGCATCGGGCTTGACCAGCCGCTCGTGCCCCGAAACCACGATATCGCGGAAATGGTCGAGCAGCGGAAACGATGGGCGGAACATCGCCCAGGTGTCGGCACCGAAATTGGTGATCGCGTAAAGCGGCACGCCGCGCGCGGCCAGTTCCCCCACCAGTTCGGCACTGCCCGGCACCAGGCCCGGCAGGGTTTCCAGCCAATGGGTGGCATAGGCTTCGATATGGGCGCGGTATTGGGGGTATTGCGCAACGCGCTCGGCAATCATCTCCGCCAGCGGCACGCCGGTGTCATGCCGGGCATGCCATTCCTCGGTGATCACTTCACCCAGCACATGGGCGCGGACCGCCTCGTCAGGGATCAGCCGCTCGTACAGCGCGGCGATTCGCCACTGCACCAGCACCCGGCCGATATCGAAAACCACGGCCCTCACGGCTTCACCCTGGCCCATCGCACCCACTCCCGCTGGCGGCCCCCAAAACGGCTTCGGCCCGCGTCCCTTGGCGGGAGCGGGCCGATCGCTGGCGCTGGTCCGGGGCCGCCGGACCGGCGTCGAACCGCAGTTCAGCCCTGGCGGGCCTTGAAGCGGCGGTTGGTCTTGTTGATGACGTAGGTGCGGCCGCGACGACGGATCACGCGGTTGTCCCGGTGACGGTCCTTGAGCGACTTGAGGCTGTTGCGAATCTTCATGGTGCCCTCGCAGGCGGCAATCCCGCCGGAAAATCGAAGTGGCGCCGTTACGGGGCCGGCCGGGGAAAGTCAACCACCCCTGATCTCGCCCAGCCGCCTTTCCCAGGCCAGCGCGTGGGCGACGATCAGATCGAGGTCGGCATACTTCGGCACCCAGGGCAGGGTCGCCTTGATCCGCCGGTTGTCGCTGATCAGCGAATCGGGATCGCCGGCGCGGCGGCCCTCGATCTGGCGCTCGATCTTGCGGTTGGTGACCCGGTCGACCGCGTCGAGCACTTCCATCACCGAAAAGCCCCGGCCATAGCCGCAATTCATCGTCAGCGAGCGGGCGGGCTCGGCGATCAGCGCCTCCAGCGCCAGCACGTGCGCGGCGGCCAGGTCCGAAACGTGGATATAGTCGCGCACCCCGGTGCCGTCGGGCGTATCGTAGTCGGTGCCGAAGACCGAGACGTGGCCGCGCTTGCCCAGCGCGGCTTCCACCGCCACCTTGATCAGGTGGGTCGCCCCCGCCGTGCTCTGCCCGGTCCGCGCCTCGGGATCGGCGCCGGCGACGTTGAAATAGCGCAGCGCGCAGAAGTTCAGCGGATGCGCCGCCGCCACGTCGCCCAGCATGATCTCGGTCATCAGCTTCGACATGCCGTAGGGATTGATCGGGCGCTGCGGGGTTTCCTCGGTGACGGGCGAGACTTCGGGGATGCCATAGGTCGCCGCGGTCGAGGAAAAGATGAAGTGCGGCACCCCGGCGGCCACCGCGGCGTCGATCAGTGCCCGGCTCTTGGCGGTGTTGTTGTGATAGTACTTCAGCGGGTTCTCGACCGATTCGGGCACCACGATGCTGCCGGCGAAATGCATCACCGCACGCGTGCCCTGCTCGGCGAAGATCCGCGCCAGCAGCGCCCCGTCCTCGATGTCGCCCTGATAGAAGGGCACGCCTTCGGGCACGGCGAAGCGGAAGCCGGTGGTCAGGTTGTCGACCACCGCGACCGGCCAGCCGGCATCTTTCAGGGCAAGAACGGCGTGGCTGCCGATATAGCCGGCGCCACCGGTAACGAGCACGGGAACCTTGTGAACCATGCCGGCCCCTTAGCAGCTTGGTGCGGGCAATGGGTTAACGGCCGCGAAGGGGCTTGCATCGCCTGCCCGCCGGTTCCACATCACCGCCATGAGCAAGCCCTTTCCGGCCCTGATGGCCATGGCCGCCACCCTGCTGCTGGCCGCCTGCGCCACCCCGCTGGGCCCGGTGGAAGTCACCCGCTTCCACCTGCCCGATACTGCCGCGCTGGGCCACGGCACCGTGGCCCTGGTCCCCGGCCCCGGGGCCGATGGCGCCAGCCTTGAACAGCAGAGCTATCAGGCCGCCGTGGCCGACCAGCTGGCCCGGCTGGGCTATGCCCCGGCCCCGGCCGACAGCGCCGGCCAGATCGCCACCGTCAGCCTGACCCGCGAGGTGACCAGCCCGCCGCGCACCACCAGCCCAGTCAGCGTCGGGCTGGGCGGGTCGACCGGCTCCTACGGCTCGGGCCTTGGTCTCAGCCTGGGGTTCAACCTCTCGCCCAAGCCCGCCGATCAGGTCACCACCCGCCTCGCCGTCACCATCCGCGACCGCGCCGGCGGGCAGACCCTGTGGGAAGGGCGCAGCCAGTTCACCGTGCCCGCCACCTCGCCCTATGCCGCCACCGGCCTTGCCGCGCGGCAACTGGCCCGCGCCCTGTTCGCCACCTTCCCCGGCACCTCGGGCGAAACCGTCACCATCCAGCCCGAGGCAGCGCCCCAGCCATGACCGCAATCCGTATCGATAGCCAATTCGATTCCGGCAATGTGGAGGTGCTGGATATCGCCGGCACCACCGCCCGCCTCGCCATCCGCAAGGATCATCAGTCGGACTTCTTCCAGTGGTTCCACTTCCGCGTTGCGGGCACCGGGGGCCGCTTGCTGGAGCTGAAGATCACCGGGCTGGAGGCTTCGGCCTATCCCGGCGGCTGGCCCGGCTATCGCGCCGCGGTCACCGAGGATCGCGAGTTCTGGGGCCGCGCCGATGCATCCTATGACGCCAAGGCCGATGGCGGCACCCTGACGATCCGCTACCAGCCGGCGGGCGACCTCGCCTGGTTCGCCTATTTCGCCCCCTATGCGTGGGAGCGGCACGAGGATCTGGTGGCGCGGATCGCCGGAGAGCCGGGCGTCGCGCACCGGGTGCTGGGCACCACGCTCGATGGGCGGCCGATCGACTGCCTGACCCTGGGCGAAGGGCCGCTGACCGTCTGGCTGCAGGCCCGCCAGCACCCCGGCGAATCGATGGCCGAATGGTGGATGGAAGGCGCGCTGGACCTCCTGACCGACCCGGCCGATCCGCATGGCCGCGCGCTGCGGGCGGCCTGCACCTTCCACGTCGTGCCCAATGCCAACCCCGACGGTTCGGTGCGCGGGCACCTGCGGACGAATGCCGCCGGGGTGAACCTCAACCGCGAATGGCACGAACCCTGCGCCGCGCGCAGCCCCGAGGTGCTGGCAATCCGCACCGCGATGGACGCCACCGGGGTCGACTTCTGCATGGACGTGCACGGCGACGAGGCGATCCCGCAGGTGTTCCTTGCGGGCTTTGAAGGCATTCCGGGCATGCGCCCCGGGCAGCTGGAAGGCTTCCGCCGCTATCGCGCGATCCTCGAACGGCGCACCCCCGATTTCCAGACCCGCCACGGCTATCCCGAGGCTGGCCCGGGCCAGGCCAACCTGACCATGGCCACCAACCAGATCGCCGAACGCTATGGCGCGGTGGCGATGACGCTGGAAATGCCCTTCAAGGACAACGACGACCTGCCCTGCGCCGCGCAAGGCTGGAGCCCCGAACGCAGCATGCTGCTGGGCCGCGATTGCCTGGCGGCGCTGTGGGAATGGGTGAAGGAGCGGGGCTGAGCGTGGCCGTGAACCGGATGGCCGGCTACCGTATCGCCGTTCCCACCGCCAAGCTGGCAGTGGCCATCAATGTTGGTGCAGTTCTGGTTGGTGCCGCGTTGCAACCGCGATCATGGCTACTCCCACAATGCTTCGGAAAGGCGGCACGCTATACAAGTCTGCCCAGTTTCATTGGCACTTTCTGGGCGTGCCCAGAGGGGTTCCGATTGAGCATTCTGTCCCTGCTGGCGACCAGCCTGGTGCTCGCACTAACCTTGGCGGGGCGGCGCGTGGCCAGCCACCAGAGGGAGACCGCTGCTTATGCCAGTGTTGGACTAAGATGCCTGCTGGCTGGCTTGACGGTTGGCACGATGTATCTAGTTGGCGTCTACTATTCGGAATATTTCGGCGGCCAGGGCAAAGCCAACCCCTGGTTCGTTGCCGGTACGCCAATCCTCGCCAGCCTCATCCACTTTCCGGGCAAGCCGGCGTTGGTTGCGGCGGTTCCTGTCTTCGTTTTTGGAGTCGCAGGCTTGATACTATTGGCGATGGTAACCGGGATTCCGCTGGACTAACCGCAACGCCCTCCCGCGCACCCTACCCCAAACTCGCCGGCCCGAAGGCGTGGGGCAGCAGGGTGGACAGCTTCACTTCCAGCACCCCGTCGACGCCTTCGCTCCACACCACGGGGTCGGTGCCGCCCAGCTGGGCCAGTTCGCTCAGCACCTGGCGGCAGCGGCCGCAAGGCGTGACAGGATCGCCCGCGCCGACCTTGCCAGCGGGGCCGCCCACCAGCGCCACGGCAACCAGCCCACCGCGCGCGCCGTCGTTCATCGCCCGGGCCACGGCCACCGTTTCGGCACACAGGGTCAGGCCGTAAGAGGCATTCTCGACATTGGCGCCGGCCACCACGCTGCCATCGGCAAAGCCCAGCGCCGCGCCGACATGGAACTGCGAATAGGGCGCATAGGCCGCCCCGGCAGCGGCCCGCGCGGCGGCGATCAGGGTGTCGCGGCTGTGGTTCATGGTTGGACTACTACCCAGCGCAGCGGCGCATCGAAAGCCGGCAGTTGCAGTTCGCTGTTCGCGGTCCACAACGCAAAGGGCCGCCCGGCATAGCTGGGGGCAAAGCGGTCCTGCTCCAGCCACAGGTTGCGGTCGATCGCGCGGCTGATGTGATAGCGATGCTCGAACACCCGGCTGAGCTTGAGGATCGAGGGTTTGCCGGTGTGGGTCTCGATCTGGTTGAGGAAGGTCATCA
>JAFECL010000019.1:11805-12327 GCA_018242165.1 Pseudomonadota bacterium
CAGGTGCGGATCGCGCGGCACCACGGTAACGAAATTGGCCGCCTGCTTGTCGGCCGGCTGGCACGGATCATAGCGGTGCACCGCGCCCAGCTGCAGCCCGGCGCCGCGCGCCTCTTCAAGGTTGCGGACGAAATCGGCATCGCGGGCAAAGACCGAGGCGCTGGCATCCAGATAGACGAAATCGGCCCCCACCGCCTTCAGCGCCTTCCAGTCGACCGCGCCGTCAGCGCTGCCGATCTCGACCCCCTGCACCCTGTAGGGCCGGTGCGGCGGCTGCCAGTGGCGCAGTTGCCACCAGCCCCAGGCCCCGGCGATGATGCCCAGCAGCACCAGCGCGCCCAGCCAGCGCAACCGCGCCTTGCCCTTGGTGCGTGCCATTCGCGTCAGCCCCGGATATGCAGCACGCAGATCAGCGTGAACAGGCGGCGGGCGGTGGCGAAATCGGTCTCCACCTTGCCCTCCAGCCGCTCGAGCAGCATCTCTGCCGCCTCGTTGTGAACCCCGCGCCGGGCCATGTCGATC
>JAFECL010000001.1:0-319 GCA_018242165.1 Pseudomonadota bacterium
ATTTCAGCCCGGCACAAGCTCCAGTCTGCCGCGCCGCGCCCAGCGCCAGCCGAGCAGCACCGCCACCACCGCCAGCCCCGCGGCGAGGCCGATCCACACCCCGGTGCCGCCCAGCGGGGTGCTCAGGCCCAGCCAGGCGGCCAGGCCAAAGCCGGGCAGCCAATAGCCCAGCACCGCGATCACCGCCGGCACCCGGGTATCCTGCAGCCCGCGCAGCGCGCCCGCCGCGATCGCCTGCGCGGCGTCGGCCAGCTGGAAGGCGGCGGCGATCCGCAGAAAGCCCACGGCATAGCCCAGCATCACCGCATTGGCGGGATCG
>JAFECL010000001.1:393-7794 GCA_018242165.1 Pseudomonadota bacterium
CGGCCGATCGCCGCCACGTCGCCGGCGCCATAGTGATAGCCGACGCGAATGGTGGCCGCCTGGCCGATCCCGAAGGGCACCTGGAAGGCCAGCGCCGCGACCTGCAGGGCCACGGCATGGCCGGCCAGCTGCGCCTCGCCGATCCGCCCCATCAGGAAGGCGGCGCTGCTGAACAGCCCGCCTTCGGCCAGCACGGTCAGCCCGATCGGCAAGCCGATCTGCATCAGCCGGCCCAGCCGCGCCCATTCCGCCCGCCACCAGCGCCCCAGCAGGCGATAGCGCCGCACCCGTTGGTCGAACAGCAGCACGCCGAGATAGGCGACCAGGGTGGCCAGCCCGGCGACATTGGTCGACAGCGCCGAGCCGTTCAGCCCCAGCGCCGGCATCCCCCAGTGGCCGAAGACGAAGGCATAGTTGCCGGCGATATTGACCAGCAGCGTCAGCACGGTGATCGCCCCGGCGTAGAACGGCCGGCCCAGCGCCGAAACCACGCTGCGCAGCACATTGGCCAGCAGCAGCGGCAGCATCGCCCAGGTGATGACATGGGCAAAGCCCACCGCCCGCGCCGCCACCGCCGGATCCTGCCCGGTCAGCCGCAGGAAGGCGTCGATCCGCCACGACAGCGCCATGCCGATCAGCCCCAGCCCGACGGCCAGCCACAGCGCCATCCGCACCGAGCGGCGCACCTCGCGCACCGCATGCCTGCGCGCGCCCAGTTCGGCCGAAACCAGCGGGGCAACCGCGCTGGTGATCCCCCAGAAGCACCATTGCATCAGGAAGAACGGGGTCAGCGTCAGGGTCGAGGCGGCCAGCGCCTGCTGGCCCAGCCGGGCGACGAACATCACATCCACCGCGCCCACCGCCATCTGCAGCAGGTTGGCCGCGGCCAGCGGCGCGGCCAGCCGCAGCATGGCCAGCCATTCGCTGGCCGGGGGCGTGGCGCTGGAAGGGGGGGGAAGATCGTTCATGAAGCCGGGCGGGATAGCCAATGGTTGATCCGCCGCAAAGACAATTCGCCGGCCACTTGCCAGCGGTTACAGCAAGGCGTCATATGCCTGGCGAGTGCGGGAGGGGCACCCCAGTTCCAACAAGGAGGATTGCAATGAGATTGCTGGTGAAATCGGGTGTCGCCACGGTGCTGGCGCTGGGGCTTTCGGCCTGTGGCGGTTCGGGCTCGGCGCCGTCGGGCGGGGCTTCGGCCTCGGCCACGCCGGCGGCTGCGGCCAGCGCGCTGCCCAGCGCCACTGCCAGCGTTGCGGCGGCCGATGCCGCCCCGGCCGACTTTGCCCAGTGCAAGGCCTGCCACGCGGTCGAGGCCGGCAAGAACGGCATCGGCCCCAGCCTGGCCGGGGTGTTCGGCCGCAAGTCGGCCAGCGTCGAGGGCTTTGCCTATTCGGACGCGGCCAAGAAGCTGGGCGTGACCTGGAACGAGGGCAACCTCGACAAGTGGCTGGAAAACCCGATGAAGATGGCCCCTGGCACCAAGATGACCTTCGCCGGCATCGCCGACAAGGCCCGGCGCGATGCGGTGATCGATTACCTCAAGACGCTGAAGTGAGTTGGGGCGGGGTGGTTCCCGGCCGGAACCACCCCGCCGCCGCTCTACTTGCGGTTGGCCGCCCCCGCCGCCTGGATGAATTGCCAGACCGCGTGGTCGAAGCCCGGGCTGGGCGAGCCCGCCTGCCAGTTGGGCATATCATCGTACATCGCCTTCACCGATGCGCCCATCGCCGGGGTGGCGATGGCGGTGAAGGGGGCCAGCAGCTCCTGCCATTCGGCCAGGAAGGCCCGCGCCGCGTCGCTGGCCGGATCGAGCGGCAGCGCCGCCTTGATCCGCGCACCGAGGTCGGCCCATTTGGCCGAATAGGCCTCCTGATCGAATCCTTCGGGATAGGGGGCCTGGGCGAAATCCGCCTTGGCCTGATCGGTCATGTATTGGGCGCTAAGGCCGTCCCACGCCGCTTTCTCGCTCATCAGTCTGTCTCCGTGGTGTATCAGCGAGCATAGCGTCGCGGTGTCGAGCGGCTCGCCGCGCTCGATGCGGGACAGGGCATCGCGCAGCGCGGTGATCGCCGCCTGCGCCTCGCCGAGGCGCTTTTCGGCCTCGCCAAGCTGGGTTCGCAGCACCGCCTCGATCCGCCTCGGCCCGGCGCCGCCCAGCAGGCGGGCGATCTCCGAGAGGGTGAAGCCGGCGCGCTTCAGGGTGGTGATCCGGTGCAGCCGCTCAAGCTCGGCCTGGCCATACAGCCGCCGGCCCGAACCGGTGCGCAGCGGACTGACCAGCCCGCGCGCCTCGTAAAAGCGCAGCGCCCGGGCGGTGAGTCCGGTGGCGCGGGTAACCTGATCGATGGGCAGCGAATCATCCATGCCCGGCTTGTAGCAGTTGACGCAGCGTCAACTTCAAGCGGAAAAACAGAAAGGGCGGCTCCAGCGGAGCCGCCCTTCCTTGCCAGCCCGAGCCGGGCTGGAATGGTCGAAAGCTTACTTGATTTCGACGGTGCCGCCGGCGGCTTCGATCTTCTTCTTGATCTCTTCCGCGTCGGCCTTGTTGGTGCCTTCCTTGATCGCCTTCGGAGCGGCTTCGACCAGCGCCTTGGCTTCGGTCAGGCCCAGCGAGGTGATCGCGCGCACTTCCTTGATGACGGCGATCTTGTTGCCGCCGTCGCCGGTCAGGATGACGTCGAATTCGGTCTTTTCTTCGACTTCGGCGGCAGCGGCGGCAGCCGGGGCGGCGGCCACGGCAACGGCAGCAGCGGCGCTCACGCCCCAGGCCTCTTCAAGGGCCTTGGCGAGGTCGGCGGCTTCCAGAACGGTCAGCTTCGAGAGTTCTTCAACAAGCTTGGCGATATCGGCCATGATATTTCACTCCTGTGTCGTGGTGCCCGGTGATCCGGGCCAATCGGGTGGGAACGGGTCTTACGCGGCTTCCTTGGCGTAGGCGCCGAACACGCGGGCCAGCTTGGCCGCCGGAGCGGTGGCGAGCTGGGCGAGCTTGGTCGCCGGAGCCTGGACGAGGCCGACAAGGGTGCCACGCAGTTCATCCAGCGAGGGCATCGAGGCGAGCGCCTTGACACCTTCGGGGGTGAGGACCTGCGAGCCCATCGAACCGCCGACGATCTCGATCTTGTCGGTCGTCTTGGCAAATTCGACGATCGCCTTGGCGGCGGCCACAGGATCGACCGAAGCGGCGATCGCAGTGGGGCCGGTGAGGAAATCGGTGATCCCCTCGTAGGCGGTGTCCTTGACGGCAAGCTTGGCAAGACGGTTCTTCGCAACCTTGTAGGACGCACCAGCGTCGCGCATCTTGCCGCGCAGGGCGGTGGACTGGGCCACCGACAAGCCGAGGTTGCGGGTGATCACCACCACGCCGACCTCGTTGAAGACCGCGTTGAGCTGGGCGACCGATTCGGCTTTCTGCGAACGATCCATGCCTTACTCCTTCCAAATGACCACCCGGGGGCGAACCCCCGCGCGGCCGGCTACGTGTGCCACCCCGAAAGGTGGCACGGGCGGGTCCGTGACGAAGGGAAGGAGGAGTTGCGCCCCGAAAGGCGCCGGGCACCCGCCGCCAGGCGGAGGGGGCCGTGAAATTCTCTTTTCCCCGTCTAGGCTGGAGATTAAGCCGGGAAACCCGGCACCAGCTGTCTCGGACGGACGATCTACCGGGCAGGCCCGGTCGATCAGAGCGCGCCCCTGACAGCCGCGGCGCGAATTGTCAAGCACGGCGGGCGGGGCGCGGAGCTTCAGCCGCGGCGGGCGGGGGTGGCCAGCAGCCCCAGGGCACTGCGCTGGCGCCGCGCCTTGTCGGCATAGAGCCGGGTGTCGGCCTGCAGCAACAGCTCGGCCGCACCGGATCCATCGGCCGGGGATCGGGCGCTGCCGATGCTGGCTCCCACCATCAGCACCCCGCCCTGCCAGGCGAACGGCAGGCTGATCGCGGCATAGAGGGACTCCAGCGCCGCCCGCGCCCCATCCTCGCCGCTGGCGATGTCGAACAGCAGGGCGAATTCGTCGCCGCCCAGCCGGGCCAGACTCAGCGCGCGGGGGGCCAGGGTGCGGATCCGCCCGGCCACCTCGACCAGCAGGGCATCGCCGGCCTGATGGCCGTGGCGGTCGTTGACCTGCTTGAACCCGTCGAGGTCGAGCAGGGCCAGCAGCACCGGCCGGCCGCGCGCCAGCGCGCCTTCCAGCGCCGGCATGAAGGCGCGGCGGTTGGCCAGCGTGGTCAGCGCATCGCTGGCCGCGACCCGCGTCAGTTCGTGGCGCGAGACCAGCAGGCCCACCGTCTCGCGGAACTTGCCGAGCACCACCGCGCCTTGCATCGCGGTCAGCAGGACCAGCATCACGGCCATAGCCCGCACGCCCAGATTGTCGAATGCGGCCATCCTGGCCGCGATCGGGGTAACTGCGGCGATCATCCCGGCCAGTGCCGCGCGGGGCGCAGCCAGCAGGCAGGTGGCCGCGACCAGCGAGCCGATCCCGAGGAACACCGGCGCGACCATGCAATAATAGCGTTCGGTCTCGACGAAGGCGTTGACGCACCAAAGGCCGGCGACCAGCCCCAGCGCGGTGGCGATCCGCGCCGCGGTCCGCAACTGGCGCACCGGGTTGCGACGGGTGTGGCGCCGGGCGCGCAGCCGGGCCACCGCGATCAGGCAGGTGGTGATGATCAGCGCGGGCGGGACGGCCTGCTGCCACCACGGCAGATCGCCCAGCACCGCCATGGCCATCGCCAGGGCATTGGCGGCGATCACCAGGCACAGCAGCGGCAGCCCGGCGTTCAGCCGCTCGGCCTGCTCGACCGCCAGCCGGCGGCGGATTGCCACGGGGACGGGGGTTGTGAAAGGCGCGGTCCAGCCATTGTCCAGCGCGCGGCGCCAGCGGCGGGCAGGCGGGCGGTTTGCGGGTGCGGCGGGGGCAGCAGACGACATGCCGCGAGGCTAGGGAACTATGGCTAAGAAACGTTTAACCATGATGGCCCGGTCAACCGATTGTTAACCTTGTTCGGCCACACCGGCTGGCAACGGGCAACCTGCGCCCGCACGGGGGTATGATGAGCGGCACCACTGTCCAACCGGCATCGCGCGGGATCAGCCCGGCGCTGCTCGATCGCACCGAACAGGTGCTGATCCTGGCGCTGTGGGTCTGGCTGGTGCAGCGGGTGCTGCGCAGCCTGGCTTCTGGACTCAACCCGGATTCATGGCTGCTGCTGATTTCCGAGACGGCGGTGATGATCTTCACCCTCATCCGCCGCCCGACCAAGGCGATCAGCCTTGACCTTGGCGACTGGATGCTGGCGATCACCGCCACCGCCGCCCCGCTGCTGATCATTCCTGCGCCCGAGGCTTTTCCGGCGCTGCGCCCGCTTGGCTATACCATGGTGATGCTCGGCAACCTGGGTCAGGCGGCGGCCAAGCTGGCCCTGGCCCGCAGCTTCGGGATCGCCCCGGCCAACCGCGGGGTGAAGGTATCGGGGGCCTACCGCTTCGTCCGCCACCCGATGTATGCCGGCTATCTGTGGGTCCACATCGGGGTACTGATGCTGATGCCGACCCTGCTGAACGCGGTGATCTATGCCATCGGCTGGACCGCCCAGATCCGCCGCCTGCTGGCCGAGGAAGCCCTGCTGGGCCAGGACGAGGCCTATCGCGCCTATGCCGCGAAAGTGCGCTGGCGGCTGGTGCCGGGGGTGTTCTGAACCCCGCCGGCAATTGACATCGGCGCCGGGCCTGGCCTATAGGCCCGCCCGCGCCTCGCTTCGAGCAAGGCTGCCCCATTGCGCGGGGGGTGGCCAGGGAAGGAAGCGGCGCATTATCTGACGCGACAGGCTGCGGGCCGCCTCCCCGATCGGGTGGGTGTTGCCCCGTGGCCTTTTTGTCGTCAGCCCAACCCTCGCGCGGTTGAGCATTTTTCCGCCGGTTTCCCGGCATTCGAGTGACGAAGAGGCAGCAAACCCTCATGGCTACCAAGGCAACTTCCGGCGGGCGCGGCCCGGCCACGAAGCGCATCCGCAAGATCTTCGGCGATATCCACGAAGTGACGCAGATGCCGAACCTGATCCAGGTCCAGCGCGAAAGCTACGAGCAGTTCCTGCGCTCGGATCCGGCCACGGGTTATGTCTCGGGTCTCGAAAAGACCCTGCGCTCGGTCTTCCCGATCCGCGACTTCGCGGGGACCAGCGAGCTCGATTTCGTGCACTACGAACTCGAAGAGCCCAAGTACGACGTCACCGAATGCCGCCAGCGCGGCATCACCTTCGCCGCGCCGATGAAGGTGACCCTGCGCCTGATCGTGTTCGAGGTGGACGCCGAAACCGAGACCCGCTCGGTGCTCGATATCAAGGAGCAGGACGTCTACATGGGCGACATGCCCCTGATGACGGAGAACGGCACCTTCGTCATCAACGGCACCGAACGCGTGATCGTCAGCCAGATGCACCGTTCGCCGGGCGTGCTGTTCGACCACGATCGCGGCAAGACCCATTCGAGCGGCAAGTTCCTCTTCGCCGCGCGCGTGATCCCCTATCGCGGTTCGTGGCTCGATTTCGAGTTCGACGCGAAGGACATCGTTAACGTCCGCATCGACCGCAAGCGCAAGCTGCCGGTCACCGCGCTGCTCCATGCGCTGGGCCTCGATGACGAGACGATCCTCTCGTACTTCTACCAGACCCTGGTGTGGAACCGGGCCAGCGGCGGCTGGAAGATCCCCTATGCCGCCGAAGCCTGGCGCGGTGCCAAGCCGGCCTTCGACATCGTCGATGCCGCCAGCGGCGAGGTGGTCTTCCCCGCCGGGGCCAAGATTTCGCCCCGCGCCGCCAACAAGGCCGAGAAGGACGGGCTGAAGGACCTGCTGATCCCCAGCGAGGAAGTGTTCGGCCGCTATTCGGCGCGCGACCTGATCGACGAGAGCACCGGCCGCATCTACATCGAGGCGGGCGAGGAAGTCTCGCCCGAGAACCTCACCGCGCTCGACGCCGCCGGGTTCGACCAGCTCGAACTGCTCGACATCGACCATATCTCGACCGGGCCGTGGATCCGCAACACCCTGAAGGCCGACAAGGCCGAGGACCGCGATCATGCCCTGGCCGACATCTACCGGGTGATGCGCCCGGGCGAACCGCCGACGCGCGAAACCGCCGAGGCGCTGTTCGAAGGCCTGTTCTTCGATGCCGATCGCTATGACCTCTCGGCCGTCGGCCGCGTCAAGCTCAACATGCGCCTGGGCCTCGATGCCGAGGATACCATCACCACGCTGCGCACCGAGGATATCCTCGCCGTGGTCAAGGAGCTGGTCAACCTCAAGGACGGCAAGGGCGAGGTCGACGATATCGACAACCTCGGCAACCGCCGCGTCCGTTCGGTGGGCGAACTGCTCGAGAACCAGTACCGCGTCGGCCTGCTG
>JAFECL010000020.1 GCA_018242165.1 Pseudomonadota bacterium
TCCATGTGCTTTGCGGGCAATGCGCCGCGCACCAGTGCAATCCACTCGGAAACAGGGCGACCGTATTTCTTCTCAATCGACGGGAAGTAGGAGGCGGGCCCTTTGACTTTGTCTTCGCTCATCCAAAAATGGAAGCATGGCAGTACCTTGCTGTCAATTGCCCGCTCAGCGCGCCTTCATCGTGCTGCGCACCAGCCCCTCCACCAGCACCCCCAGCCCCGGATAGGAAGCGCGGGCATAGAGCGAATCGCGCCCCAGCGCGGCGCTCAGCCGGCGGTGCGCCTCGGGCAGCGCATGGTAGGGCAGCGAAGGCAGCAGGTGGTGCAACGCGTGATAGCGCAGCCCGACCGGCGCCCACAATTCGGCCAGGATGCCCGGCGGCGGGACGTTGACCGAATCGAGGTACTGGCCCGTCACCGTCATCGGCTCGCCCTCGTTCAGCCACAGGTGCGCGACCAGCGTGCGGATCTGGTTGAACACCGCCGTCGCCGCGATCACCGCCAGCGCGATCAGCAGCGGGCGCCAGCCGAGCCAGCGGGTGCTGGCAAGCAGCACGATCGCCCACAGCGCCACGCCCAGTTCCTGCCAGAACACCTGGCGGGCAAACTCGCCCTCGGCCGGACGACGGCGGAAGCCGGGGTTGATCGACAGGGCCGAGGCCCGCTCCCACACCAGCCGCCGCAGCGGCGGGATCAGCGCCCCCAGCGGCAGCAGCACCGCGCCACGGATCAGCAGGCCGATAGGCAGCAGCGCCGCCACCAGGATGAAGGCCGGCACCGCCCATGGCTTCATCAGCCCCAGCGGCAGGTATTCCGGATCCTCCGCCGTGCCATAGCGCACCCGGGTGTGGTGCAGGGTATGGACGTTCTCGTACATCAGCGAAGGCGTCAGCATCGGGATGCCGACCAGCAGGTTCCAGGCCAGGCGGAACCCCGGCAGCGCATCGCGGTGCAGGTGGGTCAGCTCGTGGATGAACAGCAGCGCGCGGTAAAGCGCCAGCACGGCCACCGCCGCCGAAAGCAGCGCCGCCCACGGGTTGGCCAGCATGATCGCGCCGGCCAGCGCGGCATAGCCCAGCGCCGCCGACACCAGCATGTCGGGCCAGTAGATCCCGGCGCGCGCGGTGGAAATGTCGCGGCTCAGCTCGGCCGCGGCGCGCAGCATCGCCGTATCATCCGGGTGCCCCGCCAGCTTGATGGCCGGCCCGCCACTGGAATCGCTCATCTTCAACCTGTTCCCGCTGGCCGCGGCCAGCCTTATTGTTGACACGAACCCCGGCTTGACTAGCTGCAGGTTCCAAACCCGGCGCGCATTGACGCCAAACAAAGGCAGGATCGTGGCAGCAGACGAATTTACCATCACCCCGGTGGCCGGCAAGGCCGACCTCGCGGCCTTTGTCGATCTGGTCTATACGGCCAATGCCGGTGATCCGAACTTCGTGCCGCAGCTGCGCGCGGAAGAGGTGGAAAAGTACACCCCCGGCGGCAACCCGTTCCACGAACACGCCCGCTGCCAGTATTTCCTCGCCCGCGATGCCGGCGGCCGGGTGGTGGGGCGGATCTCGGCCCATATCGACGAACTGGCGCTGACCGTGCCCGCCGAGCAGGGCATGGGCCCCGGCACCGGCATGTGGGGCGCGCTGGAGGCGGAGAGCGAGGCGCAGGCCCGGGCGCTGATCGCGCGGGCCGAAGCCTGGCTGGCCGAGCAGGGGATGAACCGGGTGCTGGCCCCGATGAACCTCTCGGTGTGGGAAGAGCCGGGGCAGCTGGTCAAGGGCCACGATCACCCGCCCACGGTGATGATGGGCCACCAGAATCCCAAGTTCCAGCCGTGGATCGAGGCGGCGGGCTATGCTCCGGCGAAAAGTCTCTACACCTACGAGCTCAACATCGCGCAGGAATTCCCCCCGCTGATCCAGCGGATCGTGGCCATGGGCGAAAAGAACCCCCGCATCCGCATCCGCGAGGCCGAGGTGAAGCATTTCGCCCGCGAGGTGGAGATCATCTGCCACATCCTTAACGACGCCTGGTCGGACAACTGGGGCTTCGTGCCCTTCACCCCCAGCGAGATCGCCTACACCGGCAAGAAGCTGAAGCCGCTGATCAAGGGCGATCTGGTGCGGATCGCCGAACTGGATGGCGAACCGGTGGCCTTCATGCTGACCCTGCCCGACCTGAACGAGGTGCAGCTGCGCGCCAATGGCCGCAAGGGCAAGCCCAGCCCGCTGGGCTGGATCAAGCTGGGCCTGTGGCTGCTGCGGCCCAAGGTGCGGACCATGCGGGTGCCGCTGATGGGGGTTGTAAAGCGTTTACAGGCCAGCCGGATGGCCAGTCAGCTGGCCTTCATGATGATCGAATACATCCGCCGTGCCAGCGTCACCCGCTATGGCGCCAGCCGGGGGGAAATCGGCTGGATCCTCGACGACAACCAGGGGATGAACTCGATCGCGCGCGAGATCCACTCGACCGTGAACAAGGAATACGTGGTCTACGAGCGCAAGCTGGCCTGATCCCTAATCGGCAGCTGGCGAATGCGCTTGCCGGTGGCCGCAAACAGCGCATTGGCCAGCGCCGGCGCGGTGGGAGGCACGCCGGGCTCGCCGATCCCGCCCATTTCCGCCCCACTGTCGAGGAAATGCACCGCGATCGTGGCGGGCGCCCCGGCCAGCTTGAGCAGCGGATAGTCGCTGAAGTTCGACTGCACCACCGCGCCCTTGTCGAGGGTGATTTCCTCGCCCAGCGCCATCGACAGCGCCATCACCACCGCGCCCTGGATCTGCGCCTCGGCATTGCGCGGGTTGACCGTGGTGCCGCAATCGACCGCCACAGTCACCTTGTGGACCACCGGCGCCCCATCGGCGCCGACCGAAGCCTCGACCACCTCGGCGACGATCGTGCCAAAGCTCTCGACCAGGGCGATCCCGCGCCCGTGCCCAGCCGGCAGCGGGCTGCCCCAGCCGGCCTTTTCGGCCACCGCATCGAGCACTTTCGCATGGCGTGAGCCTTCTGGCAGATGGGCCCGGCGGAACTTGTAGGGGTCCTGGCCCGCAGTATGAGCCATTTCGTCCATAAAGCATTCGTTGAAGAAGCCGATATGGTTCGAATTGACCGAGCGCAGCGGCCCATCATCCTGATTGGACTGGTACTGGAAATGCTGCCGCGCGGTGGCCGGCACCTGATAGGGAAAACGCGTTTCAGCCTCGGAATCCTCGGACTGGACATAGTCCATCCGCCACGCCGCCAGCTTGCCCGCGCCATCCAGCGCCGCCGCCATCCCGCCCGAAACCTGCGGACGATAGGTGCCGTGGCGCAATTCCTCCTCGCGGCTCCAGATCAGCTTGACCGGGCCATCGACCGCCTTGGCCAGCGCCACCACCTGACCGATGATCTGGCACTTGTCGGGGAAACGCCGGCCAAAACCGCCGCCCATGATCAGCGTGTGCAGAGTCACGTCATCAAACCCGATCCCGGCGGCCTTGGCGGCCATGGTCCGGGTCGCCAGCGGATCCTGCAGGCCGATCCACAGTTCCAGCTTGCCATCCTTGAAATGGGCGGTGGCGGCAAAGGGCTCCATCATCGCATGGTGGACGAAGGGCGCGCGGTACACCGCTTCCAGCTTGCGCCCCCCAGCGAGGGCCGCCGCGACATCGCCGCTGCCATGCTTCTTGTCGGGCTTGCCAGCGGCGCGCAGCTGGTCCTGCGCGGTGGCGATCGCGGCGCTTGAGAGCGTGCCGTGGCCACCGTCGCTGAACTGCGGCGACAGCGCGCGCAGCCCCTTCAGCGCCGGCCAGTAGCCGCTGGCCACCACCGCCACGGCATCATCCAGCCGCACCACTTTCTCGACGCCCTTGACCGCCATGGCCGGCTTGTCGTCCACCCCGGTCAGCTTGCCGCCGCGCACCGGGGCCATCATGATCGTCGCGACCTTCATCCCCGGCAGGTGGATATCCATGCCATATTGCGCGCTGCCGTCGACCTTGGCGGGAATATCCATGCGCGGCACCGACTGGCCGATCAGCTTGAAATCCTTCGCGGTCTTCAGCGGCGGGTTTTCCGGCAGGCTGCGCGCCGCGGCCTTTTCGGCCAGTTCGCCATAACGCAGCGAACGGCCCGACCTGGCATGGGTTACCCGGCTGGCCGCGGTGGTCAGTTCGCCCGCCGGCACGCCCAGCCGCTCGGCCGCTTCCTCGACCAGCGCGGCACGCGCCGCCGCACCCGCCGCGCGCATCGCCATCTGGCCGGTGAAGCGCAGCGCGGTCGAGCCGCCGGTCAACTGCATCGGGAAATTGCGCGCCAGCATCGCCACCAGCGCCTTGGGCAGGTGGCGCGCGCCATCGCCCATCACCTGAGGCAGGAAGCCCTGCGCCAGTTCGACCGTGGCAAAGCCGGGAATCGCCGGGGCCTGTTCGACCCGCATGTGGGCCCAATCGGCATCCAGCTCGTCGGCCGCCATCTGGGCCAGCCCGGTATGGCTGCCCTGGCCGAAATCGATGTGCGGCGAATAGACCGTCACCACATCATCGGCCGCAATCTTCAGCCAGACGGTGAACCCGCCCTCGCCCGCGGCAACCGTCGCCGCCGAGGCCGCCGCCCGGGCATGATGGTCGCTCCACCGCACCCCGAACACCCCGGCGCCAGCCAGTGCCAGGCCGCCGTAAAGGAAATTGCGCCGCCCGATCTTCATCACGCCGCCCCCCCGCTGACCGCCTGCGCCGCCTGCCCGGTGGCCCGATGGATCGCCTCGCGAATCCGAAGGTAGGTGCCGCAGCGGCAGATATTGGTCATCGCCGCGTCGATATCTGCATCGCTGGGGTGCGGGTTTTTCGCGATCAACGCGGCGGCGGCCATGATCTGGCCCGACTGGCAATAGCCGCACTGCGGCACCTGGACCTCGATCCAGGCCTGCTGCACCGCGCTCAGCGTGCCATCGGCATGCTTCAGCCCCTCGATCGTGGTGATCGCCTTGCCGGCGGCGGCCTCGATCGGCAGCGAGCACGAACGGGTCGGCTGGCCATCGACATGGACGGTGCAGGCCCCGCAGGCCGCGATGCCGCAGCCGAACTTGGTGCCGGTCAGCCCCAGCTCCTCCCGCAATGCCCAGAGCAGCGGGGTATCTCCCTCGCCGTTGAATTCGACAGCCTTGCCATTGACCGTGGCGGTAATTGTCACGCCGCTTCTCCCTGCGCGGTTTCCGTCGCTGATTGCAACCTATGGCACGCCGATCGCGCGGCGTGAAGGGGGTGGGTCAGGCTCCGCAGCGCCCCGGCTGCGCGGCGATCCATTGGCGGATCAGTGCCAGCCCCTCGGTATGGACCAGGCTGCGGCCCAGTTCGGGCATCATCGCCCCCGGCTCGGTCGAGGCGAGGCGATAGGCGATGATCGAGCGATCCGGCTCGCCCGGCGCCAGATCATAGGGCAGCCCGCCGCCGCCATGCCCGCCGGCCACGATCTGCTTGCAGCGGCCGATGCGGCGCGGATTGTCCCACTCGGGCCCGTGCTCGTGGCCCTGGTCGAACCACAACCCGGTGGTGCGCGCGGCCCCCACCGGCGAGTGGCAATGGCTGCAATTGATATCGAGGTAGGATCGCGCCCGCGTGTCCAACGGCTGGGCCGGATCGCGCCAGTCCACATTGGCGGGAATGGTGCCGGCGCGCGGCAGGCCTGCCAGCAGCCCCAGCCGGGCCAGTTGCGCCAGCTGGTTGCCGGCGCCGGCGAAATCATGATTGAGATGCCGCGCCTTCAGCCCGATCGGCGCCAGCCGGTTCAGCCCGCCCGGGCGATAGTCGGCGGCGTGGCAGGCGGCGCAATCGTTGGCGTTGGGCACGACATAGGTGAAGGGCCGGGGCCCGCCGGGCGCCTCCAGCGTCAGGTCGATGGCATCGCCGGTGCGGGCCAGATGGGCATCACGCTGATCGGCATCCCAGACATAGGGCAGCGCCTGCCAGCCCGCAGCCCGGCGGACCAGCAGCCGAGTCTCGATCAGGCGCAGCCCCGGCAGGCGCAGGCCCTGCACCCCGCTCTGGTAATCAGCCGGCCCGGCCAGCGCGACCCCCTCGGGCGAAGCCCCGCGCGGATAGTAGAAGGTCTTGGCGACCACGGTACCGACCGGAAAATCGAACGCGCCATCCGGATCGTAGGCCGCCTTGCCACCGGCGGGAACGAACAGCACCCGCCATTTCAGGGCGTAGTCGGTGAACAGGCTGGAAGCCGGCTCGAAGGTCATCGCCCCCGACCGTGCGCGCAGCACCTCGCCCTGCCGTGCGAACAGCTGCCAGCCCGAGAGAAGCTCGGGCGGAGGGGCATCGTCACCTCCGCCCTGCCCCGCCGCCGCCAGCAGCAGGCCCAGCACGGGGGCCAGCAGGGCGCGGGCCCAGCGCATCAGGCGCCCGGCACCACCACCGGGGCCAGCCGGCTGGCGGGCGCGCAGGCGCGCGGTATCAGCACGGTGAAGTTGCCGGGATGCGCCGGATCCAGGGCCACCAGCCGATCCGGCCCCGGGGCCAGGCAGATGTCGTTGAGGGTGCCGCGCGGCGCGCGCTGGCCATCCCACACCACATTGGTGCTGGCCCCCATGCCAAGGATCGCCTGCGCCACCGGCCAGCGCTTGAGATCGGGCGCGCCGCTGCCCCGGGCGATGCGGTTGCCGGCGATGAAGATCCGCTCGGGGTAAGGGTCGTGCGCGCCCGGGCTATCATCATTGATCTTGTAGTCGGTCGAGAAATCGCTGGCGATGGCGATGCCCACGGTGTCGTTTCCGGTGATCTCGTTGTCGGTGATCTCGACATCGTCGTTGGCCAGCACCAGCACGCCGGTCCCGGCTGGAACGATGCTGACCGCGGTGCCCGCCGCGCCGAAATTGGGGGTATTGTTGTCGATCGAGCGGTTGTCGTGCACCCGGGTATGGTGGCCGGCCACCGGCAGGTTGGGCATGTTGAACACCAGGATCCCGCCGGTGTTGTGGGTGGCCAGGTTGCCATAGACATCGGCGCGGGTGCTGTTCTCGATCTCGATCCCGGCGACATTGCCCTCGGCACGGTTGCGGCGGACGATAATCCCGGCCGACTGGCCGACATAGATCCCCGCATCAGCCGCGCCATCCACCTCGCTATCCTCGATCAGCACGTCGCGGCAGCCGACCGGATAGAGGCCATAGGCACCATGAGTCCGGTTGTCCCGCGCGGTCCAGCGCACGCGGACATGGCGGATGGTCACACCATGGGTGCCGTTGATCTTCACCCCGTCACCCCGGGTGTCCTGGATGGTCAGGTCGCTCAGGGTGAAATCGTGGCCGGTCACCTGCAGCCCGACCGGCCCGGACACCATGCCGGCAAAAGACAGCACGGTCTGGTCCTGCCCCGCGCCCTTGATCGTCACCCCCGGCACCGTCAGGCTCAGGCCCCGGCGCAGCCGCCAGTGTCCGGCGGGCAGCGTGATCACCGCGCCCGGCCTGGCATCGAGCAATTGCTGCTGGAGCTGCGCCTCGAAGGCCGGATCGGTAACAAAACCGGCCAGATCGGGCCCGGCGGCCGGCGCTTCGGCCCCGGCACTGCCGGCGGCGCCCAGCGCGAGCATTGCGGCCAAGGTCAAGATGCGCATCCCGGTTCTCCCTCCCAACTCCTCCACCCTTGTCCGGGTGGTGGCATGGCAAAGTCAAGAGCGCCGCGCTATCACCGGTGAATCACGACGGAGAGTGGGGCAGATGGTGACGATCCTGGACGGTGGCATGGGGCGCGAACTGAAGCGGATCGGCGCGCCGTTCCGCCAGCCCGAATGGTCGGCGCTGGCGATGATCGAGGCGCCGGACATGGTCGGGCAGGTCCACGCCGCCTACATCGCCGCCGGCGCGCGGGTGATCACCACCAATTCCTATGCGCTGGTGCCGTTCCATATCGGCGCCGAGCGCTTCGCCGCCGAGGGCGAGGCGCTGGCCGCGCGTGCCGGGCAGGTGGCGCGGGCCGCCGCGACGCCGGGGGTGCGGGTGGCGGGCAGCCTGCCGCCGCTGTTCGGCTCGTATCGCCCCGATCTGTTCGATGCGGCCGGGGCGCAGGCACTGCTGGCCCCGCTGATCGCCGGGCTGGCCCCGCATGTCGACCTGTGGCTGGCCGAAACGCTCTCGGCCTGTGCCGAGGCCGAGGCCGCCGCCATGGCGCTGGCCGGCCAGCCGCAGCCGCGCTGGTTTTCCTTCACCCTGGCCGACGGGAACATCACCCCCGGCGATGCCCCGCGCCTGCGCTCGGGCGAACCGGTCGAGGCGGCGGTGCAGACGGTGCTGGCCGCCGGTGGCGAGGCCCTGCTGTTCAACTGCAGCCAGCCCGAGGTGATGGAGGCCGCCGTGCGTGCCGCCCTGGCCGAGGTGGCGCGGGTGGGCGCAGCCTTGCAGGTCGGGGTCTATGCCAATGCCTTTCCGCCGCAATCCGAGGAAGCCACCGCCAACGAGACCCTGCTGGAGCTGCGCCCCGATCTCGACCCGCCGGGCTATCTTGGCTGGGTGCGGCGCTGGCATGGAGCCGGGGCGAGCATCCTGGGTGGCTGTTGCGGAATCAGCCCCGAACACATTGCCGCAATTACGCTAGATCTCGTCGGAGAAACCGCATGAAGCCCGCCGCCCTGATCACCGCCGCGCTGCTGGCCGCTACCGCCGCCCCGGCCGCAGCCAAGGCCCCGGTGGTGATCCAGCGCGACAGCTGGGGCATCGCCCATATCAGCGGCGCCAGCGATGCCGACGCGGTCTATGGCATGATCTATGCCCAGGCCGAGGATGACTTCAACCGGATCGAGACCAATTACCTCACCGCGCTGGGCCGGCTGGCCGAGGCTGATGGCGAAGGCGGGGGCGAAGGCGCGCTGTGGCAGGATCTGCGCCAGCGGATGTTCTTTCCCCACGCCCTGCTGAAGGCCGAATATGCCCGTGCGCCGGCCTGGCTGAAGGCACTGTGCCGCGCCTGGGCCGATGGGCTGAACGCCTATCTGGCCGACCACCCCGGCACCCATCCCCGGGTGATCCGCCACTTCGAACCGTGGATGGCGCTGAGCTTTACCGAGGGCAGCATCGGCGGCGATGTCGAACGGGTGCCGGTGGCCCCGCTGCAGGGCATTTACGGCGGCGGAAAGACACTGGCGCTGGCCAGCACCCCGGTTGGCCCGGCTTTGCCGCAGGGCTCGAACGGCATGGCGGTGGGCCCCAGCCACAGCGCCAACGGCCATGCCCTGCTGCTGATCAACCCGCACACCAGCTTCTTCTTCCGGTCCGAACAGCAGGTGACGAGCCAGCAGGGCCTCAACGCCTATGGCGCCTCCACCTGGGGGCAGTTCTTCATCTATCAGGGCTTCAACGAGAAAGCCGGGTGGATGCACACCACCAGTTCGATCCAGCGGGTCGACCGCTTTGCCGAAAGCGTGGTGATGCGCCACGGCCAGCCCTTCGCCCGCCATGGCGGCAAGCTGGAACCCCTGCAGCGCCGGCCGATCACTCTCAGCTTCCGCCGTGCCGATGGCACGCTGGGCCAGCGCACCATCACCACCTGGGCCAGCCGCCACGGGCCGATCACCGCGCAGGAAGGCGACAAGTGGATCGCCAGCGCGATGATGGTGCGCCCGCTGGCCGCGCTGGAGCAGAGCTTTCTGCGTACCAAGGTGCACAATCTGGCCGAATTCCGCCGGGTTGGCGCACTGAAGGCCAACAGTTCGAACGACACCCTGTTCGCCGACAGCAAGGGCGAATTCGCCTATTTCCACCCGCAATTCGTGCCTGTGCGCAATGCCCGGGCCGATTACCGCCACCCGGTGAACGGCGCCGATCCGGCCAACGACTGGCGCGGCACCCACAGCCTTGCCAGCCTGCCGCAAGTGGTGAACCCGGCCAACGGCTGGGTGTTCAACGTCAACGATGGCCCGTGGTGGGCGGCGGGGAAGGATAGCCCGAAGCGCACCGCCTTCCCGCCCTATATGGATGCCAGCGGCGCCGATGCCCGCACCCCGCACGCCGCCCGGGTGCTGGGCGCCAACCCGCGCTTCACCCTCGATGGGCTGATCCAGGCCGCCTATGATCCGTGGCTGCCCGAATTCGCCCGCCAGCTGCCACTGCTGTTCGCCGCCGATCAGCGCCAGCCCGATCCCGCCCGCGCGGCGGCGATCGCGCTGCTGAAGGGCTGGGATTGCCGCTGGAGCGCGCAATCGACCGCGACCAGCCTCGCGGTGTTCTGGGCCGAGGCGCTCTCCGCCATGGGCGAGGCCGACGCCGCCCGCGCCGACCTGTCTGAGCAGGACTGGATGGCCAGCCGCGCCAGCGACGCCCAGCGGCTGGCCGCGCTCGATCAGGCCATGGCGCGGCTGACCGCCGATTTCGGCGGGTGGCAGGTGCCGTGGGGCGAAATCAACCGCTATCAGCGCAACGACGGCGCGATCCGCCAGAGCTTCGACGATGCCAAATCCAGCCGGCCGGTGCCCTTTGCCTCGTCGCGCTGGGGCTCGCTCGCCGCTTTCGAGGCCAAGGCTTACCCCGGCACGCACCGCTGGTACGGTACGCGCGGTAACAGCTTTGTCGCGGTGGTCGAATTCGGGCCGAAAGTGGTGGCCAAGGCGGTTTCGGCGGGTGGCCAGAACGGCGATCCGGCCAACCCGCATTTTGCGGACCAGGCACAACGCTATGCCGATGGCGCGCTGCGCCCGGTGTGGTTTTATCCGGAGGATCTGGCCGGGCACGTCGTGTCACGCCGCGAGCTGAAGCGATGACCGGCCATGTCGCGCTGGTTTCTGCCGGGCCGGGCGACCCCGAACTGCTGACCCTGCGCGCTGCCAAAAGGATCGCCGCCGCCGACGTGATCCTCTACGACGATCTCTCCGCCGGACCGATCCTGGCGCAGGCCCGGCCCGATGCCCGCCTGATCAACGTTGGCAAGCGGGCCGGACGGCCCAGCTGCAAGCAGGACGAGATCTGCCGGATGCTGGTGGCCGAGGCGCGCGGTGGCGCCACGGTGGTGCGGCTGAAATCGGGCGATGCCGGGATCTTCGGCCGGCTGGAGGAAGAGCTGGTCGCGCTGCGCGAGGCGGGAATTGCCTGCGAGGTGGTGCCCGGCGTCCCCTCGGCCTGCGCCGCCGCCGCTGCCGCCGCGATCCCCCTCACCCGCCGGCTGACCGCGCGGCGGCTGCAATTCATCACCGGGCACGACCTGACCGGCGGCCTGCCGGCCAGCCTCAACATGGCGGCCCTGGCCGACCCGGAGGCGACCACCGTGCTGTTCATGGGCAAGCGGACCTTTCCCGAACTGGCCCGCCGGCTGGTCGCGGCGGGGCTGGCGCCCGACACCCCGGCGCTGCTGGCGGAAAGCGTCAGCCAGCCGGATCAGCGCCTGACCCGCTGGACCATCGCCAGCCTGGCCGCGCATCTCGAGCAGGGGCCCGGCGCGGCCCCGGCGCTGATCCTGTTTGGCGCGCTGGCCGATTAGGCTCCCGGGTTCCTAGAAGGGGAACCAGTTCTGCTTCTTCGAGAACTTCATATAGCCGCCATTGATCCCCAGCCGCAGCCCTACCCCCATCCGCACCGGAATCAGCACCACATCGCCATAGCGCAGGTAGGAAACGTGCAGCCCGCCGACCAGGTAGGCCTGCCCCTCGCCCGCGCCGAACCGGTGGTAGATCCCGTCGCTGGCGGGCAGGTTGTAGACCAGCACGAAGGTCTTGGCGGCATTGGCCCCGGCGTCGAGGCCAAGCGACGGGCCGGTCCAATAGACCATCCGCTGCCCATCCACCTTGTGGCACAACGTGCCCGAACCATAGCGGATGCCGACCAGCGCCGCACCGCCGGCCTCGCGCCCGACGATGTAGCCGATCGGCTGACCCTGCTTGTGCAGACTGTCCTGGATGATTTCGGCAAGGCCCCGCGCGCCGGTGCCGAACACGCCCTGCGCTGCGC
Source organism: Pseudomonadota bacterium (assembly GCA_018242165.1). Lineage (GTDB taxonomy): Bacteria > Pseudomonadota > Alphaproteobacteria > Sphingomonadales > Sphingomonadaceae > Novosphingobium. Next base: position 11,911 of record JAFECL010000020.1, read on the forward strand.
CGATCAGATCCTGCTCGCGATAGGCGCCATCCGGCCCGGTGCCGCGCGCGCAGCTGGCGGCGGTTACCGGGGCGACAGCCGGCGCGGTGTAGCGCGGCGTGGCGGTCGGGTCGGCGTAACTTGCGCCGGCGGCAGGCGCAGCAGAAGGCGCGGCGGCCGGGGCCTGCGGCTTGACCAGATCGGCATCGATCGCCTGGCTGGCGCTGGCAGTCTGGGCCATGGCCCCCTGCCCCAGGCCAAGGCTGGCCAGGGCAAGCAGCGGCAGCAACAGGTGGCGGGCGGTGGGCTTCGCGATCATGGGCATCATCCGGTTGGGCGGGCGGCGCGGGGCGCACCGGCGCCAGCCGATCAGAATCGCTGCGGCGCCGGCAGGCAACGCGCCGGCGATGAACCGAGTCGGATTTGCGGCGAAGCGAGTCGTGCCTTGCCTGGTGGCATATCTGCCCCAAAAAGCCCCAAACAGGCCCTTGCCGACCCCCAGCCCCCTCGCTATAGCGCCCGCTCGCCGCTGCGATCCGGAGACGTGGGTGAGTGGCTGAAACCAACGGTTTGCTAAACCGTCGTACTGGTAAATCCGGTACCGAGGGTTCGAATCCCTCCGTCTCCGCCATGGCCCGGCTTGTCCTCACATACCGCGAACCATGGCAACCGCGCGGCAAGGCGCGGTCTGGGGTCAGGTGGCCGCCTTTGGCATTTGCCCGGCTCCACACTGTTGCTGGATCTGGAGCACATGGAACTCGGCGGGGCCATCCAGCCACAGCTTGACCGTTACCGCCACCATGCCCTCGGCGATGGCGCCCGGCGGGTTGTTGGTGGCATCGCAGGTGACGGCATAGTCGTGGAGCGCGCCCTGCTTTGCCAGGCCCGCAAGGAAGGCCCCGACGTCATCGCGCAGTGACGACCACAGCGGCTCGCCGCTTTCCTCGAACATCACCCACTGCGTGCCGCGGTAAAGCGATTCCTCGACGAACAGCACAAACCGGCGGTCTGCGACATATTTGTAGTCGTCCTCCGATGCGTCAGCGCCGCTCAAGGTCCGTTCGCCCCAGACCACCGGGCCCATGGCGGTGAAGTTGCGCAGGCAATTGATCCCCCTGGCATTGAGTTGGGCGCCCACAGCATCGCTTATGAGCATATCGAGCTCGGCAACCCCGGCCAGCCCGGCGGCCTCACCGGCGGGCGCCGCCCAGACACCGCGCATCGTGTCGGTGCGGGCCATGACCCCGGCGATCGCCCCGCTGGGCGGGAACCGCGCGAGTCCACCGCCCGCCAGCGGATCTTCCGCGAGGAGGTGCGGGAAATAGACCGCGCAATTGCGCGCCAAGGGGCGACCGGAAGGACTCACCCCGGCGATGCCGAGCGAAGCGGGGTCGATCGCGCCTTGCTGCCCCTGAGCCGCAAGGTCCTTCCACCCAGTCGGCGGATCAACGATGAAGAAGGCACGCCGCTCCGTGCAATATTCAGCAGCGGCGCGGCGTACTTCGGGATCAAGGTCGTGCCCCTGCGCTGCAACGTCGGGCAGCATCCGCCCGTCCGGGGGAATGCACAGCAGATTGAAGATATCGGTTGTTTCGAGCAGAAAAATGCCGCGCTTCGCCGCCCTGTCGCCGAGCAGGGCCAGCGGTGTCAGGCCGGCCCCGTCGTTGCCGTTGCCACCCCGGGCGACCTGCCCGGCGGCGGGGGGAAGCGCCGGCAGCCATTCGACTTGCGCCAGGGCCGATTGCGTCGCCAGGACGTAATCGAGCCGCCCCGGATATGCGCCCTGCCGGTCACGCCCAAGGACCGATACGTTGCGGTGCAGCTCGCTCGCGATCACTTTGCCATGGCCGTTGCGCAACGTCAGCCGCAGATTGAAGAGGTCAGCCTGTTCAAGGCCATGATCCCGCGCGATTCGGGGCAAAGGCCCCCTCACCCGGGAAACCCGCGCCTCAAGCCGGTTGCCCCACGCGCCCGGGCTGGCGGCCCGGAGCGTCAGTGTGGAATGGAAGGTGATCGCCGCCCCCGAGGCGATCTCGGTGGCGGCATCCGGCTGGAACCGGATTTCCCCCGCGGCGGTTACCTGGTCGACGGTGTAGAAGGTGGGAACACCCGCGACCGTGAAGCCGTCGCCAACAGCAACAATGCCGTCCAACCGGGTGTTCAGGGCCAGCTTGCTGTCGCCCTCCCGGATCGGCGCGGCGAGCTTCACGCCGCTGGGCGGCAGGGCAGCGAGCGGAAACACCAGGCGGGCGAATCCATCGTCCTGCGCCGGCTCGAACAGGCGCGCGATAACCGCCACCGCCCCCCCGTTCGCGAAGAAGTCCTTCACCGCATAGCCCAGCGGAAAAGCGGCCTCCAAACCACCGAATTTCCGTTGAAATTCCTCCAGGCTCGACACCCTTACGGCCATGTCGAGCGGGCCGGCAGGGGCTCTTCCGACAAAGGCGGTGACATGGGTGGGGGCTGGCTGGATCGCAGCCCTGCTGCCTGGCTGATCGCCTGCGAATGCTTCACGATAGGCCACTTTGACCGGCATGGTCCCCTCCCGGGAGGCGATAGAGCGCCGCAGCAACTGTCTCGCGGGCGAATGTTGATGGGCGCCGGCGAACCAGCGGTGCGCTATTGCCAGGGGGCACCGCAAATCCGGCCGGGGGCTGCATCCCCACCGATCAAGGCGGCTCTGGAACCGTATCCTATGCGCCCGCTTTCGCATTGAGCATACGGGAAAATGTCTGGGCGCCAGGGCAGCCCGACACCTGCGCGGCGGAACCCGTCCAGGATCGGCTCGCCGCGCCACCTTCGGGCACCGTCGCCGTGAGGGCTTGCGCGGCGGCGGGGCGCGGCGCATGGGCGCAAGGGCGGGCGACACGGCAAGGAAGCTGGCCGCCCAAGGCCGAGGATCGCCCTGCCGCTATGCCGATAACCCGCGACGCCCCGCTCGAATTCACCGACATTGCCCGCATCGCTGCGGGCGAAGCGCTGACCCTGGCGCCAGCCGTCTGGGAGCGGCTCGGTAGCGCCCGGGCGATCGTTGATGCGGTGGTGGCGGGGGGCATCCCCGCCTATGGCATCAACACCGGGGTCGGCGCGCTGGTCGATACCGCGGTCGACGCGGGGGCGCTGGCCGAGCTTTCGCGCAACCTGCTGATGAGCCACGCCTGCGCGGTGGGCGAGCCCCTGCCCGGCGCATGGGTGCGGGCCATGCTGGCGGCGCAGATCAACAATTTTGCCCATGGCGCATCGGGCATCGCCCCCCAGACGGTGGCGCTGATGCTGGCGCTGCTGGAAACCGACTGTGTGCCGGTGGTGCCCCGGCAGGGGTCGGTCGGCTATCTTGCCCATATGGCGCACATTGCCCTGGTGCTGATTGGCGAGGGCGAGGCCATCCATGGCGGCCGGCGCATGCCGGGCGCGGCGGCGCTGGGCGCGGCCGGGCTGGCGCCGGTGGTGCTGGGGGCCAAGGAAGGGCTGAGCCTGATCAACGGCAGCCCCTGCGCCACCGGCCTTGGGGGCATGGCGCTGGCCCGCGCCGCGCGGCTGGTGGCGGTGGCCGACGCGGTGGCGGCAATGAGCTGCGTGGCGCTGGGCGCCAATCCTGTCGCCTTTGACGAGGCGGCGATGCGCCTGCGGGCATGCCCTGGCCTCGCCCGGTCGGCCTGCAATCTGCGCGGCTGGCTGGCCGACGGCGCCACTGCTGCCGGCGGCCGGTTGCAGGATGCGCTGAGCCTGCGCGCCATTCCGCACGTCCACGGCGCGGCGCGGGTGGCGCTGGCCCATGCCGCCGGGGTGGTGAACGATGAACTGGCCTCGGTCACCGACAACCCCGCGGTGCTGGGCACGCCCGAGGCGCCGCGCGTGCTGTCGCAGGCCCATGCCGTGGCACCTTCGCTGGCCATGGCGCTGGATGGCGCGGCGGTGGCGCTGGCCCATCTGGGCATGATAGCGGAACGCCGGATGGACCGGCTGGTCAACCCGCTGGTCAGCGGCCTGCCGAAATTCCTGGCTGGCGAGGCCGGGGTCGGCAGCGGCTTCATGATCGCCCAGTATTCCGCCGCCGCGCTGGTGGGCGAGAATCGCCGCCTGGCCGCGCCCGCCAGTCTCGATGGCGGGGTGACCTCGGGGCTGCAGGAGGACTATCTGGCCAACCCCACCGCCGCCGCGCTGAAGCTGCTGGCACTGGTCGAGAATGTCGAGCGGATTGCCGGGATCGAACTGGTGGCGGCCGCACAGGCGCTCGATCTGGCCGGGGCGGCGATGCCGCCCGCCGTGGCGCGGCTGCACGCGGCGGTGCGCGCGCGTGTGCCGGTCTATGCCGACGACCAGCCGCTGGCCCCGCTGCTGGAGGAAGGGGCGCGGCTGGTGCGCGATGCGCTGCCGGTGGGGGCCGATCAGTTTTTTTGACTAGACAATAACCGGCGAGTTGGAAACCATGCGCCAATGGGCTGGCTTCGCTTCCCCCGGGTACAGGCCCGCCGCTGCGCCGTGCTGGGCGCGCTGCTGCTGGCTGCGCTGTTGCCGGGGCTGCGCCCCGCCCTGGCGAGCCCTGCCCCGGTGCTGCCGCCGGCCTGTCCTGCCGGGCGGCCCGTGGTCTTTGCCGGGCTCGACTGGGACAGTGGCGCTTTTCTGACCGCGCTGGAACGCGCCATTCTCGAACGCGGCTATGCCTGCCAGACCAGCGTGGTGCCCGGCACCACCGTGACGCTCGAACAGGCCGTGGCAGTGGGCGATGCGCAGGTCATCGCCGAGGAATGGGTCGGCCGCAGCCCGATCTGGAACGCCGCGATGGCCAGCGGCAAGGTGGTGGCACTGGGGCAGATCGTGACCGGCGCCGAGGAAGGCCTCTATGTGCCCGACGCGCTGGTGCACGGCCCCGGCGCCAGGGCGGCCGGACTTGCCCGCGTGCAGCAGCTGGCCGAACCGGCGATGGTCGCGCTGTTCCGCGACCCCGAGCAGCCTGAGCGGGGGCGCTTTCTGAACTGCCCCTCGGGCTGGACCTGCGAGCGGGTCAACACCGCCAAACTGAAGGCCTATGGGCTGGCCGGATCCTATGTCGATTTCCGCCCCGGTTCCGGCGCGGCGATGGATGCCGACATTACCGCCGCGCTGTTGCAGCATCGCCCGGCGCTGTTCTATTACTATTCGCCCAGCACGCTCGCGGGCCGGTTCAAGCTGTTCCGGCTGGGCGAGCCGCCCTATTCCGCCCGCTGCTGGGCCGACATCTCCAACCCGGATGGCCGCCACGACACCGGCTGCGCCTCGCCACCGGCGGTGATCGCCAGCGGGGTCAATGCCCGCTTCCTGAGCGAGGCCCCCGGCCTTGGCGCGCTGCTGCAAAGGGTCAGCCTGCCCGCCCCGGTGCTGAATGCCGAACTGGCCGATGCGGCGGCCAACCGGCGCGGTGCCGATGCCCAGGCGCTGCTGTTCCTGAAGCATCACCCGGAGCTGTGGCGGGGCTGGGTACCGGCGCCGGTGGCGGAACGGCTGGCGCAGAGCCTCGCCCGCGATGGCGGCGACACCGCCGCAGCCGGGGGTTTTCCTTCGCGCTGGGTATTTTCGATCCGCGAGCCGGTGAACCGCTGGGTGGCAAGCCTGGTGGCCGGCTGGGGCGGCGGGTTTCGGGCCATGGCGGCCCGGGTGACCGCGCTGACCGCGCTGATCGATGCCGGGCTGCGCTGGGTGCCGTGGTGGCTGCTGATCGGCCTCTGCGCCGGGCTGACCGGCTGGCGCCGCCGCTCTGCCGGGCCGGCGGCGGTGGTGGCGGGCGCCTTGCTGGTGATCGGGGTGCTGGGCCTTTGGGATGCCATGCTGCAGACGCTGACGCTGATGCTGATTTCGGTCGCGCTGGCGGTGGTGATCGGGCTGCCCTGCGGCATCTGGGCGGCGAAATCGCGGCTAGGCCGCGCGGTGACCCCGCCGGTGCTCGATTTCCTGCAGACCATGCCGGCCTTCGTTTACCTGATCCCGGCGCTGATGCTGCTGGGGCTGGGCAAGGCCCCGGCGATCCTTGCCATGGTGATCTACGCCACCCCGCCGCTGATCCGCCTGACCGAGCTGGGCATCCGCACCAGCGATCAGGAAGTGCGCGAGGCCGCCACCGCCTTTGGCGCCACCCCGTTCCAGACGCTGATCCATGTCGAACTGCCGCTGGCCCGGCCGAGCATTCTGGCCGGTCTGAACCAGACCATCCTGATGGCGCTGGCGATGGTGGTCACCGCCTCGATGATCGGCGCGCGCGGGCTGGGCGAAGATGTGCTGAACGGCATCCAGTCGCTGGACGTCGGCAAGGGGTTCGAGGCCGGACTGGGGATCGTGGTGCTGGCGCTCGCGCTCGACCGGATGGCGCAGGCGCTGGCCGGCGAACGCGGACCTCGCGGCGGGGAAGGCGGCCATGTCTGAGATCCGCATCGAGGGGCTGGGCAAGCTGTACGGCGGGCGGCAGGGCGAGGCCCTGACCATGGCCGGCGCCGGGGCCAGCAAGGGCGAAATCCTCGCCCGAACCGGGTGCAACGTGGCGCTTTGCGGCATCGACATGACGCTGGCCGATGGCGAGATCACGGTGATCATGGGGCTGTCGGGATCGGGCAAATCGACCCTGCTGCGCTGCCTGATCCGGCTGATCGACCCCAGCTTCGGCGCTATCCGCTTCGATGGCGCGGATATCACCCGCTTCAACCTGTCCGAACTGCGCGAATTCCGGCGCCGCACCGCCAGCATGGTGTTCCAGAACTTTGCCCTGCTGCCGCACAAGACCGTGCTGGCCAACGCCGCCTTCGGCCTGACGCTGCAAGGGGTCAGGCGCCGCGAGGCCGAGGATCGCGCCGCGCAATGGCTGGGCAAGCTGGGCCTGGCGGGATACGAACGGGCGCTGCCGGCCACGTTGTCGGGCGGGATGCGCCAGCGGGTCGGGCTGGCGCGGGCGCTGGCCTGCGACCCTGACGTGCTGCTGATGGACGAAGCCTTCAGCGCGCTCGATCCCCTGATCCGCGCCGAACTGCAGGACCAGTTGCTGGGGTTGCAGCGCGAACTGGGCAAAACCATCGTCTTTGTGACGCACGACATACAGGAAGCCCTGAAGCTGGGCAGCCGGATCGCGGTGATGCGCGAAGGTCGATTGGAACAGTTCGCCGCTCCCGCCGAGCTGCTGGCCAACCCCGCCACCCCCTATGTCGCGCGCTTTGTCGGGCAGGCGGAGCCCGCGCGATGACCGCCGCGCTGGGGATGTATGACCCGCCCTTCGCCCGGTGGGCCAACGATGCCTGGTGGCAGAACCTGGCCGGCCATGCCCGCGCGCTGGGCCTTGCCGCTGCCCCGGCGCTGGAGCGGGCGCGCCCCTATCGCGAGGTGTGGGAGGATCCGCGCCTGTGCCTTGCCCAGACCTGCGGGCTACCGTTCATCACCCGCTTGCGGGGCAAAGTGCGGCTGGTGGCCACCCCCCGCTATGCCTTTGCCGGCTGCCAGGGCGCGCAATACCGCAGCCTGATCGTGGTGCGCGCCGGGGCCGGGCTTGCCGGCCTGGCCGACCTCAAGGGCACGCGGGCGGCGATCAACGCGGTCGACAGCCATTCGGGCTGCAACGCGCTGGCCCATACCGTCGCACCGCTGGCGGCAGGGGGCGCCTTCTTTGCCGGCCACGTGATCACCGGCGCCCATGTCGCGAGCCTGGCGGCGGTGCGCGAGGGCCGCGCCGATGCCTGCGCCTGCGATTGCGTGACCTGGGGCCTGTTTGCCCGCCACGCCCCCGGAACGCTGGCGGGGCTGGCAGTGCTGGGCGAAAGCGCCGGGGCCCCTGCCCCGCCGTTCATCACCCGGGGCGATGCCAGCGACGCCGAAGTGGCCGGCTGGCGCGAAGCCCTGACGCGCAGCCTGGGCGACCCTGCAAGTGCCATGGCGCGCGACTGTCTGGGCCTGGCCGGCGTGGATGTGCTGGCCGACACGGCCTATGGCCGGATCGGCGAAATGGTCACTGATCTGGCCGTGCTGGGGCCATTGGAGGAGCGATGATGTCCGTTGCCAAGCGACCTGTCCCGCCCGTGGAATGGCCGACCGTGCTGCTGTGCGCGGTAATCTACGGCGGGTGGTTTGCCCTGACCTGGTTCTGGCACGCCCTGCCCGCCGTGGCGATCGTGGCGCTGGGCGGCTGGGTGGTGGCCTGGTTCATGTCGCTGCAGCACGAATTGCTTCACGGCCATCCCACGCGGCACCAGTGGCTGAACGACGCGCTGGGCTTTGCCCCGCTGGTGCTGTGGCTGCCCTATGCCCGCTACAAGCACCTGCATCTGGTCCATCATCGCGACGAACAGCTGACCGACCCGGCGCTCGATCCGGAAAGCGCCTATGTCGGCGCGGCGGACTGGGCCACGATGGGGCCGTTCGGCCGCTGGCTGCACCTTGCCACGGTCACCTTCGTCGGGCGGCTGGTGGTGGCGCCGTGGCGATCGGCCTGGGGGCTGTGGCGGGGCGACGCGGCGAAGATCCTGGCGGGCGACGGGGCGCTGGCGCGGATCTGGCTGGTGCACCTGGCCGGGGTTGCCGTGCTGATCGGCTGGCTGCGGTTCTGCGGGATTTCGCCACTGGCCTACGCCTTGCTGGTGGCCTGGCCGGCGACCGGGCTTGCCAAGCTGCGATCGCTGGCCGAACACCGCGAGGCCGAGCGGGTGGAGGACCGCACCGCCATCGTCGAACACGGCGGCGCGCTGGGGCTGCTGTTCCTCTACAACAACCTGCATGTCGTGCATCACGAGCGCCCCGCCCTGCCGTGGTACTGGCTGCCCGCGGCCTGGGCCGAGGAGAAGCAGGCGATCCTCGC
>JAFECL010000021.1:0-15835 GCA_018242165.1 Pseudomonadota bacterium
TTCATCAACGGCGATATTTCCACGGTGATGAGCCCGCGCACGGTGATCACCTGGGCGCAGAACACCGCGATCTTCAAGGACGCCGGCTTTGCCTTCCGCCTCTCGTTCCTCAACAAGTGCGACGAGGCGGAGCGGATGCTGGTGGCCGAGTATTACCAGCGGGTGTTCGGTACCGAATTGCCTGAAAGCGTGGTCGCCAAAGGCTGAAGCCGCCCGACGCGGGCGTGGAACTCAGGGGAGGGGGGAAGCATATGGCAGGGGATAACGGGACGCAGGACGTCACCCGCGATTGGCAGGCGAGCGAGGGGCAGAAGGCCGCGGCCAAGCGGCTGCGGATCTTCGCCGCGCTGGCCTGGGTGGCGGCGATCGGTGGTGAGATCGCCGCGATTGTCATGCTGCGCCAGCACCGCTTCGATCATGGCGGCATGGGGCTGCTGATCGGCCTGCTGGTCGGGATCGCGGTCTGCGCCATTGCCGGCAACCTGATGTGGAAGGCGGCCAACCGCCAGGACCCTGCCAGCCGCGCCAATCCCGCACGCTTTGCCGCGCAGAACCAGCTGGGGGCGATCATTTCGCTGATCGCCTTCGTGCCGCTGCTGGTGTTGATCTTCCTGGACAAGGACATGGACCCGAAGACCAAAAAGGTCGTCGGGGGGCTCGGCGCGGTGCTGGCCGTGGTGGCGACGGCGACCGGGGTGAGCCTCAAGCCGCCGTCGGTCGAGCAATATACCCAGGACATGAACCAGTGCGCCGCGCAGATCAAAGCCGGCCAGCCGACCACTGCCTGTTCGCCCGAAGTGGCGGCGCAGGCGCAGGACATCGCCCGGGATTCGCAGGCGATTGTCGATGCGACCAAGACGGCGGACAATCCCGCCGGGCAGAACGTGGTTTACTGGATCGCGCCCGAGGGTGGCGCGGCCAAGGCCAGTTCGCCACATGTCTTCCACCTGTGCGAGGCGGTCAGCCCGCTGCGGGGCAAGACGGTGAACCATGGTTCGGTGGCCGAGGCCTATGCCCAGAACGCCACCCGGATCACCAAGCAGATCGCGATGGAACAGCACCAGTGCGGTTTCGGTGGTGCGGCGCCGGCTGCGGCGGGCGATGCGGCAACCACCGCGGCTGCCGCTCCGGCAGCGGCGGCACAGTGAGCCTGGTTCTCGCAGCGCTGCTGCTCGCGGCCGAGGCGCCCGCTGCGGCCGCCCCGGCCCCGGCGGCGGCAGTGCCCTCCACCGCCGCCCCGGCGCGCTATCCGATCGGGCGTCCGCTGTGGACCCATTACTACCCCTTCGACGCCAATGCCCGCGCCGAGATCGAGGGCGCCATGGCCGAGGCGAAGGCCGGCGGGCGGCTGCCGGTGCTGGTCTTCGGGGCCGACTGGTGTGGCGACAGCCGGGCGCTGGCGGCGATCCTGACATCGGAGATGTGGCAGGGCGAATTCGGCGGGCGCTATCGCGTGGTGTTCATCGACGTCGATCACCCGACCAAGGATCATGGGCGCAACGAGGATCTGATCGCCCGCTTCGGCATCGCCAAGATGACCGGCACGCCGGAAATGCTGGTGATTGGCCGCGATGGCCAGCCGCTCAACAGCCTGAAAGACGCGATGGACTGGGAAAACGCCGGCGATCGCCCGGTGGGGGCGATCCTCAAGTGGTTCAGGGAGCTGACACCTTCGAAACCCCACTGAGTTCCCTGGCCGGGAGCCAACGGGGCGAGTGGCATAGCGGGAGGACGGGGGCATGATGCTGAAATCGATGTTTCGAATGGCCACGCTCGCGGTCGGATTGGCTGGCGCGGCGCCAGTCGTGGCCGCGCCGGCCGGCGCCCGGCTGATCAGCCCGCCCCAGTTTGGCGAAGTGCGCGAGGTTACCGGCAGCACCCTGCTGGTGGTCAGGCCGGGGCATCCCTGCGCTGCCGCCGACATTGTCGGCCCGGACCGGATCTGCCTGGCCGGGATCCGGCCCCAGCCCGGCGAAAAGGTGGCGGTGCTGGTGGCCGGCGCGGCGCCCGCGGGCATGCGGATCGGCGGGCAGCTGGGGCGCGATTTCCAGGTTTATGACGTGGCGCTGGGCGATCGCGGACTGGTCGCCACCCGCCGCACCTTGCCCACTTCGCAGGTGATGGTGCCGCGCGGCTGCTTTGCGCTGCGTGACGAACCGGTCGGCTATCTGATCCAGCCGGGCGGCGGGCCGCCGCGCGCTATCGAAAGCCAGCTGGTTTCCTGCGGTGGCGGCCCGGCCGAGCCGCGCGGCCCCTATCGGCTGGGTGGCCCGCCGATGCCATCCGACCCGCGCGGCTGGCGGGCGACCGAGACGACCTACATTGCCGGTGCGGCGCGGTATCTCGCGGTGCCCGATGCCGCCTGCCCGCAGGAATTCCGCATTCGCGAGATGCATTGCGCACGGTCGGGGATCAGCTACCTCAAGGCCAATCCCGCCGTGCCCGAAGTGGACCTGATTGCCGTGAAAGCCCCGGTGCGGGGCGACGAGGTGCTGCCGCGCGAGGGCATCATGCAATGGGTGCTGAAGCGCCGGTCGGAAGGGTTCAAGGCCGACAGCCGGTGGTTTTCGAAATCGATGTACAGCCCGGTGGCCGAATGCACCGCGCTCGAATCGGTGATGTGGCACGTTGCGGCGGTGCCCGACGGGTTCCAGATCAGCGAGCAGGCGCTGAGCCAGTGCGGCGCACCTTTCGCGCCGGTGCCCACCGCGATCTACGAGATCGAAGGCAACGACAGCTTCATCCTCAATTGCCGGTGGGACGATAACCCGACTCGCGCCGATCCCGCCTGCAAGAGCCAGGCGATCGACTATCTGCGCCGGGCGGGCCGCGATGTCGGCTATTTCGTGATCATCAACGACCGCTACCGCGAGGGCGACCGGCTCTTCCCCGGCAGCTATATCCGCTACTCCGTGCTGCGGGGCGCGCTGCGCCAGAACGATATCGACCTGCATCGCGACACCCCACCGGCGATGGGGGGCAGCCAGGGCTGCACCGCCACCGGGCGCGGAGCCGAGGCGGATGGCTTCGTGGTGGCCCGGGCCGGGGGCATCCTGTGGGCGCGGCGGACCATGCGGGTGGCCTGCCCGGTCTATTGACCGGGCAGTGCCGGCCTAGTCGTTGGGCAGCACCAGATACTTCTCGCCGGTGCGGCGGGCGTTGTATTCGGCCACCGCCTCGCGGCTCAGCATGCCTTCCAGGCTGACGCGTTCCTTGTAGTGGCTGGCGAAGGTGGTGGTCAGCTCCTTCATCACCCGCATCCGCATCCGCCCAACCACTTCCATCCCGGCCTTCATCATGAAGGGGGTAAGCAGCCAGCCGCCCAGGTCCCAGGTCAGGCCGAAGGCGCGGTTCAGCACGGTCGGCCCCATGTCGAGCGCGCCGTAGATATAGACCTTCTTGGCCACCGACGAACCATAGCGGCTGAAGGCGGCGCCCCGGCTGGCCGACATTTCCATCGCCGTCAGCATCTGGCTGGCCATGGTGCCCCCGCCAATCGGGTCGAAGCCCAGCATCGCCCCGGTTTCGTGGATCGCATCGGCCAGCCGGGGGACGAAATCGGCATCCGAGGAGTTGAGCACGTGGGTCGCACCCAGCCCCTTCAGCAGCGCGACCTGGTCGGCCGAACGCACCACGTTGATCAGCGGCACGCCGTCGGCTGCACAGATCTTGACCAGCATCTGGCCCAGGTTGCTGGCGGCGGCGGCATGGACCAGCCCGGTGAAGCCCTCCATCTTCATCGTTTCGACGAAGGCGAGGGCTGTCATCGGGTTGACGAATGAGCTGGCGGCCTGTTCGGCGCTGACCCCGTCATCCACCGCAAAGGCCATGGTCGCGTCGCACAGCGCATAGGTGGCATAGGCGGTGCCCGGAACGCAGGCCACCCGCTTGCCCAGCAAGGCCCGCGCTATCGGCGCCTCGCCCGCGGCGACCACGACCCCGGCGGCCTCGTTGCCGCAGGGCATGGCCATGCCGTGGCGCGCGGCCATCGCCCGCGTTGCGCCATCGGGCATCCGCGCCACCACCTTGCCGGGGCTGTATTGCGCGCTATCGGTATCGGCCATGGAGAACAACAAGCCCAGATCGCTGGGGTTGATCGGCGTGGCCTCGACCCTGATCAGCAGCTGGGTGCCGGTGGGCGCCTCCCAGACGTGATCGTTGAGTTCCACGGTCAGGGTGCCATCGGCATCGAGGCGGGTGGTGAGCTGCTTGCCGCTGAAAGTCATGATCGTCTCCCGAATCCGGTCCGGCCTCGGGGCCGGGTTGCAAAGCGCAACCTAACCGATCATTCGCCGGGGTAAAGGGCGCTGGCGAAATAGAGCCCCTGGGCCGGGGCATTCAGCCCCAGCGCCTGCCGGTCGCGCGCCGCCAGCGCCCGGGCCACCCCGGCCTCGTCCCAGCGGCCCATGCCGACCAGCGCCAGGCAGCCGACCATCGAGCGCACCTGATGGTGGAGGAAGCTGCGCGCGGCGGTTTCGATGATGATCGCCTCCCCCTCGCGCCGCACGTCGAGCCGGTCGAGCGTCTTGACCGGCGAGGCCGCCTGGCAGTGGACCGAACGGAAGGTGGTGAAGTCATGCCGCCCGACCAGCGCCTGCGCCGCGCGGTGCATGGCCGGAGCATCAAGCGGCTGGGGCACCTGCCAGGCCCGGTTCGCCTCGAGCGTCAGCGGGGCGCGGCGGTTGGCGATGCGATAGACATAGCTGCGGCCAAGGCAGGAAAACCGCGCATGCCAGTCATCGGCCACTTCCTTTGCCGCCAGTACCGCGATCGGCTTGGGGCGAAGGTGAGCGTTCAGCGCCTCCATCAAGCGGAAGGCGTCGATCGGCTTGGCGATGTCGACATGGACCCGCATCGCGAGGGCGTGGACCCCGGCATCGGTGCGCCCGGCGGCGTGCAGCGTCACCACCTCGCCAGTGGTGGCCTGCACCGCCTCCTCCACCGCCTGCTGCACCGAGGGGCCGTGCGCCTGCCGCTGCAGGCCCATGAAGGGGGTGCCGTCGAATTCGAGGGTGAGGGCGAAACGGGTCATTCGAGGCGGGTGCCGGGCGGCACGGCCCAGCCGCGCAGCAGATCGGCGGCCGGCATGGCGGGCTTGCCGGCACGCTGCAGCAGGGTGGGGCGGATTGCGCCATGGCCGCAGGCGATCGTGAGGTGGTCATCCAGCACCTCGCCCGGGGTGCCTTGGCCGGTGGCCGGTTCGGCGGCCAGCAGCTTGCAGCGTTCGCCGCCAATCTCGCACCACGCGCCGGGGGCAGGGGCAAAGGCGCGGATCTGGCGCAGGACCGTATCCGCCCCCATGCCCCAGTCGATCCGCGTTTCGGCCTTGTCGATCTTGTGGGCATAGGTCACGCCCTCGGCGGCCTGCGGCACGGGCGGGAAGGCGGCAAGGTCGGCGAGCACCGCGACGATCAGGCCGGCGCCGATTTCAGACAATTCTTCCGTCAGTTGCCCGGCGTTCTTCGCCTCGATTGCCACCTCACGACTGGCCCGCACCGCGCCGGTATCCAGCCCCGCCGCCATCTGCATCACCTGCACGCCCGTCGCGGCATCCCCCGCCAGGATCGCCCGCTGGATCGGCGCCGCCCCGCGCCAGCGCGGCAGCAGGCTGGCGTGGAGGTTGAGGCAGCCGTGGGTGGGCGCATCCAGCACCGCCTGCGGCAGGATCAGGCCATAGGCGGCCACCACCGCGACATCGGCCCCCAGCGCGGCGAAAGCGGCCTGTTCCTCGGCACCCTTCAGGCTGGCGGGGTGGCGTACTGCAATCCCCAGTTCCTCCGCCGCGCGGTGCACCGGGGTGGGGGTCAGTTCGCGCCCGCGCCGTCCGCCGGGGCGCGGCGGCTGGGTATAGGCGGCGATCACCTCGTGCCCCGCGGCAACCAGCGCGCGCAGCGCCGGCACGGCGAAATCCGGGGTTCCCATGAAGATCACGCGCATCGCTTTGCCTTTCCTGCGCCAAGGCCCTATCTGGGGCGCGTAAACAGGGCAAGTAGCGTGGCAGGGCAAGAGATCGAGAAGCTGACCGGGGCCTTGGCCCGGCTGCCCGGGCTGGGGCCGCGCTCGGCCCGGCGGGCGGTGCTGTGGCTGCTCAAGCGGCGCGAAACCGCGCTGGTCCAGCTGCTTGATGCCCTGGGTGAGGTGCGCTCGCGCCTGGTCGAATGCACCACTTGCGGCAATATCGAAACCAGCAATCCCTGCCCGATCTGCGCCGATCCGCGCCGCGATGCCCGGCAATTGTGCGTGGTGGAAGACGTGCCCGACCTGTGGGCGCTCGATCGGGCACGGCTGTTTGCCGGGCGCTATCATGTGCTGGGCGGGCACCTCTCGGCGCTCGACGGGGTGGGGCCCGACGATCTGGCCATCGGCGCGCTGCTCGCCCGGGTCGAGGCCGGGGGCATCGACGAGGTGGTGCTGGCGATGAACGCCACGCTGGAAGGGCAGACCACGGCGCACTATCTGGCCGAGCGGCTGGAAGGCCTGCCGGTGCGGGTGACCCAGCTGGCCCACGGCCTGCCGGTGGGCGGTGAACTGGATTACATGGATGAGGGCACCCTGGCCCAGGCGCTGCGCGCGCGGCGGCCGGTGGGCTGAAGCCGGCGGGAATTTCGCTGGATTGCAGGGCCTTGGCCCTTTAGGCATGGCCAGGCACCATCCGCTTTCAGGGGAAACCATGCGCAACCTGTCGATCGCTGCCCGCCTTGCCCTCGCCAGCCTTGCCCTGGTCGGCCTGCCGCAGGTTGCCGCCGCCGATCCGGCCGACCAATCGATGAATGCCCGCGAAACCGCATCGTTCACCGCGGCACTGAGCGCGATGGGCTATGCGCCCGAGGTTCCCGACAAGGCCCACCCGACCTGGATCTACATCACCGCTGCGAACGAAAAGATCCTGACCATGCAGGGCGGCTGCGAGCAGGGCAAGAAATGCCAATATATTGTTCTTTATAGATTTTTTACCGACAAGGCGAACCTCGACTTCAACCTGCTCAACAAGCTGAACGCCGATTACGACCTGCTGCGGATCTGGATCAATGGCGACGGCAAGGTGGCCTATTCGATGGGGATCATGGCCGAGGGGATGACCCGGTCGCACTTCCGCGCCAGCGTCGACCAGTTCGTCGCCGCGCAGGCTTCGCTGGCCAAGGATCTGCTTGAGGCGAAGGCGATCGTGGCGGATCCCGCTCCGGCCAAGCCATAGGCTGCTTGACCATCGGGCGGTGACTTCCTACCTGAGCCGGCATGGCCATTCTTCCGATCATCGAAGCCCCCGATCCGCGGCTCAAGCAGATTTCCGCGCCCGTCACCGCGTTTGACGACGCGCTGAAGGCGCTCGTCGCCGACATGTTCGAGACGATGTACGATGCCCCCGGCATCGGCCTTGCCGCGATCCAGGTCGGCGTGGCGAAGCGCGTGCTGGTGATCGACCTGCAGCCCGACGATCCCGATGCCGAGCCGGTGCCCTGCAACCACGATGGCCACCACCATCACCACCAGCCGACCCTGAAAGAGCCCCGGGTGTTCATCAACCCGGTGCTGTCCGACCCCTCGGACGAGCTGACGGTCTATTCCGAGGGCTGCCTTTCGGTGCCCGATATCTATGCCGATGTCGAACGCCCCTCGCGGGTGCGCGCGCAGTGGCAGGATCTGGATGGCAACCACCACGATGAGGTGATCGAGGGGCTGCTGGCGACCTGCCTGCAGCACGAGATGGACCACCTCGAGGGCATCCTGTTCATCGACCACCTCTCGCGGCTGAAGCGCGGCATGGCGCTGAAGAAGCTGGAAAAAGCCCGCCGCGCCGCCTGATCAGGCCGCAATAACGCGAAAAGCCCCCGGCAACCTTGGTTGCCGGGGGCTTTCGTTGCTGCTCGCCGGGCTTACCAGCGGTGATGCCCGCCATAGTGCGGCCGGCCGTGGCCATAATAGCCGTGAAAGGCCGGGTAGCGATAGGTCCGCCAATACCACGCATGGTAGGGATAGGGGCGGAAGGCCCAGTAGCCATCGATGAACACCCACGGGCGGTACCAGCCGGGCGCGGCATAGTAATAATCCGGCCCGGGATAGGCATAGGCCGCCGCGCCGCGCCGCACGACATAGCCCGGCGGGCAGCCGGGGCTGGTGTCGCCCTGGGCGCTGCTGGCCACGGCCGCGCCCGCGCCGGCGCCGAATACCGCGCCCACCGCCGCGCCCGCGCCATGATTGCCGCGCCCGCCCGCCGCCGAACCGAGGATCGCGCCGAGGATCGCGCCCACCGCCATGCCGCCGGTCACGTCGCTGCCGGCCTTGACGCAGTTTTCGCGCGCCCAGCGTTCGGCTTCCCAGGCATAGCGCTGGTCGGTCTGCGGGCCGTTGGGCTGCTCGTAGCCGTTCGGGCCGGGATAGCCGGGCGGCGGTGGCGGCAGCTGGCGCCCGTCATAGCCCGGGGGCGGGCCGGGCTCAGGCGGCGGGGCATAGCTGGGCTGGCCTTGCGGCGCCTGCGGATAGGGCCCCTGATCGGGATAGGGCTGATTGCGGATCGGCCCCGAGGGGGCGGACTGCGCCGCCGCCGCCAGCGGCAACAGGGCAGTGGCCAGGGCCCCGGCGGCAACCGCCCAGCGGCCGAAACGGGTGGTAGAGCTGCAACCCATGAAGCGAATCTCCTGACGATATGCGGCCTGCCTAGCCGCGCAAGGTTGAACGCAGGCTGACCGGAATTCCTCTGCCACGTGATCCGCGCGCAGGATTTTCCTTGTCAATGTTCTTATTGCGTTCCATTGATCGGGGATGAGCATGGCAATGATTCTGGAGCTGCTGGCCGCCGTGGCCCTGGCCGGGCTGTTCGGCTGGTGGCTGGGCGGGCGGCCGGCGGCGGAGTTGCGTACGCGGCTGGCCGCAGCCGAAGCCACCGGGCGCGAACTGGACGAGAAGTTCCGCCGCGCGATTACCGAACTGGCGGTGGCGAGCGACCGGGCCGGGCGGGCCGATACCCTGGAGGCAGAGCTTGCCCGCCTGCGCGACGAACATGGCCTGCTGGGCGCGGAGCTGGCGACACTGCGTGCCAATGCGGCCAGCTTTGCCGAGCAGAAGGCCCAGTTGCTGGCCGCGCAGGAGGTGCTGCGCAAGGAATTCGAGGCGGCCGGGGCCAAGGTGCTCGAAGGCGCGCAGGAAGCCTTCCTGCGCCGCGCCAGCGCCCGCTTCGAGGAGAGCGAGAAGGCCAGCAGCGAACGGTTGAAGGCGGCGCTGGCCCCGGTGGGCGAGCGTTTGAAGGCCTATGAGGAGCAGGTCGGGGCGCTCGAGCGGCAGCGGGTCGACGCCTTCGGCGAGCTGAAAGGGGTGATCGCCGAGGTGCGCGCCGGGCAGGAGCAGGTCAAGGCCGAGGCGGCGCGGCTGGGCCATTCGCTGCGCAATGCCCCCAAGGCGCGCGGGCGCTGGGGCGAACAGCAGCTGCGCAACGTGCTTGAGCAGTGCGGCCTGGCCGAACATACCGATTTCGTCACCGAACATTCGATCACCACCGACGATGGCCGCCTGCGCCCCGATGCAGTGGTGCGGATCCCCGGCCAGAAGCAGCTGGTGATCGACGCCAAGGTCTCGCTCAACGCCTATCAGGATGCTTTTGAAGCAGAGAGCGATGAGGCACGGGCTAGGTTTCTCGAGGCCCACGCCGCCTCCATGCGTAACCATATTCAGTCACTGGCATCGAAGAGTTATCAGAGCCAGTTCAACGATGCGCCCGATTATGTGTTGATGTTCGTGCCGGGAGAGCATTTCATCGCTGCTGCGTTGGAGCAAGACTCAGGCCTGTGGGATTACGCATTCGACCGGCGCGTATTGCTGGCTAGCCCCACCAATTTGGTGGCGATTGCCCGCACCGTGGCGCAGGTCTGGCGGCAGGTCGGCTTGGAGAAAGATGCGCGTGAAATCGGCAAGCTCGCTAGCGACCTCTATGATAGCCTTGCTAAGACTCAAGATGATTTATTGAAAACGGGTGTCCATCTCAGTCGTGCGGTGAATAGTTTCAATGATTTCGCGCGGACATACGATGGCAATGTGCTGAGCCGTGCTCGTCGGCTGACGGACAAGCACATCAAAATAGGCAAACGGGAAATATCCGACGAGGTGCCAGTGATTGAAGTCGCGCCGCGCCATGGCGAGGTGGCGAAACTTGGTGATGAGCGCCCTGCCTTGCGGTTGCCTGCGCAAGACTGAGTCAGCGGCCCAGGCTGGCAAGCACCTCGTAGGCCAGCACTGCCCCGGCAACGGCGGCATTCAGGCTGTCGGCCCGGCCCTTCATCGGCATGGTGACGCGCAGATCGCAGGCCGCTTCGTAGTCTTCGGGCAGGCCGCGCGATTCGTTGCCGACCAGCACGAAGCACGGTGCCTGATAGGGCGCGCCGCGATAGGGCACCGCATCGCGCAGCGAGGCGGCCACCAGCTGCCCCGGCCCGGCGCGCAGCCAGCCGAGGAATTCGTCCCAGCGCGCCTGGCCCAGCGCCACGGTGAACAGCGCGCCCATGCTGGCCCGCACTGCCTCGACCGAGAAGGGATCGGCGCAATCGTCGATCAGGATCAGCCCGCCGGCCCCCACCGCATCGGCGGTGCGCAGCATCGTGCCAAGGTTGCCCGGATCGCGCAGCGCCTGGGCGACCAGCCAGATCGGCGCCGCGCCGCGATCCAGCGTGCCCAGCCCGGTATCCCATTCGGCGAATACCCCGGCCACCGCCTGCGGGTTGTCCTTGCCGGTGATCTTGGAGAGGATATCGGCGCTGGTCTCGATCACGTCGCCGCCCGCCGCCAGCACGGCCGCTTCCAGATCGGCCAGCAAGGGGTGCGGATCGCGGCCTTCGGCCATCACCAGCACTTCGGGCAGGCGCCCGCCGGCGCGGGCATCGGTCAGCAGCCGCAGCCCCTCGGCCAGGAAACGCCCCTCGCGGCGGCGATGCTTCTTGTCGCGCAGCGCGCGCAGCAGCTTGACCGTCGGGTTGGAAAAGCCGGTGATCTGGCGACGGGTGCCCATCACCCGTCAATCCTCGCCGAAGCCGTCCTTGACCAGCCCGACAAGCTTGGCCAGCGCCGCCTCGGCCCCTTCGCCGGCGACGACGATCTCGATGCTGTCACCGCGCGCCGCGCCCAGCATCATCAGCCCGAGGATCGATCCGCCGGCGGCATCGGCGCCATCTTTCACCACCTTGATGTCGAGGCTGTTGGGCAGCATCGCCACCATGTTGACGAATTTGGCGCTCGCCCGGGCGTGGAGGCCGCGATTGTTGATGATTTCGACGGTTTCGCGCAGCTCTGTCATGGCGGAAAAGCTCAGCTGTCCTGGCCGAGGAATTCGGAGGCGATGGTGATATAGGCCCGGCCCGCATCGCGGGCGGCGGCGGCGGCGGCGGCCAGATCGGCGCATTTGCGCACCCCGGCCAGGCGGATCAGCATCGGCAGGTTGATCCCGGCGATCACTTCGACCTTGCCGGTTTGCATCAGCGAGATCGACAGGTTCGACGGGGTGCCGCCGAACAGGTCGGTCAGCACGATAACCCCCTGGCCGCTGTCGACCGCCTTCACCGCCTCGGCGATGTCCTTGCGGCGGCGCTCCATGTCGTCATTGGGGCCGATGCAGATGGTGGCGACCTGCTCCTGCCGGCCGACCACGTGCTGCATGGCATGCACGAATTCCTCGGCCAATTTGCCGTGGGTCACCAGGATCAAGCCGATCATGCGGAAGGGAAGCTCCAGAAATTCAGGCCGTGGCGGATGGAACCGGCCACGAACAGGCGACCACCGCAGGCATCATCGCGGGCGGCCTTCGACCACATCCGCCGCGCGCGAGCTCAGGTTGCGGTGCAGCATTGTGGGCGAAAAACCCGCCGCGCGCAAGGCCGCGCCGATCTGTTCGGCCATGAAAACCGACCGATGGCGCCCGCCGGTGCAGCCGAAAGCGATGTGGACATAGGGTTTGCCCTGTACCTGAAAGCGCGGCAGCACCGTCAGCAGCAGGGCGCGGATCTGTTCGTAGGCCGGGGCAAAGCCGGGATCCTTGCGGATATATTCGGCAATCTCGGCGTCGCGGCCGGTCAGCGGCTTCAGCTCGGGCACCCAATGCGGGTTGTCGAGGAAGCGCATGTCGAAGACATAGTCGGCCACCGGCGGCATCCCGCGCGAAAAGCCGAAGCTGGAAACGGTGACGGTCAGCGCCGGGCCGCCATCCAGCGAGAACTGTTCGCGGATCGCCTGTTGCAGGTCGTTGGTCGAAAACAGCGTGGTGTTGATCAGGACATCGGCCCAGCGGCGCAGCGGCTCGATCAGCTCGCGCTCGGCGGCAATGCCCGAGGCGGCGGGCATGTCGGCCGACAGCGGGTGGCGGCGGCGGGTCTCGTTGTAGCGGCGCTGCAATTCCTCGCTCGAGCAGTCGAGAAACAGCGTCGACAGCTGCAGATCCTCGCGCTCGATCAGCCGTTTCACCAGCTCGATCATGGCATGGGCGTTGAAGCCGCGCGTGCGGGTGTCGAAACCCAGCGCTAGCGGGGCGTGCATCTGGTCGCTGGCGTCGGGGCTGTCGATCAGCCGTTCGAGCAGGCGGATCGGGAAGTTGTCGATCGTTTCCCAGCCCATGTCTTCCAGCGCCCGCAGCGCGGTGGTCTTGCCGGCGCCAAGCACGCCGGTCACCAGCAGAATGCGGTGCCGACCGGGTGGGGGCGGGGGGGAATCAACGGGCATCGGCGCCATGTGCGCCCTTGCCGGGGAAAAGAAAAGAGGCCCTGCGGTGCAGGGTGTTCAATCGCGGGATCGGCCAGCGCTTGCCAGCCCGTAACGGTCCAGCGCCAGCTCGGCGCGCCGGGCCGCAGCCGGCATCCCCGGCCAGATTCGCAGCAGCGGGATCGGCAGGCCGGCCAGGGTGATGCTCTCCGCGGCATCGATGAAGCGCGGCGCCTCGGGGTCGACGCGCAGCACCAGCGCGACCGGAACCGCGCTGCAGACCGGCAGGGTGAACAGCCCCAGGTTGCGCAGCTCGATCAGCCCCCGGGTCGCCTCGGGCGGATCGGCCAGCACCTGCCCGCCGGCGGCGCGCAGCAGCACGCCGTCATCGCCGATCAGGGTCGCCCCCCGGTCGATCAGTTCCAGCGCGAGCGAGGTCTTGCCGCAGCCCGGCGGCCCAACCAGCAGCAGCGCCCGCCCGCCAAGCGCGACGGCGGTGGCCTGAACGGGCTGGCCGCTCATCCGGCGGCCTCGGGCCAGGCGGGCAGGCGCAGCACCAGCCGGGCGCCGCTGTGCCCGTCGGCGCGGCCTTCGGCGCGCAGGGTGCCGTCGTGGGCCTCGGCGATGGTCCGGGCGATGGCCAGGCCCAGCCCCGAATGGCTGCCGAAGTCTTCCGCGTCGGGGCGCAGCGAATGGAACCGTTCGAACACCCGCTCGCGCGCTTCGGGGGCGATGCCGGGGCCTTCGTCGATCACCTCGACGGTTACCGTTTCGCCATCGGCGCTGGCGGTCAGGTCGATCATGCCCCCTGGCGGCGAGAACGAGACGGCATTGTCGAGCAGGTTGTCGAACAGGCGCTCGAGCCGCACCGGGTCGCCCGCCACCACCAGCGATTGCCGGCCGGCCCGCACGGCGCGGACCTGGCAGTGGCGGTTTGCTCCGCGCCGCTCGCGCCCGCCAACCAGCGCCGAAACCAGCGTGAAAAGGTCAACCGGCTCGAAAGTCGCGCGGCTCAGTTCGGCATCGATCCGGCTGGCATCGGCGATTTCGGTCACCAGCCGGTCGATCCGCCGCACGTCATGCAGGGCGATCGCGGTCAGCTGGCCGCGCAGTTCGGGCTCGTCGACCCGGACCAGCGAATCGAGCGCGCTGCGAAGGCTGGCCAGCGGGTTCTTCAGCTCGTGCGCCACATCGGCAGCAAAGGCTCCGACTGCGTCGATTCGCTGGGTCAGCGCCAGGCTCATGTCCGACAGCGCGCGGGCCAGCAGGCCGATTTCGTCGCGCCGCTCGGGCAGGCGGGGCACCACCACCGCGCGTTCGCGCCCCAGCCGCACCCGCACCGCCGCGCGCACCAGCATCCGCAAGGGGCGCACGATGGTGCGGGCAAGGAACAGCGAAAAGGCCACCGAAATCAGCAGGGCCACGCCGACCAGTTCGGCCAGCACCTGCCGCGCGTCGCGGATCGACTGGGTAACCTCGGGCGAATTGCGCAGGGTCAGCAGGATGGTGCCGTCGGCATCGACCGGCACGGCGGCCGAGATCATCGGGGTGCGATCGGGAGCATAGCGCAATTGCGCCGCCGCGCGGTGGCTGGCGGCTGCGGTGACGATTTCGGGCCAGTCTGCGGCGCGCCCCGGCCGGGGTTCGACATAGGTGGCGACCGGGGCGGCGCCGACCACGGTATCGACCGCGCGGTCGATCAGCCGGGCCAGCCGCGGAAACAGCGGATCGCGCGCCGGATCGCGCAGCGTGAAGGCGGGCGGGGCAAGGGCGAAGCTGTCGGCCAGCAGCCGGCCGTGCGGGTCGAACAGCCGCAGCCGCAGGTGCTGGCGGGTGCCGAGCGAGGCCAGCAGGGCGGGGCGTTCGGCATCGCTGGCCAGCGCCAGTGCCTCGGCGGTGATCTCGGCCTCGACCCGGGCGCGGTCCAGCCGTTCGGCCAGCAGCTGGTTGCGGTAGCTGTCGAGGTAGAGCAGGCTGAAGGCCAGCAGCCCCAGCGCGATCAGGTTGACCGCCAGCAGCCGGGTGGTCAGCGACACCGGCGGCACCGCCGCGCGGGCGGTGCGGATCAGCTGGGGGCGGGCGGGGGTATCGTTCACCGGGCCGGCTCAGCTTTCGGCGAAGGAATAGCCGGCGCCATACAGCGTCTCGATCGCGGCGAAGGTGGGGTCGATCGCGCGGAACTTGCGGCGCAGGCGCTTGATATGGCTGTCGACCGTGCGATCGTCGACATAGACGTCGTCGTCATAGGCCGCATCCATCAGCTGGTTGCGGCTCTTGATCACCCCCGGCCGGCTGGCCAGCGCCTCGAGGATCAGGAATTCGGTGACGGTCAGCGACACCGGCTCGCCATTCCAGCGCACCTGGTGGCGCGAGGGGTCCATCTCCAGCCGGCCGCGCTGGATCGGTGCGGCGGCGGGGGTGGCCGGATCGGGCGGGGCATCGCCCCGGGCCAGTTCGGCGCGGCGCAGGATCGCGCGGATCCGGGCCACCAGCAGCCGCTGGCTGAACGGCTTGGCGATATAGTCGTCGGCGCCCATGGCCAGGCCCAGCGCTTCGTCCAGCTCCTCGTCCTTGCTGGTCAGGAAGATCACCGGCAGGGCCGATTTCTCGCGCAGCCGCTGAAGCAGCTCCAGCCCGTCCATCCGGGGCATCTTGATGTCGAAGATGGCCAGGTCCGGCGGATTGTCGAGCAATGCCTTCAACGCCGCCGCGCCATCGGCATAGACCCGGGTGGCAAACCCCTCGGCCTGGAGCCCGATCGCCACGGTGGTGAGGATGTTGCGATCATCGTCGACCAGCGCGATCGAATAGGCCGGGGCGGCGGGCTGGGGGCCGGTGGAGGGGGATGCGCCGTTCATCGCTGCCTGCTGCTGAGCCGGGGCCCTTGCGGGTAGCCGCTCGGGATGGGCGTGGCAAGTTGCCGGGGTGGGCAATTCGTCAAGCATTGGCCGCTAGCAGCCTTGATCCGGCGCCGATTTGACGACCACCGGCGGCTGGACTAAGGCGGCGCCGAATCCCAGCGCATTCGTATGCGCCAGCTTCTGTCGCGGCAGGGTTCGCGGCAACCTGACCAGGAGAAGACCTTGACCACCAAGCTCAGCACCCCGCTCGCCAGCCAGGGTATTCAGACCGGCGCGGAGATCTTCGCCAACCTGGGCACGGC
>JAFECL010000021.1:15958-23558 GCA_018242165.1 Pseudomonadota bacterium
GTGGCGATGAGCCCCGAACACTTCGCCGCGCTGAAGGCCGATTTCCTCGCTGAACTGGCCAAGAAGGACAAACTCTACGTCGCCGACCTGTTCGGCGGCAGCCAGCCGGAACACCGCGTCAATGTGCGGGTGATCAACGAATTCGCCTGGCACAACCTGTTCATCCGCACCCTGCTGGTGCGCCCCACCGCCGCCGAGCTGGAAGGCTTTGCCCCGGAATACACCATCATCGACCTGCCCGGTTTCCGCGCCGATCCCGCCCGCCATGGCTGCCGCAGCGAGACGGTGATCGCGGTGAACCTCACCGAAAAGCTGATCCTGATCGGCGGCACCGCCTATGCCGGCGAGATGAAGAAGTCGGTGTTCGGCATCCTCAACTACCTGCTGCCGGTGAAGGGCGTGATGCCGATGCACTGTTCGGCCAATATCGGCCCGAAGGGCGATACGGCGGTGTTCTTCGGCCTCTCGGGCACCGGCAAGACCACGCTTTCGGCCGACGCCAGCCGCACCCTGATCGGCGATGACGAACATGGCTGGTCGGATACCGCCGTGTTCAATTTCGAGGGCGGCTGCTATGCCAAGATGATCCGCCTCTCGGCCGAGGCCGAGCCGGAAATCTTCGCCACCACCCGCCGCTTCGGCACGGTGCTGGAAAACGTGGTGATCGACCCGGTTACCCGCCAGCTGGACCTTGATGACAACAGCCTGGCGGAAAACAGCCGGGGTTCCTACCCGATCGACTTCATCCCCAACTGTTCGGAACAGAACCTGGGGCCGGTGCCGCAGAACATTATCTTCCTGACCGCCGATGCCTATGGCGTGCTGCCGCCGATCGCGCGGCTGACGCCCGAGCAGGCGATGTACCACTTCCTCTCGGGCTATACCGCGCGCGTTGCCGGCACCGAGATCGGCGTGACCGAGCCCGAAGCTACCTTTTCGACCTGTTTCGGCGCCCCCTTCATGCCCCGCCATCCCAGCATTTACGGCAACCTGCTGAAAGACCGGATCGCCAAGGGCGGGGTGAAGTGCTGGCTGGTCAACACCGGCTGGTCCGGCGGCAAGGCGACCATGCCGGGGATCAAGCGCATGCCGATCAAGGCCACCCGCGCGCTGCTGAACGCCGCGCTGGACGGCAGCCTGAACAGCGCCGATTTCCGCAAGGACCCCAACTTCGGGTTCGAGGTGCCGGTGGCGGTGCCCGGGGTGGACGGCAAGCTGCTCGATCCGCGCGGCGCCTGGTCCGACGGCGCGGCCTACGACCAGACCGCGCGCGAGCTGGTGGCGAAATTCGTCGAGAACTTCGCCCAGTTCGCCGACCATGTCGATGCGGCGGTGCTGGCGGCGGCCCCGGTCGCGGCCTGAGCCGGCCGCACAGGTTTTACAACGATTTGACTCCCCATCGCGGCCAAGGCGCGGCATGATCGCGGTTTGACCTTGAAGGGGGAGTCGCGTCGATGAGTTTGCTGGATACCTTGCTCGGCCAGGCCGGGAACCTCAACATTGCCGGGATCGCCCAGCAGGCGGGGATCGATCCGAACATGGCCCAGCAGGCGGTTTCCGCGCTGGCCGCGGCGCACAACCAGCCGGGCGATACGGTCGATACCGCGGCGCAGGCCAGCGGGATTGATGCCGGCACGCTCAATTCGGTGGTTGGTGCGCTGGGTGGGCACGAAGGGCTGGGCAATATCGTCCAGATCGCCGAACAGAACCCGCAACTGCTTCAGGGCATCCTGGGCGCGGTTACCGGCGCGGCGGGCAGCGGCGGCATCGGCGGGCTGCTGGGCGGCCTGGCCTCGGCCTTTTTCAACAAGCAGCAGCAGTAAATCCGGCGGGGCGGCGATCGCTCGCCGCCCGCCAGCCGGCCCCGATCAGCGGATCGGGCAATCCGGCGACAGCCGCATGTCGAGATAGTTGTCGACCGCGCGCAGCATTTCATCGAGTTCGTTCTCGAAGAAGTGGTTGGCGCGCGGAATCTCGTCGTGGTGGATGGTGATGTGCTTCTGGGTGCGCAGCTTGTCGACCAGCTTCTGCACCGCGCCCGGCGTCACCACCGTATCCTGCGCGCCCTGCACGATGATCCCGCTGGCGGGGCAGGGGGCCAGGAAGCTGAAATCGTACATGTTCGCCGGCGGCGAAACCGAGATGAAGCCGCGCACCTCGGGCCGGCGCATCAGCAGCTGCATCGCGATCAGCGCGCCGAACGAATAGCCGGCAATCCAGGTGCTGCTCGCCTCGGGATGGATCGATTGCACCCAGTCGAGCGCGGCGGCGGCATCCGACAGCTCGCCGATGCCGTTGTCAAAGCTGCCCTGACTGCGGCCAACCCCGCGGAAATTGAAGCGCAGCGTGGCAAAGCCGCGCGCCACGAAGGTCTTGTACAGTGCCATCGTCACGCGGTCGTTCATCGTCCCGCCCGACTGCGGGTGGGGGTGAAGGATCATCGCGACGGGCGCGCGGGGGCGGGTGCCGGGCTGGAAGCGGCCCTCGAGCCGCCCATCGGGGCCGGGAAAGATCACTGCGGGCATGAATAGCGGAACCTTTGAACTCCGCCGGCATGGCGGCGGGATTGTAAGCGCTGCGCTATATAGAAACCGGCGAGCCAAGTGCAACTTTTTGCGCTAGGTGGCGGGCGATGAACCGCCCGCGCATCTACCTGGACCATGCCGCCACCACCCCGCCGCGCCCCGAAGCGCTGGCGGCGATGGCCGAAGGGCTGGCGCGCTGGGCCAACCCCTCCAGCCCGCATGCCGAGGGCCGGGCCGCCCGTGCCGCGCTGGAAGATGCCCGGGCACGGGTGAAGGCGGTGCTGGGCTGGCATGGCGAGGTGCTGTTCACCAGCGGGGCGAGCGAAGGGCTGGCGATCGCGCTGGGCCGCGTGCAGGTGGCCGGCCGGCTGGTCTCGGCGGTGGAGCACGATGCGGTGCTGCGCGCAGCGCCAGAGGCCGGGGTGCTGCCAGTGACCGATGGGAAGGTCGACCTTACGGCTCTGACTGAGGCGCTGGCCACGTCGGAACGCGCGCTGGTGGCGGTGCAGCACACCAATTCCGAGACCGGAACCATGTTGTTGCCGCTGCAGAAAAACGGCCTGATCGAAGCGGTGCACGCCGCCGGCGGGCTGGTGCTGTGCGATGCGGCGCAGTTGGGGCCGGATCGGCAGCTGCCGGCGGGCGTCGATCTGGCGGTGATCTCGGGTCACAAGCTGGGCGCCCCG
The DNA here is from genome assembly GCA_018242165.1 of Pseudomonadota bacterium. Classification (GTDB taxonomy): domain Bacteria; phylum Pseudomonadota; class Alphaproteobacteria; order Sphingomonadales; family Sphingomonadaceae; genus Novosphingobium. Next base: position 19,170 of record JAFECL010000021.1, read on the forward strand.
GTGGGGATCGGCGCGCTGCTGCTGCGCGATTTTGCCCTGCTGGCACCCAGCGGCGGGCAGGAATTCGGCTATCGCCCCGGCACCGAGAACCTGCCCGGGGCCATGGCGCTGGCTGCCGTGCTGGAGCTGGGGGGCGATAGCTGGGCGACCAGTGCCGAGCAGCGCGCCAGCTTCGCCGCCCGGCTGGCGCAACACGGCACCCCGGTGATGCCGGGGCCGGCGGGTTCCCATATCCTGGCCGTCGCCAGCCCCCGGTTCGAGGCCCGCACGCTGCTGATCCGGCTCGATGCGATGGGCTTTGCGGTTTCCGCCGGCAGCGCCTGTTCCTCGGGTTCGCTCAAGCCCAGCCGGGTGCTGCAGGGGTTTGGCGTGGCGCCAGGGCTTGCTGCACGGACCATCCGCGTCTCACTGGGCTGGAACACCACGCCGGCCGAACTCGATGCCTTTGCCGCCGCGTGGCAGGCGCTGCACGCATGATCTATCTCGACTATCAGGCGACCACCCCGCTGGCCCCCGAGGCGCGCGAGGCGATGTTGCCGTGGCTGGCCGGACCCGAGGCGATGAGGTTTGCCAACCCGCATTCGGCGCATGTGCCGGGCCGGGCGGCGCGGGCGGCGGTGGAGCTGGCGCGCGAGCAGGTGGCCGCGCTGCTGCCGCCGGGCGGCCGGGTGGTCTTCACCAGCGGCGCTTCCGAGGCGATCAATCTGGCCATCCACGGGCTGGGCGTGAAGCGCATCGCGCTCTCGCCGATCGAACATGCGGCGGTGATCGATACGGCCCGGGCCAGTGGCGCCATGCTCGACTGGCTGCCGGTCGGGGCGGACGGGCTGGTGCCGGCCGATGCTCCGGTGGTGGCGGGCACCGGTCTCGTCGCGCTGATGCAGGTCAACAACGAGATCGGCACGGTCCAGCCGGTTGCGGAAGTGACGGCGCGGGCGCGGACCGCTGGTGCGCTGGTGCTGTGCGATGCGGTACAGGGCGCCGGCAAGCTGGCCGCGCCCGATGCCGACCTGATCGCGCTTTCGGCGCACAAGCTTTGCGGTCCCAAGGGGATCGGGGCCTTGTGGGTGCGCGACGGGGTGGTGCTGGCCCCGCTGATCCACGGCGGCGGGCAGGAGGGTGGCCTGCGTGCCGGCACGCTCAGCCCCGCGCTCTGTGCCGGCTTCGGCGCGGCGGCGGAACTGTGTACAAAGCTGATGAAAGACGATGCACAACATGTTGACCAGTTGTGGGAAACTGCCTGCGCGCTGCTGCCCGACTGGCAGCTGAACGGCAGCGCGACGCAGCGCTGGCGGGGCAACCTCAGCCTGCGGCGCGATGGCCTTGATGCGGCGCGGTTGCTGTCGGAGTGCCGGGGGCTGGCGATTTCCGCCGGATCGGCCTGCGCCAGCGGATCGGGCCGGCCCAGCCATGTGTTGCAGGCGATCGGGCTGACCGGGCCGCAGGCGAAAGGCTCTATCCGCCTTGGTTTCGGGCGCTATACCACCCGGCGGGAAGTGGAGGATGCCTGCGCGATGTTGAACGCCGCGGCGGCGGCGCAGGGAGTGTGAGCGTGGGGATCAAAGTGTGCTTTACCGCCCCGGATGGGGGCGAAGTGCGGGCCGAGGGGGCCGAGGGCGCCCGGCTGCTCGAAGTGGCGCAGACCGCCGGGCTGCCGCTGGAAGGCACCTGCGAGGGGCAGATGGCCTGTTCGACCTGCCACGTGGTGGTCGCGCCCGACTGGTTTGCCCGGCTGCAACCCGCCAGCGATGACGAGGAAGACATGCTCGATCTGGCCGCCGGGGTGATGCGGACCAGCCGGCTCGCCTGCCAGATCGTGCTGACCCCGGCGCTCGATGGCCTTGCCGTTCGCGTGCCGGGCGAGGCGCGCGATATGCAGCGGCGCTGAAAGGAGCGGCGATGGCGACGATCAACCTGCCCCGCATCATCCGTATTGGCGGCGGCGCGCTGGCTGAATTGCCGGCGGTACTGGCCCAGTGCGGCCTCAGCCAGCCTTTCGTGGTGACGGACCGTTTTCTGGTCGATCACGGCATGGTCGCGCAGCTGGAGGCGGTTTTGCACGGCGCGGGGATCGCGCCGGTCATCTTCGCCGATACGGTGCCCGATCCCACCGTCGCGGTGGTCGACATGGCGCTGGCGGCCCTGCGCGAGGCCGGGTGCGATTGCGTGGTGGGCTTTGGTGGGGGTAGCCCGATCGACACCGCCAAGGCGATCGCCGCGCTGGCCTTGAATCCTCGCCCGGTCCAGGCGCTGAAGGCCCCCGCCGTGACCGACAGCCCCGGCCTGCCGATCCTTGCCGTGCCCACCACCGCCGGCACCGGCAGCGAGGCAACCCGCTTCACCGTCATCACGGACGATGCCACCAGCGAGAAGATGCTCTGCGCCGGCCTCGCCTTCCTGCCGACGGCGGCAGTGGTCGATTACGAACTGACCATGGGCAAGCCCGCGCGGCTGACCGCCGACACGGGGATCGATTCACTCACCCATGCGATCGAGGCCTATGTCTCGCGCCGGGCCAATCCCTTTTCCGATGCCATGGCGCTGTCGGCCATGCGGCTGATCGCGGCGCACATCCGCACCGCTTGCGCCGAACCGGGCAACCGCACCGCGCGCGAGGCGATGATGCTGGGCGCTCACCACGCCGGGATCGCCTTTTCCAACGCCAGCGTTGCCCTCGTTCACGGGATGAGCCGGCCGATCGGCGCGTTCTTCCACGTGCCGCATGGCCTGTCGAACGCCATGCTGCTGCCGGCGGTAACGGCATGGTCGGCCCCCGCCGCGCTGGCGCGCTATGCCGATTGCGCCCGGGCGATGGACCTGTGCGGCGCCGAGGTCGGCGATCAGGCGGCGGTGGCGCTGCTGGTGCAGGAACTGGCCGCGTTGAATGCCGATCTGGCTGTGCCCACCCCGGCCAGCCACGGCATCGGCCGCGAAACGTGGGAACGGCTGGTGCCCGAAATGGCCCGCCAGGCGCTCGCCTCCGGCTCGCCCGGCAACAATCCGCGCGTGCCCGAGGCGGCGGAGATCGAGGCGCTCTACGCCGAGGTTTACGGCTGACGACACGGTGGATTACCGCGCGCGGGGCTTTGCCCGCCCGCCCGCCCGTTGCTAGGGGCCGGGCATGGTGACCGAGACTGCCGAGCCTGATCCCTTCGACGCGATTGTCGAGGCGCCGTTCGATTCCGCGCTGTCGGAACGCTATCTGGTCTATGCCCTCTCGACCATCACCGCGCGCTCGCTGCCCGATCTGCGCGATGGGCTGAAGCCGGTCCACCGCCGCCTGCTGTGGGCGATGCGCCAGCTGAAGCTGGACCCCAGCCAGGCCTTCAAGAAATCGGCCCGCGTGGTCGGCGATGTGATCGGCAAGTATCACCCGCACGGCGATGCCAGCGTCTATGACGCGATGGTGCGCCTCGCCCAGGATTTCGCGCTGCGTTACCCGCTGGTCGAGGGGCAGGGCAATTTCGGCAATATCGATGGCGATAACGCCGCCGCCTACCGCTATACCGAGGCGCGGCTGACCAAGACCGCGATCCAGCTTATGGCCGGCTTGGACGAGGGAACGGTCGACTTCCACCCGACCTACAATGGCGAGGAGGAAGAGCCCGAGATCTTCCCTGGCCTGTTTCCCAACCTGCTGGCCAATGGCGCCACCGGTATCGCGGTGGGCATGGCCACCAGTATCCCCAGCCACAACGTTGCCGAGATCATCGACGCCACGCTGCTGCTGATCGACAACCCGCACGCCGAACACCACCAGCTGATGGAGCTTTTCCACGGCCCCGATTTCCCCACCGGGGGCCTGGTGGTCGACAGTGCCGAGGCGATTTCACGCGCCTACGAAACCGGCAAGGGCGCGATCCGGGTGCGCGGACGCTTTTCGACCGGGCGCGACGCGGCGGGGAACTGGGAGGAAAGCGGGATCGAGCGGCTGGGCGGTGGCCAGTGGCAGCTGGTGGTGTCCGAGATCCCCTACATGGTCCCCAAGGGCAAGTTGATCGAGCAGCTGGCCGCGCTTATCGCCGACAAGAAGCTGCCGATCCTGGAAGACGTGCGCGACGAGAGCGACGAGGCGGTGCGGATCGTGCTGATCCCCAAGAGCCGCAATGTCGATCCCGAGCTGCTGAAGGAAAGCGTCTACAAGCTGACCGAGCTGGAAAGCCGCTTCAGCCTCAACCTCAACGTGCTCGATGCCACCCGCACCCCCGGCGTGCTGGGGCTGAAGCTGCTGTTGCAGGAATGGATCCTCAGCCAGATCGACATTCTGCTGCGGCGCAGCCGGCACCGGCTGGAAAAGATCGCCGCGCGGCTCGAACTGCTCGATGGCTATATCATCGCCTACCTCAACCTCGACCGGATCATCGAGATCATCCGCACCGAGGACGAGCC
>JAFECL010000021.1:23592-29064 GCA_018242165.1 Pseudomonadota bacterium
GCGATCCTCAACATGCGGCTGCGCAGCTTGCGCAAGCTGGAGGAAATGGAACTGCGGCGCGAGCGTGACGAGCTTGTGGCCGAGCAGGACGATCTGCAGAAGCTGCTCGACAGCCCGGCCCGCCAGCGCACCCGGCTGAAGCGCGACCTGGGCAAGCTGCGCGCCGATTATGCCCCGGAAACCGCGCTGGGCCGCCGCCGCACCACCATTGCCGAGGCGGCGCCGACGGTGGAATTCAGCATGGAGGCGATGATCGAGAAGGCGCCGGTGACGGTGATCCTGTCGGCGCGCGGCTGGATCCGGGGTGCCAGCGGGCACGAGGCCTTGGACAAGGAATTCAAGTTCAAGGAGGGCGATGGCCCGGCCTTCGCGCTCCACGCGCAGACCACCGACAAACTGCTGATCGCCTGCGACAATGGCCGGTTCTATACCCTGGGCGCCGACAAGCTGCCCTCGGCGCGCGGCTTTGGCGAGCCGCTGCGCTCGATGCTCGACATCGATGCCGAGGCGCAGGTGGTGGCACTGCTGGTCTATCGCCCCAAGGCGCAGGTGCTGCTGGCCAGCAACGCCGGGCGCGGTTTTGCCGCCGAGGCCGAGGAACTGCTCGCCGAAACCCGCAAGGGCCGCGCGGTGGTCTCCACCAAGCCCGGCGTGCGGCTGAGCGTGGTGCGCGAAATCCCCGAAAGCCACGATCATGTCGCGGTGGTTGGCGACAACCGCAAGCTGGTGATCTTCGCCCTGTCCGAATTGCCGGTGATGGCCAAGGGTCAGGGGGTAACGCTGCAACGCTATCGCGACGGCGGCCTGGCGGACGCGATCACCCTGCGGCTGGAAGACGGCCTGTCATGGAAGATGGGCGGCGACAGCGGCCGCACCCGGACCGAAAGCGACGTGCGGCTGTGGAAGGTGGCGCGCGGCGCGGCCGGGCGGATGCCGCCCAACGGATTCCCGCGGGATAATAGGTTTTAGGAAGCTGCCGGGCGTTTGGGCGTCAGGATCAGCGTCTGGCCCTCGACCCGCCAGCCGGCGAGGCGGCTGAGGAAGTTCATCCCCAGCACATTGGTGCCGCCCAGATCGGGGGCGATCACCGCGCTGGTGTCGCGCGCGGTGACGTTACCCACTTGCAGCCGGGCAATGCGGCCCAGTTGTGCGGGAACGGTGCCGTTGGCGGTGTGCAGCACCACCGCGCGGGCCTCTGGGTCAGGGCTGACGCCGGCCTGATCGGCCAGATCCTGGCCAATGGTGGTGACGGTGGCGCCGGTATCGATCAGGAAACGTTCGCTCTGCCCGTTGACCCGGGCGCGGACCCAGAAATGGCCATCGCCGGCCATGGCCACCCGGGTCTCGCGGCCGGTGACCACGGCCTCGGCCGCGTCAGCGTCGGCCAGCGTGGCCGGCATGGTGGTCAGGTGGGCCAGCTGGGCCATGGTCAGCCCGAACGAGATCGTCAGCCCGGTGTTGCCCACCAGCTTGACCATCGCGCCCAGCCCGCGCCGGCTTTCGCCCACCACGCCGCCCACCAGCACCAGCGCCATGCAGGCGAAGGCCAGCGCCAGCATGACCTGGGTGTTGAACGGGGGCAGGGCGGAAAGGAATCCCATCGCGCCGCCCTAGCAGCGCCACGTTGCGATCACGTAAACCCTAGCCGACTTCGGCGATCGCCTGATCGAGCAGCTCCTTAACCCGCGCGGCATCGGGAAAACCCTCTGCCACCCACTGCGCCTCGACCGTCTGGAGGATCCGCGCCACCATCGGCCCGGCACCGATTCCCCGGGCAACGATGGCCCCGCCCTTCAGCGGAAAGACCGGGATCTCCCTGCCGGCCAGCGGCGCGATGCTGGCCCCGGCCAGCAGCAGCCGGTCACACGCCCCGTCGCGCCCCAGCCAATAGGCCAGCGCGCGCGGATCGCCGGGTTCCCCGTTGCGGGCGGCGGCGGTGGCGAGGCGCTTTTTCTGCGCCGACGAGAGGCGAAAGCGGCTGGCCACCGCCTCGGCCAGCGGCGGATCGGGGGGCAGCAGGGCAGCCAGCCGGCGCAGCGCGTCGGGGGCGGCCTGCTGGCGCGCCTCTTCGGCCACCAGCCGGGCCAGCGCTGCCGGATCACCCTCGGGCAGCACCTGCGCCAGCACCCCCAGCCGCGCCATCCGTGCCACGGTGGGGGCCGGATCGGGCAGGCCCAGCAGGTTCAGCATCTCGCCACCCACCCGCTCGCGCGACAGGCCTTTCAGCGTCGCGGCCAGATCAGCGCAGGCCTGTTCGGCTTCGTGGTCAGCAGGTTGCGAGCCAAACCTTGCCTGAAACCGGAAATAGCGCAGGATCCGCAGGTGATCCTCGCGGATGCGTTCGCGGGCGTCGCCGATGAACCGCACCCGCCGCGCCGCCAGGTCCGTCAGCCCGCCGAACCAGTCGTGGATCAGGCCGCTGTCCGGCTCGGCATAGAGCGCGTTGATGGTGAAATCGCGCCGCGCCGCATCCTCGCGCCAGTCGCTGGCGAAGGCGACGGTGGCGTGGCGCCCGTCGGTGCTGACATCGCGGCGCAGGGTGGTGATCTCGACCGGCCCATCGGGCAGCGCGGCGGTGATGGTGCCGTGCGCGATCCCGGTGGGCACGGCACGGATCCCCGCCGCTTTCAGCCGGGCGATCACCGCATCAGGCAGCAGCGGGGTGGCAATATCGACATCCTTCACCGCCAGCCCCAGCAGCGTGTCGCGCACGGCCCCGCCAACATAGCGCGCCTGCCCGGGGCCCAGCGCTGCGATCAGCGCGGCCAGATCGGCGCGGCGGGTCCATGCGGCGGGGGGCAGGGTTTCAGCCATCGAGCACCCCCGCCCAGTCGATCCGCCGGGTCAGATTGGCGATGATCCCCGCCGTTACCCCCCAGATGCGGTGCCCCTGCCAGACGATCTCGTAATAGTGTCGCTCGCGCCCGCGCCAGTGGCCGCTGCGTTCGTTCTGGTTGGCCGGGTTGAAAACGAAGCCGGCGGGGGCCTCGAACCATTCGGCCACCTCGTGCGGGTTGGGGGCCAGCGGCAGATCGGGGGGCACGATGGCCAGCACCGGGGTCACTTCGTAGCCCGATCCGGTCAGGTAGGTGTCGCTGGTGCCAACCACCCGCACCTTGGCCGCGTCCAGCCCCAGCTCCTCCTCGGCCTCGCGCAGCGCGGCCTCCTCGGGGCTTTCACCGGGGTCGATCCGCCCGCCTGGAAAGGCCACCTGCCCGGGGTGCGAACGCATCGTTTCGGGGCGGTGGAGCAGCAGCACGCCCGGTTGCGGCCGTTCGGTCAGCGCGATCAGCACCGCCGCGGGGCGGAACTGCGCCGCATCCGCCGCGGTGAATTCGACGTAGGGGTCGGCCAGCGGCACGCTGTGGCCGGCGCGGTGGTGGTGGTCCAGCCGGTGGTAGAGCGCGCTCATGCCGGCACCAGCGCGAACCGCGCGCCCTGGCTGCTCACCGTCAGCTCACCCCCGGCCAGCGCCAGCTCGACCAGCTGGCCATAGGTGCTGCGGTTAAGCCGCGCCTCGCAGCCATGGCGCACCATGACGTAGAGCGCCGGGGTTTCCGGGTCGCCAGCGGCGCGGATCGGGTGATCGGGCCCGGCAATGACGAATTCGTCGGTGTTGAGCCGGAAGACCAGCGCATCGTCGCGCCGGGCGACATCCACCGCGATGAAGGCGGCATCGTCAACCGCGATGGTCAGCCGCTCGGCCGGGGTAACCAGCCAGTGCTGGCCGGCGGGGTCGCGGGTCAGCAGGCTGGCAAAGGCGCGGACCATCGCCGGGCGGCGGATTTCCCCCCCCTGATGGAACCAGCGGCCATCGGCGGCGATGCGCATCTCGCTGTCGCCCGATACCGCCGGCGCCCATTGTTCCAGCGGCGGCAGGCGCCGTTCGGCCATGGCCTGGGCCACTTCGGCCAGGCTCAGCGCGGCAAGATCGGCAGGCGGTTCGTAGGGCATCGGTGCAGCGATGCCAGAAGGCGTCAGCCGCGCCAAGGGCCCAGCAGCCCCTCGCGGGGGAGGACGGCGGGATTGTCGCAGCGCACCAGCAGGCGGCGCGGTTCCCATGGGCCGGGCAGCCGCCAGCCGGCGGTCGGTTCGGCGGTAAAGCCCCAGAAGCGGCCATAGTATTCCGGATCGCCGATCATCACCTGCGGCAGCGGCGCCCTGGGGTTCAGCGCGGCCAGCGCGGCACTCATCAAGGCCTTGCCATAGCCGGCCCCCTGCTGCTCGGGCAGTACCGCCACCGGGCCGACCATGATCATCGGGTGGGCGCGCCCGGCCGGGTCGGTCAGGCCAACCGGCCAGCACTGGATGGTGCCAACCAGGTGATCGCTGCCGTCCAGCGCGGCGAAGGACAGCGCCGGCAGCGCCTCCAGTCCCTCGCGCAGCTGGTAGGCCGTACGGGTCCGCCGCTCGGGCTCGAAGGCGCGATCGAGCAGCGCTTCGACCAGCGCCGGATCGACATGATCGAGCGGGATGAGGTTGGCCACGGACGACATAGGGGCGGGCCGATAGGGCAGGGGGGCGGCGGGCGCAAGGATTTGCTGGACTTCACGCGTCGCGGTGGAAACAAGGCGAAGATGCGCGGGCAACTGGTGATCGGGGTGGACGAGGCCGGGCGGGGGCCGCTGGCCGGGCCGGTGGTGGCCGCCGCCTGCGTGCTGGGGGCGGCGGCCCCGGCGGGGCTGGACGATTCCAAGAAACTTTCGGCCAAACGCCGCGCCGCGCTGGAGGCGCAGGTTCAATCGACCTGCCGGTGGGCGCTGGGCGAGGCCGGGGTGGAAGAGATCGACCGGCTCAATATCTTCGCCGCGACCATGCTGGCGATGACCCGGGCGGTGGCCGCGCTGGTGGCCGAGCTGGGGGCAGAGCCGGACATGGTGCTGATCGACGGCAATTTCACGCCCCACGGCCGCGCCGCTGGCTGGCGCTGGCCAGCCCGGGCGCTGGTGGGGGGCGACGGGATCGAGCCGTGCATCTCGGCTGCCTCGATCCTCGCCAAGGAACACCGCGACCGAGTGATGCGCGAACTGGACAAGGCGCACCCCGCTTACGGCTGGGCCCGCAACATGGGCTATGGCACCGCCGAGCATCTGGCCGCGCTGCGCCAGCATGGCGCCACCCCGCACCACCGCCGCAGCTTTGCCCCGGTGGCGCAATTGCCGCTGCTGTAGATTTTTTTTGCTCCCAGGCCCGGTTCGGGGCTGACCACAACATATCGAGTCCCGGATGAATCGCCGGACTCAAGATGCTGTGTCGGGCGCCTTTCCTAGCGGGCTGTTAACCATGAATCGCTAGGATTTCCGGCGAGTCGCGGCTTGACGGCGAGTCCCGGATGACTCATGGATGGGGGCTTGCGAGGGAGTTATCCACAACCATGGCCCAGGCACTGATCAAGGAACGCGGCCCTGCCGCCGCCCCAACGCGCGCCGTCCTGCCGCTGGGCCAGATCCTGCGCGGCGACTGTGTCGAGGC
>JAFECL010000021.1:29128-30208 GCA_018242165.1 Pseudomonadota bacterium
CTCGCCCGGCCCGATGGCAGCCATGTGGATGCGGTGACCGACCATTGGGACCAGTTCGACAGCTTTGCCGCCTATGACGCCTTCAGCCGCGCCTGGCTGACCGAGGCGCGCCGCGTGCTGAAGCCCAACGGCAGCCTGTGGGTGATCGGCTCCTATCACAACATCTTTCGCCTTGGCGCGATGTTGCAGGACATGGGCTTCTGGATCCTCAACGACATCGTCTGGCGCAAGGCCAACCCGATGCCCAATTTCAAGGGTACCCGCTTTACCAACGCGCACGAGACGCTGATCTGGTGCTCGATGGGCGAGAAGGCCAAGTACACCTTCAACTACCGCGCGATGAAGACCCTGAATGACGAACTGCAGATGCGTTCGGACTGGGTGCTGCCGATCTGCGGCGGGCAGGAAAGGCTGAAGGAGGGCGGGCACAAGGTCCACCCGACGCAAAAGCCCGAGGCGCTGCTTTACCGGGTGATGCTGGCCACCACCAACAAGGGCGACGTGGTGCTCGATCCGTTCTTCGGCACCGGCACCACCGGGGCGGTGGCCAAGCGGCTGGGGCGGCAGTGGATCGGCTGCGAGCGCGAGGATGCCTATGCCAAGGCGGCGCGCCAGCGGATCGATCTGGCCCTGCCGCTGGACGAAAGTGCGATCACCACGATGCAGAGCCCCAAGGCCGCGCCCAAGGTGGCCTTTGGCACGCTGGTGGAGACCGGCTGGATCGCGCCCGGCGCGCAGGTGTGGGACAGGAAGCGCCGCCTGGGCGCCACGGTGCGGGCGGATGGTTCGCTGCTGGCCGGGGCGGATGCCGGCTCGATCCACGGCCTTGGCGCCAAATTGCAGGGCGCGCCCAGCTGCAACGGCTGGAGCTTCTGGCACATCGAGCACGAGGGGCAGCTGAAGCCGCTTGACGCGATCCGCCAGCTCTACCTGCTGGCGACGGAACCTTGACCACCCGCCACTACCTGCGCCCGATCGCGCTGGCGTCCAGCCCGCAGGCCGAACATGGCGCGGCGGTGCGGCTGGCGGGCGGGCTGGTCTTTGCCAGCCGCTTTGCCCTGATCCGCCGCGAGGGTGCCA
>JAFECL010000021.1:30306-32497 GCA_018242165.1 Pseudomonadota bacterium
CAGCCGCAGGTGATGGGCATCCTGAACATGACGCCCGACAGCTTTTCCGACGGCGGCCAGTTCCTTGACCGGCCCGAGGTGGCCGAGGCCCATGCCGCCGCGATGCTCGAGGCCGGGGCGGCGATCATCGATGTTGGCGGCGAAAGCACCCGCCCCGGCGCGCCCGGAGTGTGGGAGGGGGATGAGCTCAAGCGGGTCGAGCCGATGGTCCGGCATCTGGCCGGCGCCGGCGCGGCGATCAGCGTCGATACCCGCCACCTCGCGGTGATGGAGGCAGCGCTGGCCGCCGGCGCGCACCTGATCAACGACGTTTCCGCGCTGCGCCACGATCCGCGCAGCCAGGCCTTCGCCGCCGCCAGCGGGGCACCGGTGGTGCTGATGCATGCGCCGGGCGAGGCGGAAGACCTGCATTCGGGCGGTGCCTATGCCAGTGTGGTGCTGGATGTGTTCGACTGGCTGCGCGCGCGGCGCGATGCGGCGCTGGCGGCAGGGATTGCCGCCGAGCGGATCATTCTCGATCCCGGGATCGGTTTCGGCAAGACGGTGGCGGAAAACCTCGCGCTGCTGAATGCGCTGCCGCTGTTCCATGCCCTCGGCCAACCCTTGCTGGTCGGGGCCAGCCGCAAGCGGATGATCGGCGCGCTGGCGGGCGAGGCCCCGGCGCACCAGCGGCTGGGCGGCAGCGTCGCTCTGGCGGTGCTGGCGGCCGATGCCGGGGTGCAGCTGCACCGGGTCCACGACGTGGCCGATACCGTCCAGGCACTGCGCGTCTGGCGCGGCCTGCGCGATGCCGCGCTGACCGACTTTTCGGAGCTGCCGGCCTAGGGTTTGGCGGGCTTTTTCCCGGCCGCAGCCTCCTCCGCCGCATCCTTCGCTGCCTGGGCCTTGGCGGCCTCGTCGCGCGCGGCGGCGGTGCGGTCGTTGTCCACCGCATCGTATTCCTGCTGGACGATCCTGGGCGGATCGGTGTCGCCATCCCGGGGCAGCTTGACCCCGCGGGTGAAGGCCCAGCGCTCCATCCAGTCGACCCCGTCCTTCGCGTCATAGCGGTCGGGGCTCTGGTAGGCCGGGTCCTTCATCGCCTTGGCCAACGGCACCACGCGCAGGTTGTGGCGCTTGAACAGCGCGGCCAGGTCGTCAATGCAATCGCCGTTCAGCCGGCTGGCGTGGAACAGGAAAACATAGCTGATATCGCGCCCGAACAGCGTGGCCGAGGCGCGGCGGTACCAGCCGATCATCCGGCCGGTGAATTCGAGGTACTGTTCCCTGATCCGCCGCCGCCGCGCCTCGTCATGCTTGGCGATAGCATCGTCATAGGGTTCGGCGAACATCCAGTCGGTGCTGTTCATCGTCACCGGGGCGATGCGGTAATGGTGCTCGGCCAGCCAATGGTCGATCTTGCGCTGCACCGCCTCGGGGTGGCCGGTTTCGAGATAGGGGTGGCGGAACCATTGTTCGCGCTTGTGGTGCGCCGCCATCAGCGGGCGGGTTACCTTCTCGCCCTTGGCAATGTCGTCGATATAGGCTTCGGCGCCGATGGCGTTGGGGCTTTCGTGGCTGAAGGTGTGGTTGCCCAGCTCCATCCCGGCGTCGAGCCACTTCTTCAGGTTGGCCAGCTGGTGGTCAGGCACCAGATCATCCAGCTTGCTCTCGTTGACAAAGCCGGTGGCCTTCCAGTGGTGGCGCTTCAATCCGGCCAGGATCGCGTCGGTAAAGCCGTCGACATAGGACTGATCGTCGATCTGCGAGATGCCGGGCAGATCGTCGAAGGTCAGCGCCACATCGGCCCGGGCTGGTCTGGCAGGGGCGGGCTTGGCGGGGGCCGCCTTGACCGGGGCGGCGGGCGGCGCCGGCGGGCGCGCTTCCGGCGCGGCGGCGGCGATGGTCAGCGGGGCGAGCAGCAACAGGGCAGGAATGCGCATGGCCGCATCATAGCGGGCGCGGCGCGGCAATCCACTGGCTTGAGGGGATTTTACGCGCAGCCTCAGGCCGCGTCGCCGATCCCCAGGTCGGACAGCTTGCGATAGAGCGTCGAACGCCCGATCCCCAGCCGGCGGGCCACTTCGGTCATCCGCCCGCGATAGTGGCCGATGGCGAGGCGGATCACGTCGGCCTCGATCTCTTCCAGCGGGCGCAGATGGCCATCGTGGGTGAACAGGGTCACGCCCGCCGCCTCGTGCACCGGGGCAAC
>JAFECL010000022.1:0-9866 GCA_018242165.1 Pseudomonadota bacterium
CGCCAGCGGGCGATGGCCTGTGGCTAGGCGCCGAGCGCCGCCGTGGCGATGCGGCGATAGATCCGTTCCAGCTTGGCCAGATCGTCCAGCGCCACCGCCTCGTCGCGCTTGTGCATCGTGGCGTTGCACAGGCCGAATTCGATCACCGGGCACAGGTCTTTCAGGAACCGCGCGTCGCTGGTCCCGCCGCTGGTCGAGAGTTCGGGCGTCAGGCCCGTTTCGGCCGCGATCGCCTCGGCCACCAGCCCCGAAAAGGCCCCGGGCCTGGTCAGGAAGGCCTCGCCCGAAATCACCGGCCGCGCCACCACCCCGTGCTTCACCGCCAGCGCCTCGACCCGCTCCGCCAGCCCGGCGCCGCTGTGCCGGTCGTTGAAGCGGATCGACAGCCGCGCGCTGGCCCGCGCCGGAATGACATTGGTGGCCGGGTTGCCAACGGTAATGTCGGTAATTTCAAGGTTGCTCGGCTGGAACCACTTCGTCCCCTTGTCGAGCTTCAGCGCCTTCAGCTCGGCCAGCAGGGCGACCAGCCGGGTGATCGGATTATCGGCAAGGTGCGGATAGGCGACATGCCCCTCGCGCCCCTCGGCCTCGAGCCAGATGTTGACCGAGCCGCGCCGCCCGATCTTCACCGTATCGCCCAGCCGGTGCACGCTGGTCGGCTCGCCCACCAGGCACAGATCGGGGGCCATGCCGCGCTGCCGCATCCGCTCGATCAGCGCCACGGTGCCGAACCGCGCCGGGCCTTCCTCGTCGCCGGTGATGACGAAGCTGATCGTCCCCGCCCCGGCCGGTATGCCGCGCACCGCCGCGACCATCGCCGCGATCGCCCCCTTCATGTCGACCGCGCCGCGCCCATAGAGCAGATCGCCGCGCCGTTCGGGGGCGAAGGGCGCGCTGGCCCAGCCCTCGCCCGGGGGCACCACGTCGACGTGCCCGGCAAAGGCGAAGTGCCGCGAACCCGCCGGCCCTTCGCGCACCGCCAGCAGGTTTTCGACCGGGCCATCGGGCGCCTCGCCCGCAGTAAAGCGGGTGACGCGGAAGCCCAGCGGCTCCAGCTGCCCCTCAAGGCAATCGAACACCAGCCCCGCCGCCGGCGTCACGCTGGGGCAGGCGATCAGCGCCTCGGCAAGGCCGACGACGTCGGCGTGGGGATCGGCAAGCTGAGCCATGCCGTCATGCTACCCATGCCCAGGGCTCGCCGCAAGGCTTGCCGGTTGCGGCCGCCCGCGATAGCCTTGCCCCCATGCCCAAGATCGATCTTGCCGCCCTGCCGCAAAGCAATGCCACCGGCTACCCCGAACCCTTCAACCGCGAGGTCGCCGGCCGCTGGTTTCGCCGCCTCGCCCCGGTGCTGGGGCTGACCCATATGGGCGCCAGCCACGTGGTGCTGAAGCCCGGCGCCTGGTCGAGCCAGCGCCACTGGCACGCCGACGAGGACGAATTGCTGATCATGCTGAGCGGCGAGGCGGTGCTGATCGAGGATGGCACCCGCACCGTGCTGCGCCCCGGCGACATTGCCGGCTGGGCGGCGGAGGTGGAAAACGGCCACCACCTGGTCAACGAAAGCGACGCCGATTGCAGCTTCGTGGCGATTGGCGCGGGGGCCCCGCCGGGCGAAGGCAGCGGCGCCTATTCCGACATCGACATGGTCTTCCGGCCCGATGGCTATTTCACCCGGGGCGGCCAGCCCTATCCGACCAAGCGGATCAAGTGAGCGGCGCCCTGCCCGCGCTGGGCGGGGTGGCCTGGGCCGAATTTGCCGCCGCGGTCCTCGCCATCGAGCTGACGCCGGGGCCGAACATGGCCTGGCTGGCCACGCTGGCGCTGGCCGAAGGGCGCCGCGCCGGGCTGCTGGCGACGCTGGGCGTGGCGCTGGGGCTGGCCGGCAATGCCCTGCTCGCCAGCCTGGGGGTGGCGGCGCTGATCGGTGCCGAGCCGGCGCTGGCCCGGCTGCTCCACTGGGCCGGGGCACTGTTCATGGGCTGGCTGGCGTGGCGCGGCTGGCTGGCCGCCGATACCCCGCTGGGCGGCGGGCAGCGCGGGCGCCGGCATCTGGCCGCCGGGCTGCTGCTGAACCTCGCCAACCCCAAGGCGCTGGTCTTCTTCGCGGTGGTGGTCCCGCCGTTCCTTGGCGGGCGGGCGGCAACCCTGGCCGAGGCGCTGGCGCTGGCCGGGGTCAGCGTGGGCATCGCCACCGCCGTGCACCTCGCCATCGTGCTCGGCGCCGGGCGGGCCCATGGCTGGCTGGCGCAGGGCCGCGCGGTGGCCAGGGTGCGGCGCGTGCTGGCGCTGGTGATGGCCGGGGTGGCGCTGTGGCTGGCGCTGGCGGCGCCAGCCTGAACCGTAACTTCAGCTTCCCAAGGCTTCATCCAGCAGGCGGGCCAGCCGCAGCCCGGCCTGGCGCAGCCGCTGCGCGGCCAGCGGGGTCTGCGCCCGGGCGGCCTCGTCCGAAATGGTGATTTCCTTCGGCACCGGCCCCGCCAGCGGATCGCGCCCGAAGGCCAGCGGATAGGCGGTGGTGCGCGCCGCATCCCAGCTTTCCTTCAGCCAGTCCCCCGCCGTGCCGGTGGCGAGGGCAGCGCGTTCGGCCGGGCTATAGGCGCGAACCAGCCCCGGCTCGGCGGCCAGGGCGCGTTCGGCCATCAGCTTGTCCCAGAACCAGTGGAAGCTGGGCGGCTTGGGATTGGCATTGACCACCCGTTCGCCGCTGCTGGTCTTGAGGATGTAGGGCTCGGGCTTCTGGTTGACCACCACTTCGGCATTGCCGCCGGCATCGTGCTCCAGCTCGGCGGCATGGAGCGGCTGGTGGATGTCGCCGACGAAGTGGACCACGAAAGCCAGCGCTTCCAGCCGCTGGGCGGCGGGCAGGGTGCGGTCGGCCAGGATCCGCCGGTTGCGCTCGATCTGGGCGGTGACGCAGCCATCGTCGGGGCAATGGGCCTTCACATCAAAGGGCCCGCCCAGCGGCTCGTCCTGATAGTGCCAGGGGAAGGTATGCTTCCAGCGCCAGGCCTCGGCGCGCAGGCAATCGGGCCAGACCGAAGCCTCGCGCAGGGTCCGCGCCCGGCATTCCGGCGTGCCGAGGCCGGGGTCGGCCTGCAGCAGCGTGGCAATCGCCGCAGCGGTTTCGGGGCGGATGTTGGCCATGGCGATATCGGCCACGGCATGGTGCCCGGCCTCGCCCCAGGCCAGCGCGGGGCGGGCGGAACCCAGCCCCAGCAGGGCCAGCCCCAGCAGCAGCAGACGGCGCATCATTTCACCTCGTATTGGGCGATGGTCCAGCTTTCCGCACGGGCGGCTTCCAGCCATTCGCCCAGCCACGGATGATCCCACAGCGCATCCATGTAGGTCAGGGCGAAACCGGGTACCGCCACCCCATAGGTGAGGAACCGGCCCACCACCGGCGCATAGAAGATGTCGGCCGCCGAAAAGGTGCCGAACAGGAACGGCCCGCCCGAACCGAAGCGCGACCGCGCCTCGGCCCACAGGGTCAGGATCCGCAGCACGTCGCCGCGCGTCGCCTCGTCGATCGGGTGGCCTTCGACCCGGCGGCGCAGGTTCTGCGGGCAGTTCGAGCGCAGCGCGGCAAAGCCCGAATGCATTTCGGCGACCATCGAGCGGGCCAGCGCGCGGGCGGCATCGTCGCGCGGCCAGAACCGTTCGCGCCCGACCTTGTCGGCCAGGTATTCGAGCACCGCCAGGCTATCCCACACCACGGTTTCGCCATCCCACAGCACCGGCACCCGGCCCCCGCCGGGCAGCAGATCGGCATCGCGCTGGCGCTGGGGCCAATCATCGCCGAACAGCGGGGCGACCACCGTATCGAAGGGCAGGCCCGATTGCTTGAGGGCCAGCCAGCCGCGCAGCGACCAGCTGGAATAGTTGCGGTTGCCAATGATCAGTTTCACGAAAAAAAGCCCCGTGGGAGGAACCCACGGGGCATAGTCGATCGGTGGCAGTGATGTCGAGGCCGGCGAACCGGCCGCGACGAAGGAGAACGATCAGGCCGCGGCGGCGTTACCCACCGACATGGCCGAAGAGGTATTGTTGAAGGTGCTCTTCAGCTGGTTGCCCAGCCCCTGCATCGAGACCACCAGCGCGGTGCCCAGCAGCGCGGCCAGCAGGCCGTATTCGATCGCGGTAGCGCCCGCTTCATCCTTCAGGAATTTGCCGGCGACGCTGCGCGCGGCATCGAAAAAGTTGCTCATATTCCGGCTCCTATAAACACCCGCTTCCCCAAGCGGTGCGAGGGCCGTTCTAGTAAATCGCATTTAACAAATGGATAAATCGGTCTATAAAGCCCATATATGAACGTCTAGGAAATGCATATAAAACGACCTTAAATTTTCTTCATTCGCGCGCCCCGAACAGCGCGCTGCCGACCCTGACATGGCTGGCGCCAAGGGTGACGGCGGTCTCGAAATCCTCGCTCATCCCCATGCTCAGCCCGGCCAGGCCGTGGTCCGCCGCCAGCCGGGCCAGCAGCGCGAAGAACGGCGCGGCCTCGATCCCCGCCGGGGGCACGCACATCAGCCCGGCCAGCGGCAGGCCGGCGGCGCGCGCCTCGGCCAGCAGCGCGGGCAATTCGGCCACCCCCACCCCGCCCTTCTGCGCCTCGGCCCCGATGTTGACCTGGACAAAGCACGGCACCTGCCGCCCAGCCTTGTCCATCGCCCGGGCCAGCGCGGCAACCAGGCCGGGCCGGTCGAGCGAATGGATGCAGTCGAACAGCCGCACCGCCTCATCCGCCTTGTTCGATTGCAGCTGGCCCACCAGGTGCAGCGCCACGTCGGGCCATTCGGCGCGCAATTCGGGCCACTTGGCTGCGGCTTCCTGCACCCGGTTTTCGCCGAACACCCGCTGCCCGGCGGCCAGCAGCGGGCGGATCGCCGGCGCCGCATGGGTCTTGCTGATCGCCACCAGCGTCACCCCGGCGGGATCGCGCCGGGCCAGCGCGGCGGCGCGGGCGATGCGGGCGTGAATATCGGCAAGCAGGGCGGCTGGTTCAGACATGGCGTGGTGCTATAGCGCAGCGATGAGCCGGCGCCACCCTGCATTGCCCCCGCTGTGGCTGATCAGCGATGCGCGCAACGATGCCGGGCTGGAACGCGCCATCGCCCGCCTGCCGCGCGGCAGCGGGCTGATCTTCCGCCACTATCACCTCCCACCCGCGGAACGCCGCGCGCGGTTCGCCGCGCTGGCCCGGCGGGCGCGGGCGCGCGGCATGGTGGTGGTGCTGGCCGGCACCATGGCGCAGGCGCGGGCCTGGGGGGCGGATGGCGCCTATGGTCCGCCACGGCAACTGGCGCGGGGGCCTGCGGGGCTGCGGCTGGTTACCGCCCATGCGCTGGCCGAGCTGGCCCGGGCGGCGCGGGCACGGGGCAGCGCCGCGCTGCTCTCCCCCGCCTTCCCCACCCGCAGCCACCCCGGCGCGCCGGTGCTGGGCCCCACCCGCTGGCGGGCCATGGCGGCACGGGCCTGCCTGCCGGTGCTGGCGCTGGGGGGGATGAACCCGCGCCGCGCGCGGGCGCTGCGCTGTGCCGGCTGGGCGGCAATCGACGGGCTTTCCTGATCAGGATTCTTGACGCGGAGTCACCCCCCGGCGCATGATGCGCGGATGGCATCGCGCGCACTCACCACCACGGCCAAGGGCAAGTCCGCCAACTGGCGGGCGGTGCTGCGCCGTTCGCTGCGCCGTGCGGCCGAACTGGGCGGCGCGGTCGGGCTGTTCGGGGCGATGCTGTTCCTCGGGATCGCGCTGGCCACCTACCACCAGACCGACCCTTCGGGGTCGACCGCCGCCGGCGGCCCGGTGGCCAACTGGATGGGCCGCCCCGGCGCCTGGGCGGCGGAACGCGCGCTGCTGGTCTTCGGCCCGGTGGCGGTGCTGTTCCTGCCGATGCTTTACGTCTTCGCCCGCCAGCTGTGGCACTTCGCCGAAGAGGAAGATGGCGAAACCCCGCCGCTGCGCCAGCGCTGGTGGCGGCCGCTGGGGTTGCTGCTGCTGGCCATGGCGCTGATCGCCACCACCATGGCGATGGTCTTCGCCGGGCGCGAGGGCACCCTGCCCGCCGGGATGGGCGGGGTGGCCGGGCTGCTCAGCGCCAAGGCCGCCGGGGTGCTGATCGGCCTGCTGCCCGAAAGCGCCCGGTTCTGGACCGCGCTGGCCACCGGCACCGTCACCCTGATCGCCGGGGTGGTGCTGGCCGCGCGGGTCTTCGCCTTTGACTGGCGCGGGCTGCTGACCCTGCCCGGGCGGCTGCGCCCGGCGCCCGACACCGCCGCCGGCCCGGTCAAGCTGCTGCGCGCCGCCCGGCAGCTGGCCCGCGCCAAGGCCGCCCCGCCCGCCGCCGATCCGGCCGCGGCGGCGCTGCCGCGCAAGAAGGTCGAGATCAGCGATCCCGCCCGCGCCACCCGCCCGGCCCAGCTGACCGCGCGGAGCCGGCAGGGCGACCTGTTCGACCAGTTCGAGCTGCCGGCGCTGGAACTGCTCTCCGCCCCCCCGGCGGCCAGCGCCAAGAAGCTCGACAAGCTGTCGCTGGAACGCAACGCCCGGCTACTCGAAACGGTGCTCGACGATTTCAACGTCAAGGGCGAGATCACCGCGGTCCGCACCGGCCCGGTGGTGACGATGTACGAGCTGGAGCCGGCACCGGGCACCAAGGCGGCGCGGGTTATCGGCCTGGCCGACGATATCGCCCGCAACATGAGCGCGGTCTCGGCCCGCGTCTCGACCATTCCGGGCCGGACGGTGATGGGCATCGAGCTGCCCAATGCCAACCGCGAGATCGTCAGCTTGCGCGAAATGCTGGCCAGCGAGACTTTCGCCGGGGCCAGGGGCCTGCTGCCGATCATCCTCGGCAAGGATATCGCCGGGGCGCCGATCGTCGCCGATCTGGCAGCCATGCCGCACCTGCTGGTGGCCGGCACCACCGGCTCGGGCAAGTCGGTCGGGCTGAACTGCATCCTGCTCTCGCTGCTCTACCGGCTGACGCCGCAGCAGTGCCGGATGATCCTGATCGACCCCAAGGTGCTCGAGCTGAAGAGCTACGACGAGATCCCCCACCTGCTCTCGCCGGTTGTGACCGAGCCGGCCAAGGCGATCCGCGCGCTGAAATGGGCGGTGGAAGAGATGGAGCGGCGCTATCGCCAGATGAGCGCGATCGGGGTACGCAACCTCACCAGCTTCAACGAAAAGCTGCGCACCCATGTCGCCAAGGGCAAGCCGCTGGGCCGCCGCATCTCGATCGGCTTCGATGCCGAGACCGGCGAGGAACTGTTCGAGGAAGAACAGCTCGATTACCAGGAACTGCCGCTGATCGTCGTGATCGTCGACGAGCTGGCCGACCTGATGGTGACGGTGGGCAAGGAGATCGAGGTGCTGATCCAGCGCCTTTCGCAAAAGAGCCGCGCCGCCGGCATCCACCTGATCATGGCCACGCAACGCCCCAGCGTCGATGTCATCACCGGCGTGATCAAGGCCAACCTGCCGACCCGGATCAGCTTTGCCGTGACCAGCCGGATCGACAGCCGCACCATCCTGGGCGAACAGGGCGCCGAACAGCTGCTGGGCAAGGGCGACATGCTCTACAAGCCCAATGCCGCCCCGGTGATGCGCGTCCACGGCCCCTTCGTCGCCGACGAGGAGGTCGAGAAAGTGGCCGACCACTGGCGCGCGCAGGGTTCGCCCGCCTATGTCGATTCAGTCACCGAAGAGCCCGAGGAAGGCGGCTTCGGCTTCGACGATTTCGACATGACCGCCAGCGACAGCCCGGAAGAGCGCAAGTATCGCCAGGCCTGCCAGATCGTCTTCGAAAGCCAGAAGGCCAGCACCAGCTGGCTGCAGCGCCAGCTGGGCGTGGGCTATAACAGCGCCGCCAAGTGGATCGAGCGGATGGAGGCCGACGGGCTGGTCGGCCCGGCCAACCACGTCGGCCGGCGCGAGATCTATCGCGACAAGGATGGCAATCCCCTCTAACGCCCCGCCGGGCGCCGCGCGTCAGCCCAGCGGATCGTCGCCATAGGCATTGGGCCCGTCCGGCCCCGGGGTGCACAGCCAGATCAGCAGCAGGATCCCGCCCAGCAGCGGCAGCAGCGTGATCCAGTACCACCAGCCCGAACGCCCGGTATCGTGCAGCCGCCGCACCGTCACCGCCAGGCTGGGCAGCGTCAGGAACAGCATGATCACCATATAGACCCAGCCGTAGAAATCGGGGACCTTCGCCCCGGTATCGGCCTGCTCGATGGTGAAAGTGGTGCCCAGCAGGTGATCGAGCCCGATCGCCACCCCGGCAAACAGCAAGACGAACAGGTGCCAGAACCAGTATTCCGAGCGCGAAGCCCGGCCCCAGAAGGTGAAATAGTTCGACAGTCCGGAATTGATCGCTTCGCCGAAAGACATGACCCCGCCCCCTTGCGTCATGATGCGGGGCGAATAGATCATGCAAGTTGCTTGGCGACAACGCTTTTTTCCGGGGCTTTTTCCGGGGGCCTTGTCCGGCCGGCGGGAAGGGCTTGCCACGCGGCGGGCGAGGCCGCACCATGGCCCCGCACCAGACCATAAGCCGGGAGCCTGCCGATGCCGCTTCACCCCCCCGCCCCGCTGCCCGAAGAGGCCCGCGCCGACCTCATCGCGCGCGGCTATAACCGCCGCGACCTTGGCCGGATCGCCGCCGTCTTCGGGCTGGGCGCCGTGGCCGCGCGGGCCGGCACCCCGGCCTGGGCGGCACCGGGCGCCGCCGCCAGCGCCAACATGCTCCACCTCGATGCCAACGAATGCTGGACCGGGCCCTTCGCCGCCGGGCAGGAAGCGGCGCGGGCGATGGTCGCCCGTTCCAACCGCTACGAACCCGCCGACGAGCACGACGATTTCATCCGCGAAGTGGCGCGGATCGAAGGGGTGCCGTTCGACTGGATCGCCCCTTGGCCGGGCTCGTCCGATCCGCTGTGCCGCGCGGTGGTCAGCTTCTGCTCGCCCACCCGCGGGCTCGTCACCGGCAACCCGACCTTCGAGCTGGCCTGGCGCACCGCCGAATGGCTGGGCGCCCCCCTGAAACGCGTGCCGCTGACCGCCGACCACCGCCACGACGTGCGGGCGATGCTGGCCGCCGACCCCAGGGCCGGGGTCTATTACGTCTGCACCCCCAACAACCCCACCGGCACCGTCACCCCGCTGGAAGATCTTGCCTGGCTGGTGGCGAACAAGCCCGCCGGGGCCAAGGTGCTGGTCGACGAGGCCTATATCCACTGGGCCGGCCTGCCCAGCGCGGTGGCGCTGCTGAAGCAGCACCCCGACGTGATGGTGCTGCGGACCTTTTCCAAGATGTTCGGCATGGCCGGGATGCGGATGGGCTTCATCATGGCCCGGCCCGAGGTGCTGGCGGCGATGATGCGCTATGACGGCGGCATGCAGTCCGGCTCGCTGCCGCTGCCCTCGCTGGCCTGCGCCCGGGCCAGCCTGTCGCAAGGCGCCGACATCGCCCGCCGCCGCGCCGAAATGGAAGCCGCGCGCGAAGTGGGCCAGCGCGCGGCACGGGCCAAGGGGCTGAAACTGGTCGAAGGCAGCCGGGCCAACATGTTCATGATCGACTGGGGCGGCCGCACCGGCAAGGCGATGCAGGACCTGTTCCGCGCCCAGGGAGTCGAAATCGGCCGCTCGTGGGATATCTGGCCGGGCATGTCGCGGATCACCGTGGGCTCGATGGCCGAAATGGAGCAGTTCGCCACGGTGCTGGGGAAGATAGTCTAGTTTGGCGATCGCGCTAGCGCACGAACCGGGCACCAGAGTCCTTGTTTGGGTGTTCCGCATTGGCGGAACCGGGCACCATAGTCCTTGTCTGAGTCGCGCGCATGAAGCGCGCTGCGGG
>JAFECL010000022.1:9912-19717 GCA_018242165.1 Pseudomonadota bacterium
GGAGGCGGGGTGGGTGGTGCCCGGCTGCCCTAATGGGCAGCACTGTAAATCAATAAGCCTGATCGTGCGTCACCACGCGGAAGGTGGCGAGGATGATGCCGATGTCGCGCCACAGCGACCAGCCGATCAGGTATTCCAGATCGGCGTTGAGCCGCCCGGTCAGGTCGCTTTCCTGCACCGTCGCGCCGCGCAGCCCGCGCACCTGGGCCAGGCCGGTCAGCCCCGGGCGCAGCGCGTGGCGTTCCCAGTAGCGGGCGTCGATTTCCCAGAACAGCTTGTCGCCGGCCTGGCTGGCGATGGCGTGCGGGCGCGGGCCAACCAGGCTCATGTCGCCCAGCAGCACGTTGAACAGCTGGGGCAATTCGTCGATGCTGGTCTTGCGGATGAAGGCGCCCACCCGGGTCACCCGGCCATCGTCGCGCGCGGTCGATACCGCGCCATCGATTCCGGCGCGGTTGACCGTCATGCTGCGGAATTTCCACATCCGGAAAAAGCGGTTGCCGCGCCCGACCCGGCGCTGGACGAAGAACACCGGGCCGCCATCCTCCAGCTTGATCGCCAGCGCGACCAGCAGCATCAGCGGCGCCAGCAACAGCGTGGCAAGGCCGGCCACGGCCAGATCGAAGGCCCGCTTGGCCGCGCGCGCCCGCATCCCCAGCGGGCCGACCGATACCAGCAGCAGGCCCTGCCCGCCCACCGCCCGCGCGCCACGTGCGGCCAGCAGCGCCACCGTCTCGTCGATCACCTCGCCCGCGACATTGGCCCCGCGCAGGATCGCCGCCCAGGCGGCGCGGCGGGCCGGCGGGCTGGAAATCACCACCCGGTCGGCATTGCGCATCACCAGCCCGATGCGGTGCAGGGCATGGGGATCGTCCAGCGCCGGGGTCAGGGCGAAGGCGCGCGCCCGGACCACCACCGCGCCGGGCAGATCGACCGAAGGGCCATCGTCGTCGATCACCAGTTCATTGAACACCCCGGCGCCGCAGCGCGCGCGGACGAAGCGGCGCATCTGCAGCCGCGCCCAGATCAGGAACAGCGCCGCCGCGACCAGCCCGCCGATCGAGCTGACGCGGCTGAACTGCTGCGAGGTGCGGGTCGAAAAGGTGAAGAACATCAGCACCCCGGCGGCCACCGCCAGCGCCCCCAGCACCCGGCCGACGCCATAGATCGCATCGGTCAGCGCGCGCATCGAATAGGCGCCGTTGTACAGCGCGATGGTCAGGAACACCGGCAGCATCAGCTGGGCCCGGACCACCGAAGTGGCCAGCTCGGCCGAGCCAAGGTAGAGGAACCCGGCCACCGCGCAGCCGCCGACAATCGCCGCCATGTCGGTCAGCATCAGCGCCAGGTAGCATTGCAGGCGCCGCCGGGCGAGCTCGGGCATCAGCGGAGGAAAGTCGAGCAGGTCGTGCCGCGCGGCAGCACGGCCGACGCGACCATCGATCGCGTTCATCCCTGCCTCCCCCCTAGCGCGGTGAACCCCGCGGGGGCGAGCGCGGGCACAATGCTATGGCCGCAACGGCGCACTGCCTGCTCCTTGTATTCCCCCCCGGACAGGTGCGAGACCTAGCGCCGCGCCGCCCGCGAAGGCAAGTATTTTGGCCTAAGCGCGCGGCATGGTGGCGGTTTCGGCGCGGCCGGAATTAATGTATTTTTAACAATACTTTGGACAATCCAAACCGCTGGCGGCTGGCGCACCCGGCATGGCAAAGTCCCGAATCCGGACAGTGGCCGGGGCCAGCAAGGCCGGAAAAAGCCCGCGACTCAGCGGGCGCGGGCCGCCGCCCGGGCGATTTCGGCCAGCCCCTGGGCCAGCAGCAGCTCGGCCGCCTGGCTGTTGGCCAGCAGCGCGCGGTGCAGCGCCATCAGCCGCTCGGCCAGCCGTTCGATCCCGCGCCGGGCGCGCCACAATTGCAGCTGGCCGCGAATGTCGCGCTCGTCCTTCCAGAAGATCCGCCGCGCCGCGCGTTCGGCGGTCAGCAGCGCGTTGATGTCGCCGCGCGCGCCCAGCTTGGCCGACAGCGCGGCCAGTTGCGCCACCCGCCGCTCGAAGGCCAGCAGCACCCCCACCGGGCTGAGCCCCAGCTCGCGCATCCGCCGCAGCTCGCCGGCGATCTTGGCGTGTTCGCCGGCCAGCACCGCGTTGACCAGCGGCATGAAGCCGTCTTCCTCGGTCCGCGCCCCCACCGCGTCCAGCGCCGCCGGCTCGACCGTGCGCGGATGCTCGGGCGCGGCATCGAGGTAGAGCGCCAGCTTGGTCACTTCCGAGGCCGCCAGCCGGGTGTCGAGCCCGGTGGCGCGGGCGATCCGCTCGGCCAGTTCGCCGCTCAGCCGCAGGCCGGCGCGGCTGGCCATGTCGCGCACCGCGCTGGCCACCGCCGGCAGGTCGGGCGGGTAGAACATCGCCACCAGGGCATCGTCGCGCGGGGCCAGCAGCTTGGCCATGCGGCCCTTGTCGGTGGCGCCGGGGGCCAGGATCAGCACCGGGCAGGGCGCAACTTCGCCGGCCAGCAGCACTTCCACCGCCTCGGCCGCTTCCTCGCCGCTGGCGCGCACCCAGATGTGGCGGGTGTCGCCGAACAGCGAGGTGCTGCGCGCCTCGTCGCCCAGCCGCACCGGGTCGCGGCGCAGTTCGGCCCCGCTCAGCTCGATCCGCTCGCCGGGGTTGTCGAGCAGGCCGACCAGCCGCTCGGCCCCGTCCTGCACCCCGGCCTCGTCGGGCCCGCACAGCAGGAAGACCCGCGCGGCCCGGGCGGCGCGGGGCGCCACGCTGGCAAAGTCCTTCTGGCTGGCCTTCACTGGCCCGCGGCCCCGCGCAGATGCAGCGCGAGGCGGGTGACGATCCGGTCGGCCACCGAACGGGTGAGGTTTTCGAGCGCGGTCTGCTCGGCCGCGACGGTGGCATATTCCGACGAGGCGACGTCGATCCCCGCGTCGGACCCGGCGGTGGCATCGACCAGGATTGCCCCGGTGGCGAGGTCGACCAGCTGATAGCGCGCCCGCAGGGTGCGGCGTTCGCGGCCGATGGTATCGTTGGCCAGCAGCCCCAGCCCCTCCAGCCGGTCATCCAGCCGCACATCAAGGCGATAGCGCGCCTCTGCCGCGCCGGCGGTGTGCAGCCGGTCGGCCAGGGCGTTGCGCATCAGCCAGCCGGCCTTGCCCTCGATCGGGGGGACGGCCACCGCCGCCAGCCCGCGGGCCACCGCGCCATTGCCCGCCCCGGCATACATCGGCTCCAGCCCGCAGGCCGACAGCAGCAACAGCGCCAGGGGGGCGAGCCGCTTCATACCACCAGGTTGACCAGCCGGTCGGGCACCACGATCACCTTCTTCGGCGTGGCCCCATCCAGCGCGCGCTGCACCTTCTCGCTGGCCAGCGCCAGCGCCTCCAGCGCCTCACGCGGCGTACCCTTGGCGACGGTCAGCGTATCGCGCAGCTTGCCCTGCACCTGCACCGCGACGGTGACTTCATCCTCGACCAGCAGCGCCGGGTCGACCGGCGGCCACATGGCTTCGGCCACCAGCCCTTCGCCCCCGATCGCGGCCCAGGCCTCTTCGGCGAGGTGCGGCATCATCGGGCTGGCGAGCAGCAGGATCGCGCGGATCGCGGCGCTGCGGCTGGCGCTGGGGGCGGCCTTTTCGGTGGCCCCGGTCAGCTCGTAGATCCGCGCCACCGCCTTGTTGAAGCCCAGCCCCTCGATGTCCTGCGCCACGGCGTGGACGGTCTGGTCGCGCTTGCGATCCAGCGCCTTGTCCTCGCCGGTGGCCGCCGGGTCGTATTGCCCGAACAGCCGCCACAGCCGCTGGACGAAGCGGGCGCAGCCCTCGATCCCGGCCTCGCTCCACGGCAGGTCGCGCTCGGGCGGGCTGTCCGAAAGCATGAACCAGCGCACCGCGTCGGCGCCGTGCCTGGCGATGATGTCGTCGGGGTCGACCACGTTCTTCTTCGACTTCGACATCTTGATCGTCCTGCCAACGATCACTTCGTCATTTGTGCCCTTAACGTAGTGCTTCCCATCATCACGGCGCTCGACTTGCTTCGGCTCAACCCATTCCTCAACGCCGGTAAATTCCGTTGAACCGGAATCGCCAATTTCGCCCAAATGAATGGTGCTTGTTTTGACCCGCGAATAGGTCTCGTGCGTCACCATCCCCTGCGTGAACAGGCTGGCGAAGGGTTCCTGCACGTCGATCAGGCCGATGTGGGCCAGCGCGCGGGTCCAGAAGCGGGCGTAGAGCAGGTGGAGGATCGCGTGCTCGATCCCGCCGATGTACTGCGCCACCGGCAGCCACTGCGCCACCGCCGCCGGGTCGAACGGCTTGTCCGCCGGCTGGCTGGCAAAACGCAGGAAATACCAGCTGCTGTCGACGAAGGTGTCGAGCGTGTCGGTTTCACGGCAAGCCGGCTTGCCGCAATGCGGGCAGGGCACGTGCTTCCACGTCGGGTGGCGGACCAGCGGGTTGCCCGGGGTCTGGAAATCGACGTCGTCGGGCAGGCGCACCGGCAGGTCGCGCTTGGGCACGGGGACAACGCCGCAAACCTCGCAATGGATGAAGGGGATCGGGGTGCCCCAGTAACGCTGGCGGCTCACCCCCCAGTCGCGCAGGCGGTACTGGGTTTCGCCGTGGCCCCAGCCATCGTGGTTGGCCCGGGCGATCACCGCCGCCTTGGCCTCGTCCACGCTCATCCCGTCGAGCCAGTCCGAATTGACGATCCGCCCGGGGCCGACATAGGGCTCGGCCTCGTCGAAATCGGGGTCGGTCTTGTCGCCCTCGGCCACCACACGCTTGACCGGCAGGTGGTATTTGCGGGCGAATTCAAGATCGCGCGCATCGTGCGCCGGGCAGCCGAACAGCGCGCCCGTGCCATAGTCCATCAGCACGAAATTGGCGACATAGACCGGCAGGTGCCAGCCCTTCTTCAGCGGGTGCTCGACACTGTAGCCGGTGTTGAAGCCCTTTTTCTCCGCGGTTTCCAGTTCCGCCGCGGTGGTCCCCCCGCGCTTGCACTCGGCAATGAACTCGGCCAGCTCGGGAACATTGGCGGCGCAGCGGTGGGCAAAGGGATGGTCCGCCGCGATGGCGACAAAGCTGGCGCCGAACAGGGTATCGGGCCGGGTGGTGAACACCTCGATCCCGTCGCTGCTGTCGACAAAGCGGAAAGTCGCGCGCAGGCCCTGGCTCTTGCCGATCCAGTTTTCCTGCATCAGCCGGACCTTTTCGGGCCAGTCCTTCAGCGCGCCGAGGCCCGCCAGCAATTCGTCGGCGAACTGGGTGATCTTGAGGAACCACTGGTTCAGCTTGCGCTTTTCGACGAGCGCGCCCGAACGCCAGCCGCGCCCGTCGATCACCTGTTCGTTGGCCAGCACCGTCTGGTCGACCGGATCCCAGTTGACCGCCGATTCCTTGCGATAGACCAGGCCGGCGGCGTAAAGATCAAGGAACAGCGCCTGTTCGTGGCCGTAATAGTCGGCCTCGCAGGTCGCCAGTTCGCGGCTCCAGTCGAGCGCGAAGCCCAGCCGCTTGAGCTGGGCCTTCATGTTGGCGATGTTCTCGCGGGTCCAGCCGCCGGGGTGGACGCCCTTTTCCATCGCGGCATTTTCCGCCGGCATGCCGAAAGCGTCCCAGCCCATCGGGTGGAGCACTTCCATCCCCTGCATCCGCCGGAACCGGGCCAGCACGTCGCCCATGGTATAGTTGCGGACGTGGCCGATATGGATCCGCCCCGAAGGGTAGGGAAACATCTCGAGCACATAGCTGCGCGGCTTGCTGCTGGCATCATCGGCGCGGAAGCACTGCGCCTCGTCCCACACGCGTTGCCACTTGCCGTCGGCGCTCGACGGGTCGAACCGTTCGCTCATCCTGCCCAGCCCCCTTGCGGGATTACTGCTTGATCGCGCTGCGGCGCAGGTCGCGGGCCTTGGTCAGGATCACGTCCTCCAGCTTCTGCACGGTCGCGGCCTGCACCGGGGCATCCACCCACACCCCGTTCTGCGCCACCTGCCGGCTGGCGGCGACGCGCAGCGCATCGGCGCGCAGGTCCCGGTCGAGGATCGACACGGTCAGCTTCATCCGCTCGCCCGGGTTCTGCGGGTTGGCGTACCAGTCGGTCACGATCACCCCGCCGGCACTGTCGGTCTGGACCAGCGGCATGAACGACAGGGCATCGAGGCTGGCGCGCCACAGGTAGGCGTTGACCCCGATCGCCGTCACGTTGCTGGCTGCCAGCTCCTGCTGGGGGCGGGCACGGGCCTGGCCGCGATGGCCGCGGTGCAGCAGGCAGCCGCTCAGCGCCAGGGCGGCAAGGCTCAGCCCGGCGATGGTCAGCGCGCGATGCCCTGCGCCCCGGCGGGGGGCTGCGTCGCGGATCTGGCTGGCGGTCATAATGTGTCCGTTCCTGTGTTGCGGGGCCCGGCGGGCGGTGCCGGCCCCGATCGCATGCCGAATTGGCGTCACGCGCCTCTATAGCCGGCCCCACCGCCTCGGCAAGTGCCCGCCTCGTCAAGTGGGCGTGAACCATGGCTGAATGCGGCGCGGTCAGCCCCGGTTCAGCCGGCATGGCGCAGCCCCCGGTGCAAGCCCGCTTGGCCCCGCCGGCCTGCGGGTGTATAGGGCCCGGAACGATGAGAGCGCTTGCCACCCCGCATGTCACCCTGCCCGGCGATGGTGCCGCCGGCCTGTCGTCTGGTGCGCTGATTGCCGGGGCCGTGGCGCTGCTGGCGTTGCCCAGTGCGGTGCTGGGCTTTGCCCTGCGGCTCGATTCGCCCGCCGGGCCGGCCGACCGGGCCGAAGCCGGCTATGCCCCGCGCACGGTGGACGAGCGGCTGGCCCATGCCCTCTCCGCCGCCGGGGGCCAGATCCAGGCGCTGGGCGCCAGTTTCCGCTTCACCCCCGCCGGCATCGCCGCCCGGCCCGACCGGCAGGTGACGGTGGCGGTGCGGGTCGATCCCAGCACCGCGCAGGCGATCATCGTCCGCGCCCGTGCCGCGCCGCCGCCGGCCACCCCGCTGCGGCTGGCAACCAGCGGCTACAGCCTCTCGGCGCCGCTCACCGGCACGCCCGGCGGGCGCACCGCGCTGGGCGATATCCGCCGCATCGACATGCCCGACCTGGCCTCGTTCGGACACGAGGAGCCGGCCGGCGCGCCCTCGCGGCTCTCGGCGCGGATCGCGCTCGATGCCAGCGAACGCGCCGGGCGCTCGGCCCGCACCCTCGAAAGCCTCGGCACCCAGACGCTCGAGGCCGGCGGGGCCTATCGCCTGTCGCGCAATCTCGATGTCACCGCCGGGGTGCGCTATCAGCGCGACCGCGACCGGCTGCAGCCGCCCAGCGACGCGCGCGGCGATACCCAGGCGGTGTTCGTCGGCACCCAGTTCCGCTTCTGACGCTACGGCGCAGGCGCGCTTTCGCCTTCGTATTCATCCTTTGGTCGGCCTTGCAGGGGCCGGCGCAAGGGCTTAGCACTTTCCCGGCAAAGCAATGCGCATGGGAGGGTTTATGGCACGCGTCGCAGTGGTTACCGGTGGCACCCGCGGAATTGGCGAGGCGATCAGCCGGATGCTGAAGGACGATGGCTTCACCGTCGTCGCCAACTATGCCGGCAACGAGGCCAAGGCCCGCGATTTCACCGCCCGCACCGGCATCGCCGCCTACCGCTGGGACGTGGGCGACCACGAGGCGACGCTGGCCGGCTGCGCGCAGATCGCCGCCGAAGTCGGCCCGATCGACGTGGTGGTCAACAATGCCGGGATCACCCGCGACGGCGTGCTCCACAAGATGAGTTTCGAGGACTGGAACGAGGTGATGCGGATCAACCTCGGCGGCTGCTTCAACATGGCCAAGGCCACCTTCCCGGGGATGCGCGAACGCGGCTGGGGCCGGATCGTCAACATCGGCTCGATCAACGGCCAGGCCGGGCAATACGGCCAGGTCAACTATGCCGCCGCCAAGTCGGGGATCCACGGCTTCACCAAGGCGCTGGCGCAGGAAGGCGCGAAATACGGGGTGACGGTGAACGCCATCGCGCCGGGCTACATCGATACCGACATGGTTGCCGCCGTGCCGGCCCCGGTGCTGGAAAAGATCGTTGCCAAGATCCCGGTCGGCCGCCTCGGCCAGGCCGAGGAAATCGCCCGCGGCGTCTCGTTCCTGTGCAGCGATTCCGCCGGCTTCGTCACCGGCTCGACCATGAGCATCAACGGCGGCCAGCATATGTATTGACGATGGCAGGCGCCCAGCGCGGGGCTTTGCGACAGCAAAGGCCAAGCTGGAAGCCGGTGCCGCAGGCATGGCCACGTTCGGCCGGCGGGGCGGCGGACCCTTCAGTCCGCCGAACCCGTTCGACGTCAAGCCGGCGGCTTTGCCGCAGCGCCAGCCGCGCACTCAATCCACGTAAATCCCTGAAACCTTCCACGCACCGTCCTCGCGCACCAGCGTAAGCAGTTCGGTGCCCGTGGGCTTGTTGGCGTAAGTCGCGCGGAATTTCACGACCACGTTGCCGGCGGGGGGTGCGGGCGTTTCATCGACCGACACCAGCACGCGGCTGCGCGCCGGGCCGAACTTGCCGTGGACGCCCAGTGCCGCCGCAGTCCATCCGTCGAGGGTATTGTGGGCGCGGAAGGCGCTCCCGGTCAGGTCGTAGCACGCCTTCCAGTCCCGGGCGTCAACCAGTTCAAGCCAGTGCCGCGCGGCGGCGGCGGCTTCGGTCTCGGCGGCGCTGCGGGATGACCCGGCGGTGGTTTCCGCCGCCGGTTGAGCGATCTGGCCGACATCGCTGAACGAGGCCAGCGCGGCAAGGGTAAGGGCAACAAGCATGGCAATTCCTCCTATCGCCCAGCCCGGCCGACATGCGGCGGCGGCCTTCGATGGCTGGTGCCCCGGCCGTGCACCCGGCGCCGGCTCGGCCGCATCCCCCAAATCGTCGTCCCCCAGCCTTTCGGGGGTCTGCGCTTCGGCCTCGCGCAGCAACCGCGCCGCCTCGCGGCTGCTCGAGGTTTCCAGTTTGCGCCGCGCATCGCGCAGCCGTTCGTTGATGGTATGCACCGAAAGCCCAAGGTGCCGGGCCATGCTCTTGGCATCATAACCGACCAGCAGCAGCCGCAGCGTCTGCTTTTCCTTGTCGGTAAGGGTGTCGATCGCATGGGCCATGGCGGGGGTTTACGTGGGCCATCCGGCACCAGCCACCCCCAATTTTTCGTACCGCGTTGCCTTGCCCGGCCAAGCTGCTAGCCTCCGGCGCCAGACCAGCAAGGGGGCCAGGGTGGAACTTTCAAGCGCGCAGACAGACATGAACCGGGCCTATGCCGGGGGCGGCCTGGGGGTCGTGGTTTCGGGGCTGGTGTGGCTGGCCAGCGCGGTGATCTGGGCGCGGATGGGGCTGTCGGCCGGCTTTGCCGCGCTGTTCATCGGCGGGGTGGGGATCTTCCCGCTCTCGACCGCGCTGGCGCGGATGCTGGGCTGCCCGCCGCCCGATCGCGCCAATCCGCTGAACCGGCTGGCGCTCGAATCGACCTTTGCACTGATGGCCGGGATCCTGATCGCCTGGGTGCTGCTGGCGCGCCAGCCCGCGCTGGCGATCCCGGCCTTCGCGGTGATCATGGGCACGCGCTATTTCACTTTCCGCACGGTCTATGGCGTGGCGGGCTTCTGGGTGCTGGGCGGGGCCATTGCCGCGCTGGGCACGCTGGCCCTGCTGGGCCGGGCCTTGCCGCTGGGCAATCTGGCGGCGCAGGTTGCGGCGGTGGAACTGGCGCTGGGCGCGCTGCTGGTGGCGCAGTGGCGCCGGGGGCGCAGCTGACCGGCCCCTA
>JAFECL010000022.1:19826-44022 GCA_018242165.1 Pseudomonadota bacterium
GGCCGAAAGCCCGCCGGGGCTGGCCGGCGCAGTGCGGCTGTGGCTGGCGGCACGCTTTGCCGCGCGCTGAACACGCCCCGCCGCAGCCCAGCGCTTTCGTTCAGCTTGCGTAGCCGGCGCGGGCGTGATCTGACGGGGCATTCACGACAGGAGGCGACGATGCTCAAGCCCTTCCGCACGACCCTGCTGGCGCTCACCGCCGGTACTGTGGCCCTCACCGCCCTGCCCGGCAGCGCCGAGGCCAAACGGGTCAAAGTCTGCCGCAAGTCCAGCGGCACCGCCGGGCTGATCGCCGGGGGCGCGACCGGCGCGGTGGTGGGCGCCAAGGTGCTGGGCGGCCCGGTGGGGATCGCCGCCGGCGCGGTCGGCGGGGCCTTTGGCGGCCGCGCCATCGACCGGACGATCACCGCCAAGAAGCGCTGCCACTGGGAAAACCGTTAAGCTCTAGTCGCCACCCACCCGTTCGATCTGGGCGCCCAGCAGCGCGAGCTTTTCCTCGAGCCGCTCGTAGCCGCGATCGAGGTGGTAGAGGCGGTGGACCTGGGTCTCGCCCTCGGCCGCGAGGCCGGCGATGACGAGGCTCATCGAGGCGCGCAGGTCGGTGGCCATCACTTCCGCCCCGGTCAGCTTCGGCACGCCATGGACCACGGCGGTGCGGCCCTTGGTCTCGATATGCGCGCCCATCCGGTTCAGTTCGGGCACGTGCATGTAGCGGTTCTCGAAGATCGTCTCGGTCAGCACCGAGGCGCCGTCGGCCCGGCACAGCAGCGCCATCAGCTGGGCCTGCATGTCGGTGGCGAAACCCGGATAGGGGGCGGTGGAGAGGGTTACCGCGCGCAGCGGGCCATCGGTGGCGACGTGGATCCCGTCGCGCTGGGGCTCGACCGAGACGCCGGCGTCGCGCAGCGCCTGCACCGTCGCCTCCATCTCCTCGATCACGGCGCCCTTCAGCGTCACCTCGCCCCCGGTGATCGCGGCGGCACAGGCGTAGCTGCCGGCCTCGATCCGGTCGGCCATCACCTGATAGGTCGCGCCGTGGAGGCGCGGCACGCCGTGGATCGTCAGGTCGCTGGTGCCGATCCCCTCGATCTCGGCGCCCATCGCCACCAAGAGCTTGCACAGGTCGACGATCTCGGGCTCGCGCGCGGCATTGTGCAGCGTGGTCTTGCCGCGCGCGGTGGCCGCTGCCATCAGCGCATTCTCGGTCGCCCCGACCGAGACCACCGGGAAGGAATAGCGCCCGCCCGGCAGCCCGCCATCGGGGGCAATCGCGCGGACATAGCCGGCGGCCAGTTCGATCTGCGCACCGATCGCCTCCAGCGCCTTCAGATGCAGGTCGATCGGGCGGTTGCCGATGGCGCAGCCGCCGGGCAGCGACACGGTCGCCTCGCCCATCCGGGCCAGCATCGGGCCGAGCACCAGGATCGAGGCGCGCATCTTGCGGACCAGTTCATAGGGCGCGACCGACGAGGTGATCCGGGTGGCCGAAAGGGTCATCACCCGGCCGAAATCCTCGGGCCGGCTGCCGGCGATCATGGTCGAGACACCGAACTGGTTCATCAGGTGCTGGAACCCGTCGATATCCGCCAGGCGCGGCAGGTTGCGCAGCGTCAGCGGCTCGTCGGTCAAGAGCGCGCAGGGCAGCAGGGTCAGCGCCGAATTCTTCGCGCCCGAAATCGGGATGGTGCCGGAAAGGCGCTTGCCGCCCGCAATGATGATCTTGTCCATCGCGGCGGTTTAGCGCGAATCCCCCCCCGCGCAAGGGGGCCGGAAATGGGCGCTTGCGCGAAGCGGCCCGGCACGGTTAACGCGGCTGCAAACTAGAGCTGCTAAGGGCCCCCTGATGAACGACGCAACGCGCAAGCCGATCCGCAAGGCGGTGTTTCCGGTGGCCGGGCTGGGCACCCGGTTCCTGCCCGCCACCAAGGCGATTCCCAAGGAGATGCTGCCGATCATCGACCGGCCGCTGATCCAGTATGCGGTCGACGAAGCGCGCGAGGCGGGGATCGAACAGCTGATCTTCGTGACCGGCCGGGGCAAGACCGCGATCGTCGAGCATTTCGACATGGCCTTCGAGCTGGAAACCACGATGAAAGAGCGCGCCAAGACGCTCGAACTGCTCGAACCCACCCGGATCCAGCCCGGCAACCTGGTGGCGGTGCGCCAGCAGGTTCCGCTGGGGCTGGGCCACGCGATCTGGTGCGCCCGGGCGATCGTTGGCGACGAGCCCTTCGCGATCTTCCTGCCCGACGAGCTGATGATCGGCCAGCCGGGCTGCATGAAGCAGATGGTCGAAGCCTATGGCGAGCTGGGCGGCAACCTGATCTCGGTGCTCGAAGTGCCCCAAGAGGAAGTCTCGTCCTACGGGGTGATCGCGCCGGGCGAACGGCGCGGGGCGATCACCGAGGTGAAGGGGCTGGTCGAAAAGCCCAAGCGCGAGGCGGCGCCCTCGAACCTGATCATCTCGGGCCGCTATATCCTCCAGCCCGAGGTGATGCGGGTGCTGGAAAGCCAGGAAAAGGGCGCCGGCGGCGAAATCCAGCTGACCGATGCCATGGCGCGGATGATCGGCCAGCAGCCGTTCCACGCGGTGACCTTTGCCGGGCGGCGGTTCGACTGCGGCTCGAAGGCCGGCTTTGTCGAGGCGACGCTGGCGCTGGCGCTGGAACGCGACGACATGGGCGCCGACGTGCGGGCGATGGCCCACCGCCTGCTGGGCGACTAGTCACACCCCCCAAACAACGCCCAGCCCTGAAACAACGCCAGGCCCCAAAATAACGAAAGCGGCGGTTGCCCGCCGCTTTCGCCAGCATCCTCCCGAATGCCCTGGCCCGTGTTCTTGTGGTTCTGGGCCGTGGATTATTCGCCTTCGCCCTCGTCCTCGGCTTCCACGGCGGCCGGCTTCGGCGCGCCCTGGGCGGCGGCAAGGAGATCGGCCGGGGCCGCAGTGCCCTGGCCTTCGAGATAGGGAACCGGGTTCACCGCTTCGCCAGCGATGCGCACTTCGTAATGGAGGTGCGGGCCGGTCGAGCGACCGGTCGAACCGACATAGCCGATCACGTCGCCCTTGTGGACCATCTGCCCGGCGGCGACGTTGAGCCGCGAGAGGTGGCCATAGCGGGTTTCGAGCGCGCCGCCGTGTTCGACCGCGACATAGAGCCCGTAGGAGCTGAACCAGTCGGCCCGGCCAACCATGCCATCGGCGGTGGCGTAAACCGGGGTGCCGGTGGGGGCGGAGAGATCGACGCCCTTGTGGGCGCGACGGCCGCCGAGCACCGGGTGCCAGCGCATGCCGAAATTGCTGGTCTGCCGCACCGCGTCGACCGGCATCCGCGAGGGGACCGAGACAGCGGCGGAGAAACCCGGGGCGATGGTGCTGGCCGACGAGGCAGCGAAGGCCGCAGCCCCGGCGTTGCCCTTGTCGAGCGACTGCCACGAATTGAACAGCTGGCGGAACTGGTCGTCGCCGGCGACGGTAGCCTTGCTGGCCTCAGCCGCGCGGAGCGGGGCGGTGACATCGGCGCTCGACGAAGCGGCGTGGGCCGGATGGGCCAGCAGCGTGGCCATGGCCAGCGCGGCAGCCTGAACTTTCGACCTGAACCCGATTGCGATCACGAACCCGAACCACCTGTTTTATCCGGAGCCTGACGGCCCCGCGGTATGCTTTGGAGATGGTCGGATACCCCCCGCCGTCTCTGCACTGGGGGCCTAGGCGGGCGAGGTTAACGTGGCAAGCTCGGCATAGGGCATCAGCGACAAACCGGCGTCAGCGCGCGCCGAGTCGTTGAACGGTGGCTTAACGCTGCCGCGAAAATGGCGGCGAACCAGCATTTTCCAGTGACTTGCCGGATCGATTCCCCGCGCTTCTGCCCAGGCGATGAAGTGTTTGGCACCGAATCGGACGTGGACGATTTCATCGTCAAGGATTCGCGCCAGGATCGCCGCGCCGCGGGTGTCGCCCGC
This sequence comes from Pseudomonadota bacterium, assembly GCA_018242165.1. GTDB lineage: Bacteria > Pseudomonadota > Alphaproteobacteria > Sphingomonadales > Sphingomonadaceae > Novosphingobium. The sequence continues at coordinate 23,790 of JAFECL010000022.1, forward strand.
CGCGCGCACCCGTTCCAGCGTGGCGGGGGTAACGTCCAGCCCGCGCGCTTCCAGCACCATCGGCACCACCGCCAGCCGCGCCGCCACATCGTGGGCGGTGGCCCCGGCGGCCTCCCACAACCCGTCGTGCGCGGGCAGCGCGCCATAATGGCTGCCCATGGTGGCAAGGTGGCGATCGATCAGCGCGAAATGCATCGCCTCGTCCGCCGCGACCTTGAGGAAATCGGCGACGAAGCCCGGCCCCATCATGGCCCCGAAGCGCCCGACGATATCGAGCGCAAGGTCGATCGCGACGCATTCGATATGGGCCAGCGAATGCCACAGGGCGATTCGCGCCCGCGCCGAGCCGCCCCGCCCGCGCTTGGGCATCCGGTTCGGCGGCAGCAGTTCGGGCCGCGCCGGGCGGCCGGGGCGATCGGGCATGGCGACATCGAAGGCATCGCCCAGCCGCCCGGCCCGCCAGTCGCGCACCAGCGCCCGGGTGGCCATCACCTTGGCGCGCGGATCGTCCAGCAGCAGCGCGGCGCGGATGGCACGCGCCAGCGTCACAGCGCGCGCGCGGCCTCCAGCACCTCGGCCGCGTGGCCCTTCACCTTCACCTTGCTCCACACCCGGGCGATCCGCCCGTCGGCCCCGACCAGCAGGGTGGTGCGGACCATGCCCATGTAGGTGCGGCCGTAATTGACCTTCTCGGCCCAGATCCCCAGCGCGTCGGACAGGCCGCCGGCCTCGGCGTCGCTGGCCAGCGGGGCGGTGAGGCCGTGCTTGGCGATGAATTTGGCGTGGCGCGCGGGCGGGTCCTTGCTGATGCCGAGCAGCGCGGTGCCGGCCGTGGCGAAATCCTCCGCCAGCGCCGTGAAATCGAGGTTTTCGGTGGTGCAGCCGGGGGTATCGTCCTTGGGATAGAAGAACAGCACCAGTTTGCGGCCGAGGAAATCCGCCGGGCGCACCGTGCCGCCATCGGGCATGGTCAGGGCAATGTCGGGCAGCATCTGGCCCACTTGCGGTTCGCTCATCACACGATCTCCAGTTGTTCGCCGAACAGGGTGGCCCAGGCCGCGCCCACGGTCTGGCGCGCCGCCAGCAGCCGGGCGGTCAGCTCGGCCCAATCGCCGCATTGGCAGGCCTTGGCAAGGGTGGCGCGCGCCGCCTCGGGCGGTTCGGCGCCATCGGGGGCGATCAGCCGCGCCACCACCAGCAGCCGGGCCAGCAGGCCATGCGCCACGGCCAGATCGGCGGGCAGCAGGCCACCGGCGATCAGTTCGCCCAGCGCCGGGGTCAGTTCGGGGCGCAGCGCCACCCCATCGCGCAGCTGGCAGAAGTGGATCATGAATTCGAGATCGACCAGCCCGCCGCGCGCCAGCTTGACATCGAGCGGCCCCCGGGCCGGCTTGTGCTGGGCCATCCGCCCCCGCATCTCCAGCACTTCGGCCTGCAGCGCGGCGGGATCGCGGGGGCTGCGAAGCGTATCGGCGATGATCGCTTCCAGTGCGGCGCGTGCGCCCGCCGAGCCATGCACCACCCGCGCCCGGCACAGCGCCATATGCTCCCAGGTCCAGGCCTCGCCCGCCTGATAGCTGGCAAAGCCCTCGATGCTCACCGCCAGCGGCCCCTTGGCGCCTTGCGGGCGCAACCGGGTATCGACCTCGTAGAGCGCCCCCTCGGCGGTGGGGACACTCAGCGCGGCGGTGATCCGCTGGGCCAGCCGGTTGAAATAGAGCGTGGCGCCCAGCGGCCGGCCGCCATCGCTTTCCGCCGCGAAATCGCCGGTGAACAGATAGACCAGATCAAGGTCCGAGGCCGGGGTCAGCGCCGCGCCGCCCAGCCGGCCCAGCCCCAGCAGCACCAGCTCGCCGCCCGGCACCCCGCCGTGCACCCGGGCGAATTCGGCCTCGGCGGCGGGCACCAGCGTGGCGATGGCCGCCTCGGCCACCCGGGCCAGCGCTGCCGCAACCTCCAGCGGGTCCTGCGCCCCCTCGACCAGCTGGACCCCCAGGGCAAAGCGCAGTTCGCCCACCCGCCGCCGCACCCGGTCGAGCAGCCGTTCATAATCCTCGGCGCCCTCGCCGGCGGTGAAATCGGCCACCAGGCTGGCGACATCGCCGGGCAGATCGAAGGCCGAGGCATCGATCAGCGCATCGAGCAGGTCGCCGCGCCGGGCCAGCGCATCGGCCAGCGGCGGGGCCAGACCCAGCACCCGCGCCAGCAGCGCCAGCAAGCCCGGCCGCGCCTCGAGCAGGCGGAACAGGTTCACCGCGCTGGGCAAGTGCTGGATCATCTGTTCCCAGCGGGTCAGCGCGCGGTCCGGGTCGGGTGCCTCGGCCAGGGCGCGCAGCAGCGCCGGCTGGACCGCATCGAGCGCCGCCAGCGCGGCATCCGAGCGCAAGGCGCGGATCGTGCCCGAGCGCCAGCCCTCGATCCGCTGCGCCAGCCGCGCCGGATCGGCAAAGCCCAGCGCGCCCAGCTGATCCTCGAGGCTGGCCTGATCGGGCACAGCCACGCTGGCCCCGCCCACCCCGCTGCTGCTGTCGATCAGCCGGTCGTAACGGGTGGCGACCTGCTCGGTCAGCCCGGCCAGTTCGGCGACCAGCGCCGCGCCATCGGCCAACCCATCGAGCCGGGCGACCTGATCGAGCGCCTCGGCGCTGGCCGGCAGGCTGTGGGTCTGCTGGTCGCCCACCATCTGCAGGCGGTGCTCGATGGTGCGCAGGCGGGTGTAGGCCGCGGCCAGCAGCGCGGCATCGGCGGGGTCGACCAGCCCGGCCTCGGCCAGCGCGGCCAGCGTTGCCCGGGTGTCGCGCAGCCGCAAGGCCGGCAGCCGCCCGCCGTGGATCAGCTGGTGGGTCTGGGCGAAGAATTCCACCTCGCGGATCCCGCCGCGCCCGCGCTTCACGTCAAAGCCGGGGCCGGGCACCGCAACCTTGCCATGATGGGCGCGGATCCGCTGGGTCAGCCGGCCAATCTCGGCAATCGCCCCGAAATCGAGGCTCTTGCGCCAGACGAAGGGCCGGATCGCCTTGAGGAAGCCCTCGCCCATCGCCACGTCGCCCGCCGCGGCGCGGGCGCGGATGAAGGCGGCGCGCTCCCAGGCCAGCGCCGCGCTTTCGTAATGGCTGATCGCGCCTTCGATGGGGATCGCCAGCGGGCTGACCTCGCTGGCCGGGCGCAACCGCAGGTCGACCCGGAAGACATAGCCATATTCGTCGCGCCGGCTGAGCAGTTCGACCACGCGGCGCGCCACCCGCTGCGCCGCCTCGCCCGGATCGTCGCCGGCCCGGCGCGGCAGGGTTTCAGGATCGTAGAGCAGGATCGGATCGATGTCGGAGGAATAGTTGAGTTCGCCCGCGCCATGCTTGCCCAGCCCCAGCGCGGTGAAGCCCCGCACCCCGCCGCCCGGCGCGCGCTCCTCGATGCCGGCGCGGATTGCACTGTCGAGCGCGAAGTCGGCCAGCGCCGACAATTCACCGGTCACCCGCTCGAGCGGAAACGCACCGGCCAGATCGCCCAGCGCCAGCACCATGGCCAGCGCATCGCGGCGCTGGCGCAACATGGCGCCCACCGGCAGCTCTGCCCCCACGCCACGGGCCATGGCCAAGGCCGCCTCGCCCTCGCCCCGCGCCGCCAGATCGACCAGCGCGGGCCAGCGCCCCATTGCTCCCGCCAGAAAGGGGGCATGGGCTTCGGCCCGGGCAATCGCTTGGGTCCACACGCTGGTCATGCCCCCAACCTTGGCGAGCGCGGCGCCTTCCCGCAAGCCGCCAGCGCGGCTATGGCGCAACGATGAACACGGCAATGACGATGACGAACTGGCATTTTCCCCCCGAATGGCACCCGCAGGAACTGCTGTGGATCGGCTTTCCCCATCTGGCCGAGGAATGGCCTGGCTTCCTTGCGGCGGCGCAGGTCGAGATCGCGGCCTTCGCCAGCGCGGTGGCGGAAAGCGGGCAGGAAGTGCGGCTGGTGGCCCGCGCCGGGGCCAATGCCGCCCGCGCCCGAGCGCTGTGCAGCGCGCGCGTCACGGTCGAGGAACGCCATTATGGCGACGTCTGGCTGCGCGATACCGGGCCGCTGGTGCAGATCGACGGGGCGGGCAACCGCCGTGCGGTGCGCTGCTGCTTCAACGGCTGGGGTGGCAAATACCTGATGGAAGGCGACCAGACGATCGGCGCGGATCTTGCCGCCAGTGTCGGCCTGCCGGTGCATCAGGCCGACTGGGTGCTGGAGGGCGGGGCGCTCGATGCCGGGGGCGACGGGCTGGTCGCCACCACCGGGCAATGCCTCTTGAACCCCAACCGCAACCCGCACCTGACCCGCGCCGATCTGGAAGCGCGGCTGGCGGCGGACCTGGGCTTTACCCGGGTGCTGTGGCTGGGCGACGGGCTGATCAACGACCATACCGACGGCCATGTCGACAACCTTGGCCGCTTCGTCGCGCCCGGTGTGCTGGCGCTGCCCCGCGCCACCGGCCAGGATGATCCCAACGCCGCGATCTACGCCGATGCGGCAGCGCGCGCCCGCGCCTTTGGCCTTGCGGTGCGCGAAGTGCCCAGCCCCGGCCGGATCGAGCGCGACGGGCGGATCGAGCCCGCCAGCTACATGAATTTCTGCATCACCACCCATGTCGTGGTGGTGCCCACTTTCGGCGTGGCGATGGATGCCGAAGGGGTGGCGGCGGTGGCCGAGCTGTTCCCCGATCGCGCCACCCTTGGCCTGCCCGCCGGGGCGGTGCTGGCGGGCGGCGGCGGGTTCCACTGCGCCAGCCAGCAATTGCCCTTGGCCTGAAACGAAGGGTCGGGCCATGATCCGCGTTAGGCAAGCACCGGGCCCATGACGACACCAGCGCCGACCCCTGTTGACGCAGCCGCGCACGACGATGCGCTGATGCTGCGCGTGGGGGCCCGCGACGGGGCCGCCTTCCGGGCCCTGATCGATCGCCACGCGGCGCGGCCCCACCGCATCGCCTGGCGGATGCTGGGCGATGCAAGCGAGGCCGAGGACGTGGCGCAGGAAGCCATGCTGCGATTGTGGAATGCCGCCCCCCAGTGGCGCGGCGGCGGGCCGGGCGTGGGCGCCTGGCTGACCCGTGTTGCCAGCAACCTGTGCCTTGACCGGCTGCGGCGGCGCGGCCGCTTCAGCGACGAGGAAATGCCCGAACGCGCCGACGAGGCACCGCTGGCCGACCAGGTGATCGAGGCCGATCAGGCCCGCGCCGGGGTGGTGGCCGCGCTCGCCCGCCTGCCCGACCGGCAGCGCGCCGCGCTGGTGCTGACCTATTACGAAGAGCTGCCCAACAGCGCGGCGGCGGACCTGCTGGAGATGAATATCAAGGCCTTCGAATCGCTGCTGCTGCGTGCGCGCAAGGCCCTGAAGGCGCTGTTGCAGGAGGAGGCGGATCATGGCTGAGCCGATCGATCCCGAACTGGCCCGCGCGCTCGACGCCTTCACCGTGCCCGATCTGCCGGCCGGTTTTGCCGACCGGCTGGTGGCCATGGCGCAAGCCCTGCCCGAAGCAGAAGCAGAAGCGCCGCCAGCCCCCGCCGCGCGCCCGCCGCGCCGGCGGCTGCGGCTGTGGCTGGGCGGGGTGGGGGTGCTGGGCGCCGGGTTGATCAGCCTGTCGGCGGCGGCGATGGGCTATCTGGGCGAGCCGCTGCGGGCGGTGGCCCACCGCCTGCCGGGGGTGCACCATCTGGTCGAGCGGGTGCCGGCGCGGCTGCGCCACCATCCGGCCGCCGCGCTGGCCACCCCGGCCCCGGCCACCGTTCCGGCCATGCCGGTCGCCACCCCGCCGGCACCCCCCGCCGAGGCACCCGCCGCCGTGATTTCCGCCCCCCCGCACCGGCTGGGGGCCGGGGCGATGCTGGGCGGCGCGGCAGCCGTTGCGGTGTGGCGCGCCCGGCATGGCGAGGGGCTGCACCGCCGCCCCGCCCTGCTCGAGCCGGGCGCCAGCCCTGACCCCCGCCTCGCCACCCCGCAGGCCGCCCGCCGCGCCGCCCGGATCGAGGCGCGGATCGAACGCCGCGCCGAACCCCGGATCATCGCCCCGGCTCCCATGGCTGCACCGCCCGCCCCCCGGATCGAGCCCGGCCCGGCCACCACCCCGGCGGCACGGCCCTGGCGCTGGTGGCAGGATAGGCCGCGCGGGGCCGCGGCACCCGACGGGCAGGCGGCAGGACAGGCCGGCGGGCAAGGCCGGCGTGGCTGGTGGCGCCGCCGGGCCGAGGAAGGCGCCACCCCGCCACCGGTGGCCACCCCCGCGCCCGCCGAGCCGCCCCGCCCCGAAACTGCCCGGCCCCACCGGCCGGAACGGCAGCCGCACCTGCCGCAAAACCACCCGCCGCGCGGCCATCCGCGCCGCCGGTTCTGACCCCGCGCCGGGACCGCGTCTTTACGTAATCTTAAACCGCATGGCGCATGGCAGGCTGTGGAGGTTCCCGGCAATGCTGCTTTCCGGTCGCATCACAGCACTGTCAGCTCGAATCCGGCGTGGCTGTACCGCGCTGGCGCAGAATTGCGAGGGCGGCACGATGATGGAATATGCCTTCGTCGGCCCGCCGTTCATCGCCCTGCTGCTCGCCAATTTCCACACCGCGCTGGTGTTCTTCGCGCAGGAATCGCTCGATACCGCAGTCGAGGATGCGGTGCGCCTGCTGGCCACCGGCCAGGCCCAGACCTACCAGGGCACCAATGCCCAGGGCCAGACCTATTACGGGATGACCTCCAGCGACTTCCGCAAGGCGATCTGCGGCCAGATCACCGGCATTCCCAAGCTGTTGCCGCCGGTGCTGACCTGCGCCTCCAACCGCCTGTTCGTCGACGTGTCCACGCCCAACGTCTCGACCATCGCCTCGGTCACCGCCAGCTCGCAGCTGCCGCCGACCTTCACCTACGACACCAATGGCAACGTCACCAACAGCTTCAGCTACTCCACCGGGTCCAGCGGGCAGATCACCCAGCTGCGGATCATGTACCTGTGGCCGGTGCCGACCGGGCCGTTCGGCTGGCGGCTGGGCAACCAGGGCACCGGTTCGGCCCGCCTGCTGACCTCGACCCTGGTGTTCAAGAACGAGAGCTATACCTGCGCCTCGGGGCAGTCGTCGTGCTGAGCCCGGTTCGCGCCCTGCTGCGCCGGCTGCGCCGCGAGACCACCGGCGCGACGCTGGTCGAATTCGCCATGGCGCTGCCCGTCATGGTCGGGGTCTATGTCGGGGGGGTCGAGCTGTCGATGGCGATCGAGTGCAACCGCAACGTTGCCCAGGCCACCCACACCATGACCGACCTGGCCAGCCAGTGTGCTTCGATCACCTCGACCGGCACCGCCAGCAACAGTTGCTGGATCAACAACATCTTCGGCGGCACCGCGGTGATCATGCAGCCCTACAATTCGGCCAATGCCAACATGCGGCTGACCGAGGTGCAGATCGTCAACAGCACCCAGATGCAGGTGGTGTGGAGCGCGGTCTCGAACGGTTCGGCCAACAATGCCTATACCGCGCTGACCTCGGGCAGCTACCTGAGCCTGCCCGCCAACCTGACCGTATCCAACGCCTCGCCGATGTTCCCGACCTCGGCCGGGGGCACCGCCACCACCGGATCGTATCTGCTGATGGGCGAGATCTCGCTGAACTACCAGCCGGCGGTCAGCTACAACAACATGACCTCGTTCGCCTTTTCCGAAAAGATCCTGATGTCGCCGCGCGTTTCGACCTCGGTGCCCTACTCCTGATCCGCGCGCAGCGCCGCCGCCTCCGGGTGGCGCGCGAACCAGGCGGCCACGTAGGAACAGGCCGGAACGATCCGGAAGCCCTGCGCCCGCGCCTCGGCCACCATCGCCTCGACCAGCCGCGCCGCCACCCCGCGCCCGCCGATCGCAGCGGGCACCAGGGTATGTTCGGCCACCCGCAGCGGGCCCGCAGCGCCGGCCCGCGCCACCCAGGTCAGCCGGCCCACCGCCGCGCTGCCGGCAACATGGGCGCGATATTCGCCCGCGCCGGCGGCTTCGTGGCTGGTGATGGTGATCGGATCGGTCATAAGCGCAGCCCCTGCCTTGACGCGCCCCGGTGGCGCCGTGTTGAATGTGGGGATGCAATTCCTGTCCGACAATGCCGCGCCGGTCCACCCCCGGGTGTGGGACGCGCTGAGGGCCGCCGATGGCGCCGATGCCCCCTATGACAACGATGCCTTGAGCCAGCGGCTCGATGCCGCCTTTGCCGAACTGTTCGGCCGGCCCTGCGCCGCGCTGTGGGTGGCCAGCGGCACCGCCGCCAATGCCCTGGCGCTGGCCGCGCTGGTCGATCCGCACGGCGCGGTGATCTGCCACCGCGATGCCCATATCGAGCAGGACGAATGCGGCGCCCCCGGCTTCTTCACCCATGGCGCCAAGCTGATGCTGGTGGAAGGCGCCGATGCGCGGATCGCGCCCGAGGCGGTGGTGCAGCTGATGGGTTCGATCCGCCGCGACGTTCACCGGGTGTGGCCGCAGGCGCTGTCGGTCACCCAGGCGAGCGAGGCGGGCACGGTCTATCGCCCGAAGGAGCTGACCGCGCTGGGTGCCTGCGCGCGCGATCACGGGCTGAAGCTGCACGTCGATGGCGCGCGCTTCGCCAATGCCGTGGCCTTCCTCAAGTGCCCCCCGGCCGAGGCGGCAGGGCCGGCCGATGCCCTGTCGTTCGGCTGCATCAAGAACGGGGCGATGGGGGCCGAGGCGCTGGTGCTGTTCGATCCCGCGCTGGCCGATCTGGTGCGCTATCGCCGCAAGCGCGCCGGGCACCTGCAATCGAAGGGCCGCTTCCTGGCGGCGCAGTTGCTGGCCATGCTGGAAGGCGACCTGTGGCTGGAGAATGCTGCCCATGCCAATGCCGCCGCCGCCGAACTGGCCGCCGCGCTGCCCGGCCGGCTGCTCCACCCGGTCGAGGCCAACGAGGTTTTCGTGCGCCTCTCGCCCGCCGAGCGCGAGGCGCTGCGCGCGCAGGGCTTCGGCTTTTATGACTGGGGCGCGAACGGCGCCCGCTTCGTCACCGCCTGGAACGCCCGCAGCGCGGATGTCGCCGCGCTGGCCCGGGCGCTGGCCGCGCTATGAACGGCATGGGCGGACAGGGCCGGGCGCTGGCCGCCTTCGTGCTGGTGGCGGTGATCTGGGGTTCGACCTGGCTGGTGATCAAGGACCAGATCGGCACCACCTCGCACTACTGGACCGTGACCTGGCGCTTTGTCTGCGGCGCGCTGGGGATGGTCGCGCTGGTGCTGGCCCGGGGCGAGCGGCTGTGGCTGCCGCCGCGCGCCTGGGCGCTGGTGGTGCCGCTGGGGCTGGTCCAGTTCTGCTTCAATTTCCAGTTCGTCTATGCCGCCGAGGGGCAGATCACCTCGGGGCTGGTCGCGGTGATCTATGCCCTGCTGATGGTGCCCAACGCGGTGCTGGGCCGGATCTTTCTGGGCACCCCGGTATCGCGCGGCTTCATCATCGGTTCGCTGGTGGCGATTGCCGGCATCACCCTGCTGATGGGGCAGGAATACCGCCTGTCGGTCGCCGCCGGGCATGGCGGATCGGTGCCGCTGGGGGTGGCCTTTGCCCTGTGCGGGCTGATGGGGGCATCCACCTCGAACATCCTCCAGGCCACGCCGCGCGCGCGCGAACTGCCGCTGCTGCCGGTGCTGGCCGCTGCCATGGCGGTGGGGGCCACGGCCGACGCCCTGATCGCCCTCGCCATGGTCGGCCCGCCCGATCTGCCCGCCTCGGTGCGGTTCTGGGGCGGGGTGGCCTGGCTGGGGCTGGCCGGATCGGTGGTGACCTTCCCGCTCTATTTCGCGCTGATCCGCGAATGGGGCGCCGGGCGGGCGGCCTATAACGGGGTGCTGGTGCCGGTGGTGGCCATGGCCCTGTCGACCCTGTTCGAGGATTTCCGCTGGAGCGCGCCGGCGGCCTGGGGCTCGGCGCTGGCGCTGGCCGGCCTGCTGATCGCCCTGACCGGCAATCAGCCCGGCAAGAGCGCGGCCAGCCCCTCGCGGTAGGTGGGATAACGCGGGCTCCAGCCCAGCAGCCGCCGCGCCTTGCCATTCGCCACCCGGCGGTTTTCGGCATAGAAGCCGCGCGCCTGCGGGCTGAGCCCCGCCGACTCCAGCGGTTCGAGCGGCGGCAGCGGCAGGCCGGCCAGCCGGCAGGCCTCCTCGATCACCGCATTGTTGCTGGCGGGCAGATCGTCTGCCAGGTTCCATGCCCCCGGCGCGGCCTGCCGCTCGACCGCGGCCAGCACCCCGCTGGCAATATCCGCGACGTGGACCCGGCTGAACACCTGCGGCCCGGCATCGATCCGCCGGGCATGCCCCCCGGCCAGCCGGGTGAAGGCATTGCGCCCCGGGCCATAGATGCCCGGCAGGCGGAAGGCCCGCGCCCCGCGCGCCAGCCAGGCCGCCTCGCATTCGGCACGGGCCATGCGCCGCCCGCTGGCCCCGGCGCCGACCACCGCCGCGCTTTCATCGACCCAGGCCCCGGCGCAATCGCCATAGACCCCGGTGGAGGAGAGATAGCCCAGCCACTGACCGGGCCGCAGCGCAGCGCCATAGCGTTCCAGCACCGGATCCGCCCCGGTGCCATCGGGCGGCACGGTGGAGAGCACATGGCTGGCATCGGCCATGGCCAGCCGCACCGCGCCATCATCGTCAAAGGCCAGCTGGCCGGCGCGGCCGGTGGCGATCGCCTCCCAGCCGCGCGCGGTGAACAGGCTGGCGATCGCCTGCCCGGCATAGCCGAGCCCGAAGATCACCAGCCGTGGCGTCACGGCTTGCCGGGGCCGGCCTGCGGCATCGGCGGAGGCACCACCATCACCGGATTGGCGACGTGGTCCTTCTTCCACTGCATCGCCATCCGCACCCGGGTCGCACCCGAGGGATGATCGAAGAACAGCATCTCTTCGATCGGGCCAGGCTCGATCTTGCGGTATTCCGACAGCTTCATCGCCACGCTGGCAAAGCCATCCGGCTCGTGCGCGGCATTGAGGCCGAAGGCATCGGCCTCGCTTTCATCCAGCCGGATCAGGGTGTTGAACAGCGGCTGGGCGAACAGGCTCAGCACCGCCAGCACGATCGCCAGCACCGGCATCGAGGCCGGATCGGCCAGATCGCGCACCCCCCAGCGGGCGCCGTGGCGGGCGATCAGCGCGGGGGCCACCCGGCTGGCGATGAAGAAGCCGGCCGCCGCCAGCAGGGTCATCACCACCACGTTGCGCCAGACATGGTTCAGCACATAGTGGCCCAGCTCATGCCCCATCACCGCCGCCGTCTCGGCCTCGGTGGTGCGGTGGAGCAGGTTGTCGTTCAGGCTGATCCGGATCGTCGGCCCCAGCCCCGAGACATTGGCCGAGATCCGCTTCGACTGCTTCGAGGCATCGACCAGATAGATGTGCTGGGCGGGAACGTGGTTGGCGGTGGCCATCGCCACCACCCGCGCCCGCACCGGGCCATCGGGCAGTTCGGTGTAGTGGTTGAACAGCGGCATGATGAACACCGGGGCGATCAGCGCCCCCAGCGCCACGAACAGCCCCGAGAGCCCCGCCCCGAACAGCCACCAGCGGCGGGGGAAGCGGCGGATCACCGCATAGACCGCCATGGCCATCAGCGGGAAGACCACCAGCGAGACCAGCAGGCCTTTCAGCATATCGAGCGACCAGCTGCCGAAGCTCTGGTTCATCAGGCCGTATTGCCCCTCGCGGATGAAATCGGTGTAGATCGTCCACGGCAGGGTCAGGACGAAGCCGGCCAGGCCGTAGAGCAGCGCGGTGACCCAGACCACGCCGGCGGGGCGGCGGAACCAGCGCTCGCCCAGATCGCGGAACCGCGACGAGACTGCGAACTTCAGCAGCAGCCCGTCGGTCAGCACCGAAACCAGCGTGCCCCACAGGCTCAGCCAGTAGCGGCCCTCGAAATAGGCGTCGGACCGCGCTCGGGCCGGGCCCTGCAACGTATCGAGCCATGCGCGGGTGGCGGTTTCGACGTTGAAATCGGCAGCATGGGCGGCGATCGGCAGGGCCAGCAGCCCCAGCGCCAGGGCCGGCAAGGCCGGCGCGGCACGGCGTGAACGGAACGACATGGGCAGTTCTCCCACTGTATTATCTGGATACAACGGTGTTGCCCGGCCGGCGCGGCCTGTCAAGGCCAACAATGCCCTTGGCCTTGGGGGGCGGGACGGCCTAGACAGTGGCCATGTCCGACGCTTCCGCCAGCCCGCCCGCCCTGCCCACCATCCGCCGCGAGGATTACCGCCCGCCGGTCTGGATGGTGCCCGACATCGCCCTGCGCTTCGAACTGGGGCTGGAGCATACCCGGGTGCAGGCGCAGCTGCAGGTGCGGCGCAACCCGGCCGCCACGGCTGATCCGCTGCTGCGGCTGAATGGTGACGGGATCGAGCCCGTGGGCGTGTGGATCGACGGGGTGGCGAGCAACGCCTGGCGCCGCGAGGGCGACGACCTAGTGGTCGAGCTGCCCGGCGAGGCGCACGAGGTGGCGATCGAAACCGCGCTCAACCCGCTGGCCAACACCCAGCTGATGGGGCTCTATGCCTCGAACGGGATGCTCTGCACCCAGTGCGAGGCCGAGGGCTTCCGCCGCATCACCTTCTTCCCCGACCGGCCCGACGTGCTCTCGACCTACCGGGTGCGGATGGCGGGCGACAAGGCGGCCTTCCCGGTGCTGCTGTCGAACGGCAACTGCCTGGCCACCGGCGAGGGCCCGGACGGGACACATTGGGCCGAATGGCATGATCCCTGGCCCAAGCCGAGCTATCTGTTCGCGCTGGTCGCGGGGCAGCTGGTGGCCAATTCGGGCAGGTTCACCACCATGGGCGGGCGCGAGGTGGCGCTGAACATCTGGGTGCGCCCCGGCGACGAACAGCGCACCGACCATGCGCTCGCCTCGCTGATCGCCTCGATGAAATGGGACGAGGAAGCGTTCGGGCGCGAATACGATCTCGACCTGTTCAACGTCGTCGCCGTCTCGGACTTCAACATGGGGGCGATGGAGAACAAGGGGCTGAACGTCTTCAACACCCGCTATGTCCTCGCCGACCCCGAAACCGCCACCGATGCCGACTATGACGGGATCGAAAGCGTGATCGGCCACGAATACTTCCACAACTGGTCGGGCAACCGCGTCACCTGCCGTGACTGGTTCCAGCTGAGCCTCAAGGAAGGCTTCACCGTGCTGCGCGACCAGCTGTTCAGTGCCGACATGGGGAGCGCGGCGGTCAAGCGGATCGAGGATGTGCGGATCCTGCGCGCGGCCCAGTTTCCCGAGGATTCGGGTCCGCTGGCCCACCCGATCCGCCCGGATTCCTATCAGGAGATCAGCAACTTCTACACCGCCACGGTCTACAACAAGGGGGCCGAGGTGATCCGCATGATGCGGACGCTGGCGGGGGCGCCGGCCTTCCGCAAGGGCACCGATCTCTATTTCGCGCGCCACGATGGCGAGGCGGCGACCTGCGAGCACTTCGTCACGGCGATCGAGGACGGAACCGGGCTGGACCTGACCCGGTTCCGCCTGTGGTACAGCCAGGCCGGCACGCCCGAAGTCCGCGCCCGGCTGGAGCATGCCGAGGGCGTGGCGACGCTGCACCTTGCCCAGACCGTCCCCGCCACCCCGGGCCAGCCGGACAAGGCGCCGATGCCGATCCCGCTGCGCCTGGCGCTGTTCGATCCGGCCAGCGGGCGCCACCGGGGCGAACAGCTGGTGGTGCTCGACCGGGCCGAAGCGAGCTTTGCCTTCCCCGGCTTCACCAGCCGCCCGGTGCTGTCGCTCAACCGCGGCTTTTCCGCGCCCGTGACGATCGTCAGCGACCAGACCCCCGAGGATCTGGTCTTTTTGGCGGGCCACGATGACGATCCCTTCGCCCGTTACGAGGCACTGCAGGCGCTGGCCCTGCGCCATCTGGTCGCCGCCACCGAGGGGCGGCTCGATGCGGCGGCGCGCGCCAGCGGCGAGGCGGCACTGGCCGGGGCGATGGGGGCGGTGCTGGCCGACCCCGCGCTTGACGACCTGATGCGCGGCGAGCTGATGGTCCTGCCCGGCGAGGCCTGGCTGGCCGAACAGTTCGCCATGGCCGACCCGCAGGCGATCCGCGCCGAGCGCGAGGGGCTGAAGCGCGCGCTGGGCCGGGCGCTGTCGGCCGAGCTGCAGGCGCTGCACGATCGCGCCAGCGCGGTGCCCTTCGGGCTCGATGCCGCCGCGAAGGGTGCGCGCAAGGTCAAGACCCAGGCGCTGGTGATGCTGGCCGCGGCGCTGCCGACCGAGGCCGCCCGCCGCGCCGCCGCGCAGTTCGACGCGGCCGACAACATGACCGACCGGCAGGGCGCGCTGGCCGTGCTGTGCAGCCTCGATTGCGCCGAACGCGCCACCCGGCTCGACCGGTTCCACGCCCGCTTCGCCGACAACCCGCTGGTGATCGACAAGTGGTTCAGCCTGCAGGCCGGCTCACTCCATCCGCAGGTGCTCGATCAGGTGCGGGCGCTGGCCGACCATGCCGATTTCACCCTGGCCAACCCCAACCGGGTGCGCGCGCTCTACATGGCCTTCGCCGCCAATGCCGGGGCCTTCCACGCGGCCGACGGCGCGGGCTATCGCCTGATCGCCGACCTGATCCTCGCGCTCGATCCGCTCAACGCCCAGACCGCCGCGCGCTTCGTCGCCCCGCTGGGCCGCTGGCGGCGGATCGAGCCGGCCCGCGCCGCGCTGATGAAGGCCGAGCTGGAGCGGATCGCCGCTGCGCCGGGCCTGTCGAAGGACACCGCCGAGCAGGTGGGCAAGAGCCTTGGCTGAGCTGGACGTCATCCGCGCGCCGTTGCTGGCCGGCCTGCCGCACGGCTTCCTTGGCCGGCGCGGCGGGGTGTCCCGGGGCGAGGTTGCCGGGCTCGACATGGGCACCCGGGCGATGGACCCCGATGATCCGCGCCTGATCCCGGTGCTCGAGAACCGCCGCCGGGGTGTGGCGGCGGTGCTGCCGGGGGCCCGGCTGGTCACGGTCTATCAGGTGCATGGCCGCGATTGCGTGGTGGCGGGGAACTGGAACGAGGCCGCCCGCCCGAAGGCCGACGCGCTGGTCACCGACCGGCCCGGGGTGCTGCTGGGGATCCTCACCGCCGATTGCGCCCCGGTGCTGTTCGCCGACACCGAGGCCGGGGTGGTGGGCGCCGCCCACGCCGGGTGGAAGGGCGCCCTGGCCGGGGTGACCGACGCGACGATCGCGGCGATGGAGGCGCTGGGCGCCAGCCGCTCGCGCATCGTCGCCGCGATCGGCCCGTGCATCGCCCAGCCCAGCTACGAGGTCGACGCCGCTTTCCATGCGGGCCTGCTGGCCGCCGATCCGGCCAATGCCGCCCACTTTGCCCCGGGGCGGACAGGCCACTGGCAATTCGACCTTGAAGGCTATGTCGCGGGGCGGCTGGCCCGGGCCGGGGTGGGGCGGATCGACCGGCTGGGGCTGGACACCTATGCCGACCCGGCGCGATTCTATTCGTTCCGCCGCGCCACCCACCGCAGCGAGGCCGACTATGGCCGCCAGATCGCGCTGATCGGGCTGGACAATCCGGCGTGAATCGGCCCGGCTCGGTTGACGCGGGCGTGGCGGCGCGATAGCCCAAAAAACGCGGTTGGCAGCGCGGGTTTTCGCGTCTATCAGGCCGCCCAAACCGTCTGGCCGAAGGGTGCCGCAGGCATCCCGAAGCCGGTGGTGCAGGGGGCAACCTGCGCACGATCGATGGTTCCGGCCCGGCCAGGCGGCGCGGGGCGGCAATGACAAGACGCTTAGGCAAGATAAGGGCTAGATCATGGCACAAGACGCGGTCACGGAGGCTCCGGAGCAAGGCGACGGGGTGCGGCGGCGCGATTTCATCAACATCGCCGCGGTCAGCGCCGCGGGCGTTGGCGCGGCTGGCGTGCTGGTGCCGCTGATCAGCCAGATGTCGCCTTCCGCCGACGTGCTGGCCGAAAGCACCACAGAGGTCGACATCGGCGCGATCAAGCCCGGCCAGGCGATCAAGGCGATGTTCCGCAAGCAGCCGGTGTTCATCCGCAACCTGACCGCCAAGGAACAGGCCGACGCGCAGGCCGTGGCCACCGCCAGCCTGCGCGATCCGCAGAGCCTGGAAGACCGGACCAAGCCCGGCAAGGCCAACTGGCTGATCACCATGGGCGTCTGCACCCACCTGGGCTGCGTGCCGCTGGGCAGCGCCGAGGGTGAGCCCAAGGGCGAGTTCGGCGGCTATTTCTGCCCCTGCCACGGTTCGCAATATGATACCGCCGGCCGGATCCGCAAAGGCCCCGCGCCGAAGAACCTTGAAGTTCCCGAGTACACCTTCACTTCCGACACTGTCGTGAAGATCGGCTGAGGATCACGCACATGAGCTTTCCCTGGGCCAACGAATACCAGCCCCAGCACCCGCTGATGCAGTGGCTTGATGCCAAGCTGCCGCTGCCGCGCCTGGTCTACAACGCGATCGGCGCCGGCTATCCGGTGCCGCGCAACCTCAACTATTTCTGGAACTTCGGTGTTCTGGCCGGCGTCTGCCTGGTGATCCAGATCCTCACCGGGGTGATCCTGGCGATGCATTACGCCGGCAACGCCGACCTGGCCTTCAACTCGACCGAGCACATTATGCGCGACGTCAACTGGGGCTGGATGCTGCGCTACATGCATTCCAACGGCGCCAGTGCCTTCTTCGTGGTGGTCTACATCCACATCTTCCGCGGCTTCTTCTACGGCTCGTACAAGGCCCCGCGCGAGATGATCTGGCTGCTGGGCGTGGTGATCTTCCTGCTGATGATGGCCACCGCCTTCATGGGCTATGTGCTGCCGTGGGGCCAGATGAGCTTCTGGGGCGCGCAGGTGATCACCGGGCTGTTTTCGGCCATCCCGCTGGTCGGCGATGCGCTGCACACCTGGCTGCTGGGCGGTTTCGCGCCGGATAACGCCGCGCTGAACCGCTTCTTCTCGCTGCACTTCCTGCTGCCCTTCGTGATCCTGGGCGTGGTGATCCTCCACATCTGGGCGCTGCACATCCCGGGTTCGTCGAACCCGACCGGGGTCGAGGTGAAGAGCGAGAGCGACACCGTGCCCTTCCACCCCTATTACACCGCCAAGGATGGCTGGGGGCTGGGCGCCTTCCTGCTGATCTACTGCGCGGTGGTGTTCTTCGCCCCGAACGCGCTGGGCCACCCGGACAACTACATTCCGGCCAACCCGATGCAGACGCCCGCGCACATCGTGCCCGAATGGTATTTCTGGCCGTTCTACGCGATCCTGCGCGCCTTCACCCAGAACTTCCCGCTGCTGGGCATTCCCGCCAAGCTGCTGGGCGTGATGGGCATGTTCAGCGCGATCCTGGTGTGGTTCTTCCTGCCCTGGCTCGATCGTTCGCCGGTCCGCTCGGGCCACTTCCGCCCCACCTTCCGCAAGTTCTACTGGCTGCTGGTGATCGACGTGGCGGTGCTGGGCTATTGCGGCGGTTCGCCGGCTGAAGAACCCTTCGTGATCATCAGCCAGATCGCCGCGATCTACTACTTCCTGCACTTCCTGGTGGTGCTGCCGATCGTCTCGTCGATCGAACAGCCCGAGCCGCTGCCCTTCTCGATCACCGAGGCGGTGCTGGGTTCGGACCAGGCTGCCAGCCTGGCCCCGGCCGAATAAGCGAGGACGAGAGGGACGAACCATGATCCGACTGATTTCCATCCTCGCCGGCCTGTTCTTCACCGTCGCGCTCGGCTGGGCGCTGATCCTCGGCGTGGTGGGCCTGGCCCACGACGGCCTGCCGACCAGCGCCGAGAAGAAGTTCCACGAACACCCCAAGGAACTGGCCCTGGCCAGCGACGGGATGTTCGGCAAGTTCGATCGCCAGCAGCTGCAGCGCGGCTTCCAGGTCTACAAGGAAGTCTGCGCCAACTGCCACGCGATCAAGCTGGTGGCCTTCCGCGACCTCAAGGCGCTGGGCTATAACGAAGACGAAGTGAAGGCCGTGGCCAAGGGCTACAAGGTGCCGGCCTACAATCCCGGCATGGGCGAAATGAAGACCCATGACGGCACCATGGCCGATCACTTCCCGCCGGTGGTCTATGCCGGTCAGGGCAGCCCGCCGGACCTGTCGCTGATCACCAAGGCGCGGCATGGCGGTGCGGCCTATGTCTACAGCCTGCTGACCGGCTATCAGAACCCGCCGGCCGACCTGCCCAAGGAAAACCAGCCGGGCGCGGGGCTCTACTACAACCCCTATTTCGCCAACCTCAACATCGCCATGCCCAAGCCGCTGACCAGCGACGGCCAGGTGAGCTACAAGGATGGCACCAAGGCGACGGTTGACCAGATGGCGCAGGACGTTTCGGCCTTCCTGGTCTGGACTGCCGAGCCCAAGCTCGAAAAGCGCCACCAGACCGGCTGGGCGGTGCTGGGCTTCCTGCTCTTCGCCACCATCCTTGCCTACATGGCCTATCGCAACGTCTGGGCCGACAAGAAGGGTCATTGATTTGCCCCATGCCGGGCTGCGAAGGGCCGTCTTTCGCGCTTCCGGTGCTCACGGCCAATAAAGGCCGCTGCGCGCCGGGTCGCTCAAGCCAGACCTTCTCGCTCCGGCCTGAGGCAAATCGCCTGATGGCACAGAAAAGGCCCCCGCGATCCGCTCGCGGGGGCCTTTTTCATGCCGGTAATCAGGCTTCGAGTTCGCTTGACTGGTAGCTTGCCCGCTCGAGCCAGGCCGGGTTGATTTCCACCCCCCAGCCCGGCCCCTCGGGCACCGCCATCCGCCCGGCCTCGATCCGGAACGGGTCGCCCAGGAACAGGTCCTGCTGCCACGGATAGTAATCCGGCCCCTCGATCGAGAATTCGAGATAGGGGCCAGCATTGGGGATCGCCGCCAGCAGGTGCGCGGTGCACACCGTTACCAGCGAGAGGTTGGCGCTGTGCGGGGTGATGGTGAAACCGGCGGCATCGGCCATCGCGCACAGCTGCAGCGTGCGGGTCAGCCCGCCCATGTACATCACGTCGGGCTGGAGGACGTTCACCGCCTTCAGCGCCATCATCCGCCGCCAGATGTTGAAATCCCAGTCCTGCTCGCCCCCGGTAACGTCGAGCGCCAGCGCGGCGGTCACCTCGGCGCTCTGCTCCAGCTCCCAATAGGGGCAGGGCTCCTCGTAATGGACGATGCCCTCGTCTTGCAGCAGGTGCCCGACGGCAATCGCGCGGGCCGGGGAAAAGCCCGAATTGGCGTCGACCAGCTTGGCCACCCCCGGCCCCAGCGCGCGGGCCACGGTGGGCACCACCGCCTCGGTCCGCCCCGGCCATTCATCGACATCGCGGCCGCATTCGGCGCCGACCCGCCACTTGAAGGCATCGAAGCCCTGCTCGTCGCGCAGCCGCACCAGCCGTGCGGCCTCTTCCTCGGGGGTGATGTCGCGCTTCATCGACGAGGCATAGGCGCGCAAGCTGGTGCGGGTGGCACCCAGCAGCGCCGCGACAGAGCGCCCCTCCTGCCGCCCGCGCCAATCCCACAGCGCGGTATCCAGCCCGGCCAGCGCCCGGCAGCGGTAGGATCCGGGATATTTGTGCTCGCGCTCCTCGACCAGCCGGACCAGCCCGGCAATGTCGCGCGGATCGCCCCCCAGCACCCATGGGGCCACCTGCCGGTGAAACACCTGGGCGGTGATATCGGCGTGGTAGGTCGAGGTCTGGCCCCAGCCCTGCGCGCCATCCGCCGTCGTCACGCGCACGAAGCAGACGAAGGGATCGGTGAAGGTTTCGAGGCGGGTGATCTTCATCGCCTGCCCCGCCTAATCCAGCATCACCACGGCATTGCCGATCAGCGCGCCGGATTCGACCGCATGGTGGGCCGCAGCCGCCTCATCCAGCGGGAAGGTCGCGGCGATGGCGTGGTGCAGCGCCCCGGCCCGCAGCGCCGCATCGATCTTGCCGATCACCCGAGCCCGGTCGGCAGGGGTGAGCAGATAGACGAAGATCATCCGCACCACGGTCTGGTTGAACATCATCGGATAGAACGGCAGCGCCGGCTGGGCATCGCCCATCGAGCCATAGGTGGCGATCACCCCGCCCACATCCAGCACCGCGTTCGACACCGCGAGATTGCCGCCGAATTCGACCTCGACAATGCGCTGGACCCTGGCCCCGCCGTTCGCCGCCAGGATCGCGGCGGCAACATCGCCCTCGCGATAGTTGATCACCGCATCGGCGCCGGCAGCGCGGGCCGCC